>DATDBB010000199.1:0-6051 GCA_036525085.1 Allobosea sp.
GATGTTGATGACGGCGAGCTTGTGGCGCTTGCCGACCTCGAAATCGTTGAAGTCGTGCGCCGGGGTGATCTTGACCGCGCCGGTGCCCTTTTCGGGGTCGGCATAGTCGTCGCCGAAGATCGGAATGACGCGGCCGACAAGCGGCAGGACCGCGTTTCTGCCGATCAGGTGCCCGAGCTTCTCATTCTCGGGGTGAACCGCGACGCCCGTATCGCCCAGCATCGTCTCAGGCCGCGTCGTCGCGACGGTGATGAAGGTCGAGGCGTCGTCGGCGTCGTAGGTCGCGCCTTCGAGCGGGTAGATGAAATAGTAGAGATGCCCGTTCGGGTCCTTGTTCAGGACCTTGTCGAGCTTGGCCGATTCGAAAGCTTCCTCGCCGCCGCGCTGCCATTTGAACGAGCCGGTCTTCTCGACCTGCAGGACCTCGAGGTCCGAGATCGCGGTCTGGAACTTCGGATCCCAGTTCACCAGGCGCTTGGCGCGGTAAATCAGGCCCTGCTTGTGCAGCCCGACGAAGACCTTGAGCACGGCCGCGCTCAGGCCCTCATCCATGGTGAAGCGCTCGCGCGACCAGTCGCAGGAGGCGCCGAGGCGCTTCAGCTGGTTGACGATCGTGCCGCCCGACTCGTCCTTCCACTTCCAGACCTCGGCCAGGAAGGCCTCGCGGCCCATCGTGCGGCGATCGGTCTTGTTCTCGGCGGCGAGCCTGCGCTCGACGACCATCTGCGTCGCGATGCCGGCATGGTCGGTGCCCGGCTGCCAGAGCACGTCCTTGCCGCGCATGCGCTCGAAGCGGCAGAGCACGTCCTGAAGCGTGTTGTTGAGCGCGTGTCCCATATGCAGCGAGCCGGTGACGTTCGGCGGCGGGATGACGATGCAATAGGGCTCGGCGCCTGCTTGAGCGCCCCGGCCGGCGGCAAAGGCGTTCGCCTCTTCCCAGGCCTTGCTGATCCGCGCTTCGACGGCGGCCGGCTCGAATGTCTTGTCCATCATCGCTTCGCTCGAACGCAGAACGGCCGGGGTCATGCCCCGGCCGAAAGATTTAAGGCCTGAAAGGTCGGAGGACTTAAGAGCCCAAGCAGACCCCTCGCGTCAACCGCGGCACTTGTGGCAAGCGCGTCGCGCCAAGGGCATGGCCGGTCAGCCCGGCAGGTTCGACTGGAGGAACCAGAGCGCCTTGTCGAGCATGCGCGAATAGGCGGTCAGCAGATCGGCCGTGCCGGCGTCGCCAGCCTCGTCGCTGGCGTCGATCGCCTCGCGGACGAGATTGGCGGTCTCGGCATAGCGGGCGATCAGCGCGTCGAGATGGTCGCGAACCGAGACGATTTCCGTCGGATAGGGCTCGAGCGAAGTGGAAGCGGCGGTCGTCTGAACCGTGCCGAAGGCGATGCCCCCGAGTTGGGCGATGCGCTCCGCGACGGTGTCGACATGGTCATCGAGTTCCTTGCGGAAGCCGTCCAGCATCTGGTGGACGCCGATGAAGCCCGGCCCCTTCAGGTTCCAGTGCGCCTGCTTGGTCAAAAGCGCGAGATCGATGCCGTCTGCGAGGCGCGCATTGAGCAGGCCGGCGATCTGGCTTTTCGTGTTGGAGGCGAGGTCGACCTTGCTGCTCTTGACGATCTTCGTCGTTGCGGACTTGGCGATGCTCTTGGCTGAGGAGGTCTTGGCCGAAGATGTCTTTGCCGAAGCGGTCTTGGTCGCGGCGTTCTTGCCGGCAGCCGCCTTGGCGATGGCGGGGCTGGATGCGGGCTTCTTCATGATGTGTCCCCTCGGAAACTGTGCGACGAGCGCGGCATGGGCCGCGACGCTGATACGCACGAGCTCCGAAGGCGTTCCATCGCGGCCGCACGTTTCCACGGGCGCGAGTTCTTCCACGGGCGCGAGATTCGTTTTTACGCCGGTAGCGGAACCGTCGCACGATCCGTCGGTTGAGGTCTCGACAAGCGAGGAGCCTCATCATGAGCCATCACACCGACCAGGACAAAGTCTGGGACCTCATCGACGACATCAAGTTCGCGATGCTCGTCACCCATGGCGGCCAAGGCGATGAACTGCGCGCTCGCCCCATGCACGCCCATGGCGATCGCGAGGAGGATGCGATCTACTTTCTGAGCGATCGCCGCCACCACAAGGACGACGAGATCAACGTCAACGACAATGTCTGCGTGACCTTCGCGGACAATAGCGGCATGCGCTACGTTTCGGTGACGGGCACGGCGACCGTCCTCGACGACCGCGCCAAGGTCCACGACCTGTGGGATGCCAGCAACAGGGCGTTCTGGGACGACGAGAACGATCCGAACATCCGCGTGCTGCGCGTGCGGCCTTCGATGGCGGAGTTCTGGGCCGGCGACGGCAAGGTCGTCAACACCGTCAAGATGGCGGCCGCCGCGCTGACCGGCGTGAAGCCCGATCTCGGCCTGAACCGGAAGGTAGTGCTATGATGAACCTGCTCGTCCACGCCACCGGCGCCTGGATCGCCGCCGAGGCCGCTTCGGGCCGCTATCCGCGCCCTGTGGCCGTGGGTCTGTCGATGCTGGTTTCGCGGCTCGGTGCGCCGACCGCGGCGCTGACGCTGCTGGCGTTCGCGTTCAAGCGTCTCAACGAGGCCGGTGCGTTCGACAACGTCAAGCGCGCTCCCGCTCCACGCCGTCGGGCTCTGCGTGGGCGGTGATCGGCCGCCTCTAGCCTCGATGATCGCGCGTGTGCGGCGAACGCCTCAGTTGCGGCCGCCGCGCGCAACGCGCTCGATCTCGGCACGCACGAGGCGCTCAACCATCGTCGGCAGGTTGTCGTCCAGCCAGCCCTTGAGCATCGGCTTGAGCATGTCCTTGACGAGATCCTCGAGCGTGCGGGCATTGTTCGAAAGCACGGTATGCGCCAGCTGCCCGAAGGCGCTGGTGACGGCCGAGCTGGTCTGGTCCGACAGCAACTGGGCCATGTCGAACGGCGCCTCGGGCGGAGGCGGAGGAACTGCGGCGAAGACCGGCGGCGCGATGGGCTCCGGTGGGGGCTCAGGAGCGGCCTGCACAGGCTCGGGAGCGGGAGCGGGAGGATCGAGAAAGTCGATGTCGCCATCGACCGGCTTCGCCTTGGCTTCCGGCTCCGGGGGCAGCACGAGGGCAGCTTCGGCGCCAAGGTCGAGAACGTCTTCGTCGATGTCGACGGCAGCCGGTTCTTCCGCCACAGGCGCGGGCTCGCTCTCCGCCTCGGCCGGCTTGACCTCATCATCCGAAATGATCCGTCGGATGGAGGCGAGAATCTCCTCCATCGACGGTTCGTTTGGCTTCGGTTGCGCGTTCATCTGGATCCGGACCACTCGACTCCGGGCGCACCGAAAGAATCAACGCCGCCCGATCATCGAGTATTTCACGCATCCCCCGTCAGGCAAGGCTGCATGTCCTTCCGCCCACAGGGAAAAGTCCGCCTGTTGCGCGAATGTCGACGAGCGTGGCCGGATGTCTGCTCAAGCCGCTCGACGGCCGTGCGCCGTCGAGCTTTTGCAACCATTATGGTGCGCGGCTTCTCGCGCCGAGACGGGTCGCTCAGCGACCGTCGGGCGTCTGCGTTCCCCAGAGCAGGCCCTTGACCTGATCGTAGTGCCTGCGGGCGTCGTAGACCTCGGCCTTCAGCTTCAGGGTGGTGGCGGAGAGGCGACCGATCGCCGAGAGCACGGCGTAGGACGCGACGACGCGGTCACGCTGAGCCGTCACCAGCGTCGAGCGCGCGATCACCAGTTCCTGCTGCGCGTTGAGGACGTCGAGTGTCGTGCGCTGGCCGACCTTGGCCTCCTCGCGGACGCCGGCGAGCGCGGTTTCAGCCGCCTGCACCTGCGCCTGCGCGGCAATGATCTGCGCCTTGGCAGCGTCATGGGCGCCCCAGGCCGATACCACGGCGGCGCGCACGGTGTCGCGCTGCGTATCGACCTCGATCCGGCGCTGACCGGCCGTCTCCTTGGCCTGCCGGGTGCGCGAATAGACCTGGCCGCCCTCATAGATCGGGATCGTCAGCGTGCCGACGACGCTGGCCGAGGTGCGGTTGTCACCGAAAATGGTCGAGTCGTAGCGCTGCTGTACGGCGCCGCGAACGCCGAGCACCGGATAAAGGTCGGCTTCGGTGACCTTGACCTGCAGCTCCGCGGCATCGACGCCATGCAGCGAGGCGATGATCGCGGGATGGCCGGCCAGCGCCGTGTTCAGCGCGGCGGGCAGCGACTTCGGCAGGAGATTCTCGACCGGACGGCCCGGCGCAAGCTGCTTCGGCTCGGCGCCGACATTCTGGCGATAGCGCGCGATCGAGGTCTTGAGGTTCGATTCGGCAAGAATCGCCTGCGATTGCGCCTGCGACAGGCGCGCCTCCGCTTGGGCGACGTCCGTGCGCGTCACTTCACCGACCTGAAAGCGGTCGCGCGTCTGGCGCAGCTGCTCCTCGAGAACCTCGACGTTGTTGCGATTGAGGGTGAGGATCGCCGTGTCGCGCAACACGTTCATATAGGACGTGGCGGCGTCGAGCAGCACGTTCTGCTCGGTGTTCAGCAAGGTGGCCCGGGCACCGAGAACCTGCGATTCGGCCTGGCTGACCGAGCTGCGGGTCCTGCCGCCGTCGAAGATGTTCTGGTCGATCTGCACGCCGGCGCCGCGAGGGCCAAGACGCGAGACCGAATTTCCGGGAACGCCGGGGACATTCGCGTCGGTAATGCTGGCGCCGATATCGGCGGACGCGGTGATGCGCGGCCGATAGCCCGAGAGCGCCTGTGGCACGTTTTCGTTGGTGGCCCGCACCGAGGCGCGCTGCGCATTCAACGTCGGATTGCCGGAATAGGCACGCGAAAGTGCCGCGTCCATCGTCTGCGCGAGAGCCGCCGATGAGACGCCGGAGGTGAGCACAAGACCAAGCGCTGCGGCCAAGCCGAGGCGGGCGGTCTTCGTATTTTTACTACGTCTTATCAATGGACGCCTCATGTGCGGACTCAAGTCGCGCCCAGGCATCGCCCTCGCCTCGGCATAAATTCAACATAACACATAGCCCGGTTGGCCTTGTCCGCCAACGTGGCGAGCGGTTCGAGCAGAGCGTGAGTTCCATAGTGCCGCAAAAATGCGACACTTTACTTAATCAGAAGACGAATGCCGGTGCGCGGCGAAACTCGGCCAAAACGGGCGCCGCTGCGTCGAAAACAGGGCGGCCGGACACTTTCCCCCCCGACTTCTGGTACAAATTGACCCTTGCCGACCGGCCCAGCCCGTCGACCGCGATCAAACGCCCGCCTTCGCGCAGCAGCGAAAAAAGTGTTTCCGGAACGGTCTCGCAGGCGCCGCTGACCAGAATCGCGTCGAATCGCGCCTCGGTGGAGGGGCGTTTCTCCGTAATGGAGACGTTCGCGGCGGCGGCACGGAGGGACGATTCTGCCATCGCGAAGGCCTCGGCATCGGGCTCCCAGAGGGCCGCCTGCGTTCCCATCCGCGCCATCAGGGCGGCTCCGTAGCCGGTTCCACCGCCATATTCGAGGACCTGCTCGCCGGGCTGCAGATCGAGCGCCTGAATCATGCGTGCAATCACCATCGGGGTCATCAGCGCCCGGCCGGTTCCGGGCAGCGCCACCGGCTGATCGAGATACGCCAGATGCGACAGCGATTGCGGCAGGAAGGCCTCGCGCGGAACCTCGTCGGCCGCGGCCAGGACGGCACGATCGGTCACGTCATAGGTCCGCAGCTGGCAATCGACCATCATGCGGCGCAGTGCGGCGAAACTCTCCATGTCCCGAAATCTCCGTCCGCGGCACTCATGGCCTGGTCCTGGCTATGTCCGACCGGAATGCGCACAAGGCGCCCTGCCCCGACCGGCGTCACTGCCGCCTTGGAGAGCTTTCTGTTCGAGCGCGCCGGAAAAGGCAAGACGTTGCAGCGCGGCGGTCCACGGCCGTCGCCGGCAGCTTCGTCGCCGCCCTCACGTCATTGCTGGTTGGGGAATTTGGAGGCCTCGCCCGGAATCGAACCGGGGTGCAAGGATTTGCAGTCCTCTGCGTAACCACTCCGCCACGAGGCCTTCCGCGGG
>DATDBB010000200.1:0-2312 GCA_036525085.1 Allobosea sp.
CGTAGAGCAGCGACAAAAGGTCGACGAGGAAGATCGCCATCAGGCCGATCGCGCCCGTCCCGGTCATCACCGCGACATGGCGCATCAGCGAGCCGCTGACGAAGACGGCTGCCTTCGCACCGGTAGCCATGCTCACCGCTCGGGCTCGCCGACGCCGCCGACCGCGACTTCGGCTCCGCCATCCTCGATCACCTCCTGCGTCTCCGCGGTCAGCGCCTTCGATTTGCCCTTCGGCTTCACCAGCGGCTCCGGCGTGACGCGCGGCACCTTGGTGAGGCCGGCAGCGATGCCTTCGTGGAACTGGATTTCCATGCGCTGCGCGTCGCGGTCACGAACATGCTCGATCACGAGGCTGGCCTCGTCATAGCTCAGTCCGAGCCCTTCCAGGGTCACGCGGCCGAAGCCCAGCGCCGATTCGAAGGTCTCGCGCATCTGGTAGTCGACATCGGCTTTCATCAGGTCGATGGCGTGGACGCGATCATAGGCGCGCGCATGGATGCGTGCCTGCGGGAACTCGGCCTTGGCCATCTCGACGATGCGCAGCGCGGCATGCCGGTCGTCGATGCACACGCAGATGATGCGTGCCTTCTCCGCGCCGGCCGCCCGCAGCACGTCGAGCCGCGTGCCGTCGCCGTAGTAGATCTTGAAGCCGAACTTGGCGGCGGAGCGGATGCGCTCGACATCGGAATCGATGATGGTGACGTCGATGTGCTGGAGCAGCAGCGCCTGCGTCACCACCTGGCCGAACCGGCCGAAGCCGACGACGATGACGGAGGCGGTGCCCGCATCGGAGAAATCCTCTTCGATGACCTCCTGCGTCACGCGCGCCAGCAGCCAGGCGTCGATCAGCTTGGCGACGACCGGGCCGATCAGCATCGACAGCGCCGCGAGCGCGGTGGCGATGGCCGCCTGCGGCGGCGCCAGCAGTCCCAGCGAGACGCCGAGCGGCAGCAGCACGAAGGCGAACTCGCCGGCGGGCGAGAGCAGCGCACCGGCGCGGATCGCCTCCATGGTCGAGGAGCAGGAGACGCGCAGGATCGTCGCCGCGACGGCGATCTTGAACAGCACCAGCAGCGGCGCCGCGACAGCCAGCAGCAGCGCGTTGTCGAGCACCAGCTTCAGGTCGAGCGACATGCCGACCGCCATGAAGAACAGCCCGAGCAGAACGCCGCGGAACGGCTCGATATCGGCCTCGAGCTCGTGCCGGAAATGCGATTCCGCCAGCAGAACGCCGGCGAGGAAGGCGCCCATCGCCATGGACAGCCCGACCTGCTCCATCAGCAGCGCGGCGCCGAGCACGACGAGCAGGGCGGCCGCCGTCATCACCTCCTTGGCGCCGGCCTTGGCCAGGATGCGGAAGAACGGGTTCAGCACATAGCGCCCGGCCAGCACGATGAAGGCGATGGCGAGCACGCACAGCCCGATGCCGGTCAAGGTCTGCGTCGCGTCGCCGGCCGTTGCCCCCGTGGTGGCGAGCAGCGGCAGCAGGGCGAGCGCCGGCGCGATCGAGATGTCCTGGAACAGCAGGATCGAGAAGGTCCGCCGGCCATAGGCCTCATGCCCGTCGCCTCGCTCCTCCAGCACCTGCAGCGCGATCGAGGTGGCCGACAGCGCCAGCGCCAGGCCGACTGCGACCGCCCCACCGGCCGACAGGCCGAACCACCAGCCGACGCCGCCGATCACGACGGCGCTCAGCGCCATCTGCGAGAGGCCCGCGCCGAGAATGTCCTTGCGCATCGAATAGAGCCGCGACGGCTGCAGTTCGAGGCCGACGAGGAAGAGCAGCAGGACGACGCCGATCTCGGCGACGCCACGGATCGTGTCGGGGTCGCGGATCAGCGCCAGCACGGATGGGCCGATCACGATCCCCGCCGCCAGATAGCCCAGCACGGCCGACTGGCCGAGCTTGCGGAACAGCGGCACGGCGACCACTGCGCCGGCGCAGAAGGTCAGGATCGGCGGCAGATAGCTGGTATGGGAGGCGTCGGCCATGGCTTGCCCTGGTTGAAGTGACTTGCTCGTTTGGCGGAGGTTGTCGGCACGCCACAGGCGCGCTGGCCGGAGCGCGCAATCTAGTGTGTCGTAGGCGATCCTGCGAGGGCTTCGCCGCGGCTTGGGCCGTGACTGGCGAGCATGGCCCGCGACGCCGCGATTCCTTGACATCGCCGGCCCGACGCCGAAAGAAGGCGCGACGTCCACCGGATCCCTTTCGTGACCAAGCCGCCGCTCGACATCCTGCTTTGCGCGCCGCGCGGCTTTTGCGCCGGCGTCGTGCGCGCGATCGACGCGGTCGAGAAGGCGCTCGCCCTGCA
>DATDBB010000201.1:0-9137 GCA_036525085.1 Allobosea sp.
GCGCCCCGGCCAAGAAGGTTGCCAACAGCCGCGCCAGCGACACCGGCTGGGAAGAGTTCTGAGCGGCCCCGCGCCTGAAACGAGCCCGAACCGGGGCCTGGACCGCGCAGCGGTTCAGGCCCCGGTCATCTCGAGGCCGGCACTGCGCAGCCGGGCCGCATCCCGCAGCGGCGGCGCGCCGAAGAGGCGACGGTACTCGCGGCTGAATTGCGACGGGCTCTCATAGCCGACACGAAAACCGGCGGAGGCGGCATCCAGCGTCGCGCCGAGGATCAGGCGCCGGGCTTCCTGCAGGCGCAGCTGCTTTTGATATTGCAGCGGGCTCATCGCCGTTACCGCCTTGAAGTGCTGATGCAGCGCGGAGGGGCTCATGCGGGCCTCCTGCGCCAGCGTCTCGACGCTGAAGGCCTTGTCGTAATTGCGCTTGATCCAGCCGATCGCGCGGTTGACCTGCTGCAGCCGGCTTTCGCCCGTGGCGATCTGGCGCAAACGCGCCGCCTGCTCGCCCGTCATCAGGCGATAGAGGATCTCGCGCTCGGCCAAGGGCGCCAGCATGGCGATGTCGCGGGGCGTCTCCAGCAGCCGGGCCAGCCTCAGCGCGGCGTCCAGCAGCTCCGGCGCCACCGGACTCAGCGTCAGGCCTGATCCCGCACCACCGGCGTCGGCATCAGCGACGCCCGCTTCCAGCATGATCGCGCCGAGCATGATGGGGTCGAGATCGAGCCGGAGGCAGAGATAGGGCTCTTCATCCGTGGCCTCGACGACCTGACCGATCACCGGCAGGTCCACGGACACCACCAGATACTGGCTGCGGTCATAGTGATAGACGCGGTCGCCCAGCATCACCTGCTTGCGACCCTGCACGACGATGCACAGGGCAGGCTCGTGCAGGGCGTGCAGGGGTTCGGTCGGCTGGCCCGAGCGGATCAGCACCAACCGCGGGATCGCCGTCTGGTGAATCCCGTCGCTTGCGCAGAGACGCCCGATCAGTCCCGCTAGGTCCTCGACCTGCTGCATGTGCCGCCTCCAGCAACCGTCAGCACAGCGTCCATGCGTGCCGTGTCTGGATTTTCATACAACGATCCGCGCTTCGGGAGCGACTGGAAAAGCACTTCTCTGGAGGATCAGGCAATCCTTGCGCTGCATTGGTCTACCACCCGGTGCGCTCGCCGCGGCATTGCTTCTCCCATACCGGAACGCCTGACGCGTCCGGCAGCCAAGACCCACAGGAGAGCATCATGTCTGGAATCGAAGGTAAGGTCGTCGCCATCACCGGGGCGAGCAGCGGCATCGGCGAAGCCACGGCGCGGCTGCTGGCGGCGCGAGGCGCCCATGTCGTGATCGGAGCGCGCCGGGCCGATCGCCTCGAAGCGCTCGCCGCGGAGATCAGGGCAGCCGACGGCTCGATTCGGCTGAAGGCGGTCGATGTCGCCGATGCCGATGATGTCGAGAACTTCCTCTCCTACGCCCTATCCGCGTTCGGGCGCCTCGACGTCGTCGTCAACAATGCCGGGCTGATGCCGCTCTCACGACTCGACGCCGGCAAGATCGACGAATGGGACCGGATGATCGACGTCAACATCCGCGGCGTGCTGCACGGCATCAAGGCGGGACTGCCGATCATGAAGCGGCAGGGCTCCGGCCAGTTCGTCAACATCTCCTCGATCGGTGGGCATCAGGTCTACCCGACCGCTGCCGTCTATTGCGCGACGAAATTTGCGGTGCTCGCGATCTCCGAGGGCTTGCGCCAGGAGCATGACGACATACGTGTCACTGTGATCTCGCCCGGCGTCACCCGGTCCGAGCTCGCCTCCACCATCACTGACCCCGGCGCCCAGGCTGCCATGGCCGCGTTTCGCCAGATCGCGATCGAGCCCGACGCGATCGCGCGGGCCATCGCCTTCTCGATCGAGCAGCCCGGCGAGGTGGACGTCAGCGAGATCATCGTGCGGCCAACCGCCAGCCCGTATTGAACCTGCTGCCTGCGTCGCGCGACAGCCGGTTCTCAAGGTTCGATCCTGGACGGCCAGGGTCGATCCCGCAAGATTTGGAGACCCGACCATGCCACTCGCACAGATGCTTCACTCGCTGAGCCACTTCGCCGCCAATCTGGTCCCTTCGGCCCGGCCCTCCCGCTCGCTCGAGATCGCGGCGTTCGACGAGGCCGATGCGTTCGAGCGCGCGGCGCTGGGCCGCTGGACGACCGATGACGGCGCGATCGTCATCGAGCTGCGGCCGGACGGCCGCTACAACAAGGCCAAGCAGACCCTGTCCGCCTGGCATCATGGCCGCTACCAGGTCGATCGCTCCCGGCTCTATTTCGAGAGCGACAGCGGCCACCTCGCCAAGGGCGAGATGCGGCGCGGCGTGCTCAGCATCGGCGAGATGCAGTTCCGCCGCGCGCGCATCACCCCGGAGGTCAGTATCCAACCGTGAAACGGCGGCGGCTATGGGCGGGCTTCTCCAGCTCGTCCACCAACGCGATCGCATAATCCTCGGCCGAGATGCGGCTCTCGCCCTGGCCATCGACGAGAAGCTGGTCGAGGCCGAGGCGGAACTTGCCGGTGCGCTCGCCCGGCGCGATGATCGCCGAGGGCGACAGGAAGGTCCAGTCGAGGGCCTTTTCCTGCTTGAGCAAGTCGAGATAAGCGCCGCCCTTCCTGGCCTCTTCGAGATAGATTGCCGGGAATTCCGGTGTGTCGAACAGCTTCACGCCGGGGGCCACTTCGAGGCTGCCGGCGCCGCCGACGACGAGGTAGCGCTTCACACCGGACTGCTTCACAGCGCCGAGAAGCGCCTCGGCATCGCTCGCCAGATAGTGCACCGAACTGATCACCGCCTCATGGCCGGCGAGAAGCGCCGCGAGGCCCTCCTTGTCGAAAATGTCGCCCTTGACCGGGGTGACGCCGGCGAGCGCCGGCACCTTTTCCGGATTGCGGACGATCGCGGTGACGGCATGGCCGCGCGAGACGAGTTCGGTGAGGATGCGCGAGCCGATGAAGCCGGTGGCGCCGATGAGTGCGATGGTCATGACAGGGGTTCCTTGTTCTGGTAACCAACGGATACCAACAATCCAATGGAACCCACATGGCCCGCCCCGTGCCGCCCGTAAAGAAGGCACTTTCGCGAGACATGGTCACTTCGGGGAAACCGCCATGCTGCAACGACCCGACGCTTTCAGCGCGCAATGCCCGACGCGACAGGTGCTCGACCGCATCGGCGACAAATGGGCCGTGCTGATCCTGATCATGCTCGATCGCGAGACGCTGCGCTTCAACGAGCTGCGCCGCCGCATCGAGAGCATCTCGCAGAAGATGCTGTCTCAGACGCTGAAGAGCCTCGAACGCGACGGGCTGGTGCGGCGGGAGGTCTTCGCCACCGTGCCCGTCACGGTGGAGTATTCGCTGACGGAGCTGGGGCGAACGCTGGCGCAGACGGTTCAGGCCCTGACGATATGGGCCGAGACGCATATCGGCGCGGTGCAGGAAGCGCAGCGGCGCTATGATCGCGGCGAAATGCTCCAGCCCTGAAGCGAGCGAGATCAGCTCTTACCGATCAAGGGTTTTGAACCGTCGAAGAAATCGGCCCAGATATCTGGCGGTGGGCCGTCGTCGCGGATGGCCTCGGCCTTGAAGGCATCGGGCGCGGTTCTCGCGAGAGCCTCCCAGGCGATCGGCATGGCGACGGAGGCGCCGGGACGGGCGCGCGTCGAATAGGGTGCGATCGCTGTCGAACCCCGGCCATTGCGCAGATAATCGATGAAGATCTTGCCCTTTCGGGCCTTCTTCGACAGCGTCGCGGTGTAGAGCGCCGGCTCCGACTGCGCCATGGCCTGGGCAAAGTCGCGGGCGAAGCCCTTGACGCGGTCCCAGCCCGCCCGAGGCTTCAGCGGCACGACGACATGATAGCCCTTGCCGCCGGAGGTCTTGAGCAAGCTCGCGAAGCCCACCTCGCGAAGCTTCTCACGCACGCCCAAGGCGGCATCGCGCACGCGATCGAGCGGCACGCCGGGGTCGGGATCAAGATCGAAGATCACCTGGTCGGGTGTCTCGACCGCATCGATCTTCGCGCCCCAGAGATGGATCTCGACCGTACTGAGCTGCACGAGGGCCGCCAGCCCGTCGAAGTCGCGGATGTAGAGCAATTCCTCGCCGTCCTTGTCCTTCTGTCGCAGCACGGCCTCGTGCATCCCCGGCATCGCATGCTTCTGAAAGAAGGAATGCCCCTCGATGCCGTTGGGTGCCCGCACGAGGCTGAGCGGGCGATCGACGACATGGGAGCGCATCAGCGGCCAGATCGTCGCGTAGTAGTCGAGCAACCCCTGCTTGGTCAGGCCGATATCGGGCCAGAGCGGCTTGTCGGGGCTGCTGAGCGTTACGCTCGTCTCGGCGCGCGGGACGGCCTTGACCCTCGTTCGCTTCGTACCCTGCGTACGCGGCTTCGAGGAATTGGCTGCCTTGCCCTCTTCCTCGGGTCGCTCGGCGACGACCTCGCCCGCCGGCTTGTCTTCGCGCAGCCCGAGATAGCTGGCATGGCGCAGCGTCTTCGAGCTGGTCCAGGCGCGGAACTCGACCTCTGCGACGAGCTCTGGTTCGACCCAGACGATGCCGCGTTCGCGCCCGGCCGCGCCCTCGAAGGCCGAGGAGTTGCGCCGGATCTCGTCGAGACGTGCCTTGAGCGCGGCGGCTGATCTGCGGGTGAAGCCCGTACCGACGCGGCCCGCGGGCTTGAGCGCGCCAGCTTCATGATAGGCCGTGACGATCGAGCCGAGTTCGCGGCCGGAACCTTTCGACGGCACATAGCCGGCGATGACGAATTCCTGACGCTGCGTGCATTTCGACTTGATCCAGTCGCGGCCGCGCCCGCTGCGATAGGGCGCGTCGGCCCGCTTGGAGACGACGCCCTCCAGCCCCATGCGGCAGGCATGACGCAGCATCGTCTGGCCGGGCTCGACGAAATGCTCGCTGTAGCGCAGCGGCCCCTCGTCGCCTGCCGCCCGGAGCAGGTCTTCCAGCCTTTCCTTGCGGGCCATCAGCGGATCGCCGCGCAGGTCCTCGCCGTCGAGATGCAGGAGATCGAAGGCGAAGAAAACGAGATGGTCCGTCGCGCCTACCGACAGCGCCTCCTGCAGCGCGCCGAAGGAGGAGATCCCGCTTTCCCCGAGCGCCACGACCTCGCCGTCGATCAGCGCGCTCTCGCATGGCAAGGCCGCCAGCGCCTCCGCCAGCCCTTTGCCGAAGCGCTCGGTCCAATCGAGCCCCGACCGGGTCAGCAGCGTGGCCTTGCCGCCCTCGATGCGCGCCTGCAGACGGTAACCGTCGAACTTGACCTCGTGCAGCCAGTTCTCGCCGGCCGGTGGCTTGTCGCGGAGCGTCGCGAGGCAGGGTTCGACGAAGCGGGGCAGTGTCTCACCGGCCGCCTTCGTCTTGCGCGCAGGCTTCGCCTTGGCCGCGCGGCCCGGCTTGCCGCTCGCTGAACTGACACCGCCGCTGGCCGGCCGTTTCGTCTTCGCCCAGATTTTCCCCTGCGTAGCCTTGCCGCTTCCGATCTCCTCGATACTGAGACCCGATTTCACCGAGTTCGGCGCGTTTTCGAGAATGTCGCCGTCAGTGCGGGCGGCTGCGTCGTCGACCTTGATGAGCAGCCAGTTGTCGCGCTTCTCGCCACCGCGCGGTTTCAGCCGAACCAGATGCCATTGCCCGGCGAGCTTGTGGCCCTGCAGGATGAAGGAGAGATGGCCCTTCGCCATGCCGAAGGCGGGATCGCCTTCGGGAACCCAGCGCCCTTCGTCCCAGACGATCACCGAGCCCGCGCCGTACTGGCCTTCGGGAATCGTGCCCTCGAAGCCGCCATATTCGAGCGGGTGGTCCTCGACATGGACGGCGAGGCGCTTCTCGTCGGGATCGAGGCTCGGGCCACGCGTCGCCGCCCAGGACCAGAGCACGCCGTCATGCTCGAGCCGAAGATCGTAATGCAGGCGCCGCGCCGCATGCTTGTGAACGACGAAGGCGCCGCCCTGCGCGGCAGCGACCTTCTTCTTGCCTGCCGCGGCGCCCTTAGGCTCCTTGGTGCGCGTAAAGTCACGCTTGGCGCGATAGAGGTCCAGCGTCGCCATCGCGCTCTGCTCCTCAGACCGATTTGCGCGCCTTGGCGGGTGGTTTCTTTGCACCGGCCTTTGCGGGCGCCCCCTTCTTCGTCGCTGCGGGCTTGCCGCCGGCGGCCTCGTCATCATCCCCGGCGAGGCTCTTCTTCAGCGCCTCGAACAGGTTGACGACATTGGCCGGGCGCTCGGCCGCCTGCACCACGGGCGGCTTCTTGCCCTTCTGCTTGGCCTTGATCAGGTCGAGCAACGCGGCTTCATAGCGGTCCTCGAAGCCCGACGGGTCGAAAGCCGCCTGCTTCTTGTCGATGATATGGGTCGCGAGTTCGATCAGTTCCGGATCGATTTTCGGCTTGGCCATGCCCGCGAAGATCTCGTCGGGCTTTCGCACCGTCTTGTCGTAGCGCAGCGTCGTCAGCAGCAGCCCCTTGTCGAAGGGCTCGATCATCACCGGTCTTTCGCGGCGATAGAGCACGATGCGGGCGATGCCGGCCTTCTTCTGGCGCGCCATGGCCTCGCGGATCACGGCGAAGGCCTCTTCCGACACGTCGTCCGAAGGCGTGACGTAATAGGGCGTATCGAAATAGATCTGCGGGATATCGGCGCGATCGACGAACTGCTCGATCGAGAGCGTGTGCGAGGATTCGATCTGCACCGCGTCGATCTCGTCCTCCTCGACGAGCAGATACTCGTCGTCGCCGATCTCGTAGCCCTTGACCTCGTCGTCATCCTCCACCGGCTTGCCGGTGACGCTGTCGACGTACTGGCGCCGGACGGTGTTGCCGGTCTTGCGGTTGATGACGCGAAACGAGACCTTCTCGCTGTGATCGGTCGCGCCCGTCAGCTCGACGGCACAGGAGACGAGCGAGAGCTTGAGATAGCCCTTCCAGGCGGGGCGGGGCGCCATCAGGCAGCCCTCATATGTCGGAGTTGCGGGGTCGATGCGAGCCTGTCGGCGCGGACGAGATCCTCCTGCAATGCAGCGGGGATCGGGTCCTCGAGGACGGCGAGCAAAACGTCACGGTCGATCTGGCCGTTCCTGATCACATCCGCGAGCACCTCCCTTGTCTCGCGCTCCGCCCGCAACTGCGCCGCCAGCGCGACTATGAGGCGATCCTTGTCCGAATTTCGCATGACGCAACACCTGCGGTTCGACCGATGAGACCAGAACGGATGCCCGCGCGAGAGGTTCCGTCGAGGCCGCTGGTCTTTCCGCCGATTTCGTGTATACCCCCGCCATCCGGCCTCAAAACCGGCTGCGCGCCCCCTCCTCGATGAGGCGGATCGCGGGCTTCGGACCCTGCTGGACGACATCCCGGCTATGGCCCGCCAGATCAACACCCAACCGAAGGATCATACGATGTCGATCACTGCCGAGCGCAAGACCGCGCTCCTGAGCGAGTATGCCACCAAGCCGAACGACACCGGCTCGCCGGAAGTCCAGGTTGCGATCCTGACGGAGCGCATCAACAACCTGACCGGCCACTTCAAGTCGCACACCAAGGACAACCACTCCCGTCGTGGCCTTCTCAAGATGGTCTCGCAGCGCCGTTCGCTGCTCGACTATCTGAAGAGCAAGAGCGAGCCGCGCTACCGGACGCTGATCGAGAAGCTCGGCATCCGCCGCTGATCGACGCCTGACGCTCAACGCCCGGTGCGACATCGCTCCGGGCGCTTGCATAAGGGGCCTGCCGCAATGGTGCGGCATCGATCCCGCTACAACGCGACGGCCGCATGGGCGGCCTGCCGCATGACCCGCCGGGCGCTCTCTTCGTCCATGGCAGGATCGCCAAGCGCTCGGGCGCGATTTCGTCCGGAACCGAGCGTTTCGCCGTCTTGTCCATGGGCTTGGGAGACCGGCCGGGTCGCATCCGATCCGAAAGACAATCTCATGTTCGATGTACAGACCGAAGAACTGATCTGGGGCGGGCGCAAGCTCGTGCTCGAAACCGGCAAGATCGCCCGCCAGGCCGATGCCGCCGTGCTCGCCACCTATGGCGAGACCGTCGTGCTCGCGACCGTGGTCTCCGCCAAGTCGCCCAAGCCCGGGATCGATTTCTTCCCGCTGACCGTGAACTACCAGGAAAAGACCTTCGCAGCCGGCCGCATTCCCGGCGGCTATTTCAAGCGCGAGGGACGCCCAAGCGAGAAGGAGACGCTGGTCTCGCGCCTGATCGACCGGCCGATCCGCCCGCTCTTCGTCGAGGGCTACCGCAACGAGACGCAGGTCGTCTGCACCGTGCTGCAGCATGACCTCGAGAACGACCCCGACATCGTCGCGATGGTCGCCGCCTCCGCCGCCCTGACGCTGTCTGGCGTGCCGTTCACCGGCCCGGTCGGCGCTGCCCGAGTCGGCTATTTCGACGGCGCCTACAAGCTCAACCCGCTGGTCGACGAGATCAAGGAATCGGCGCTCGACCTCGTCGTCGCCGGTACGCCGGACGCCGTGCTGATGGTGGAATCGGAAGCCAAGCAGCTCTCCGAGGAGATCATGCTCGGCGCCGTGATGTTCGGCCACAAGCACTTCCAGCCGGTGATCGATGCGATCATCCGCCTGGCCGAGAAGGCCGCCAAGGAGCCCCGCGACTATACCCCGGCCGACAACTCCGTCGTGCTCGACGCCGTGCTCAAGCTGGTCGATGCCGACATTCGTGCCGCCTACCAGATCCGGACCAAGGCCGAGCGCTACAAGGCCCTCGACGCCGCCAAGGCGAAGATGCAGGCCCTGGTCTCGGAGACGCCCGACGGTGTCACCACGTTCTCCAAGGAGCAGGTCGGCAGCCAGTTCAAGGAGGCGCAGGCCAAGGTCGTGCGCTGGATGATCCTGGACGACGGCGTGCGCATCGACGGTCGCGACCTCAAGACGGTCCGCAAGATCGTCTCGGAAGCCGGCATCCTGCCGCGCACCCACGGCTCGGCCCTGTTCACCCGCGGCGAGACGCAGGCGCTGGTCGTGACCACGCTCGGCACCGGCGACGACGAGCAGTTCATCGACTCGCTGGAAGGCACCTACAAGGAAACCTTCCTGCTGCACTAC
>DATDBB010000202.1:0-27365 GCA_036525085.1 Allobosea sp.
GGGCTTGCCGGCCAGCAATTCCTTGGCCTGGATCACCCATTCCTCGCGGGTGGCGCGGCCACGGAGCTTGAGCTCCTCGTCCCACTTGGCGACGTCGGCCTCGGACCAGGCGGCGATGTCGTTCCAGGAGGTGATGCCGGCCGCGCGAAGCTTCTTCTCGATGGTCGGGCCGACGCCCGAGATCAGCGAGAGGTTCGAGGCGTCGATCGCCTCGGCGGTCGCGGCAGCCTTGGCGGCCTTCGGAGCAGGCTTCGCAGCGGCCTTGCCCTTGGTCTCGGACGAGCCGGCCTTGAGCGCGACGGCAGAGGCGTCACCCTTCTTCATCTCCGGCTGCTTGCCGCCGGTGAGGATGTCGGTGATGCGCACGATGGTCAGTTCGGCGCGGAAGCCGCGCTTGCGCTTCGAATTCTGGCGGCGGCGCTTCTTGAAGGCGATGACCTTCTCGCCACGGGCCTGCTCGACGATCTCGGCCGCGACCGTGATCTCGGAAAGGGCCTTGGCGTCCAGGGTGGTCTTCTCGCCATCGGTCAGCATCAGAACGGTCCCGAAGGCGACGGTGTCGCCCGGGTTGCCCTCGATCTTGGCCGTGGTGATGCGGTCGTTGGCGGCAACGCGGAATTGCTTTCCGCCGGTCTTGATGACTGCGAACATTCTATCCTCCATGTTCGGCCCTGCCCTGTCATGGCCTCCGAGAAGGCCTGTGCGGGACAGCTTTTTGGCAGTCGTTACGGTACGGGTTCGCTCTTGCCGGCCCGGGCGCGCGCACTCGCGAAACCATAGGGCCAAAAGAGATCGGGCGCGGGTTTCCCCACGCCGGACGAGGCTCGATAGTCGCATGCCCCCGTCAGGTCAAGGGAAAGCGTGTGTGCGAGGCTCGATTTATGACGGGCACAAGACTTGTCTTGCCCGGGCACCGCGTGTAGTAACCAGCCCGCTTCGACCGAAGGCGACCGCGGACAGGTGGCAGAGTGGTTGAATGCACCGCACTCGAAATGCGGCATACCCGCAAGGGTATCGGGGGTTCAAATCCCTCCCTGTCCGCCACTTCTTATCGCCGCAGCCATCGCATTACGGGCCATCTTCCCCGATCTCCGGCATTGCCAGCTCCGGACCTGACCAGCCGGACGGATTCGCTGTCGATGGCATTTGCGTCTCCGAAACGACTCTGCCGGCATATGGGTTGTCGTCTGGCCCGAGGTGTTCCGTGGAAACGTCACTCTATCTCCCCGTCAAGCGCTTCCTCGAGGACCTCGGCTACAGCGTGAAGGGCGAGGTGGGACATTGCGATCTCGTGGGCTTGAGACCCGATGATCCGTCCGTGGTGGTGATCGGCGAACTGAAGATGAGCTTCAACCTGGAACTCGTCCTGCAGGGCGTCGACCGGATGAGCCTGGGCGACGAGATCTGGCTAGCGGCCGCACTCTCCGCCAAGGGCAAGGGCCGGGAAAGTGATCGACGATATCGCAACCTCTGCCGGCGCCTTGGCTTCGGCCTGTTGGGGGTGGCCGCCTCCGGCCATGTCGAGGTCCTCGTGTCTCCGGTGGCGCCGACGCCGCGCAGAGACCCTCGGCGGCGTTCCCGTCTGGTGGAGGAACACAAGCGGCGCCAGGGCGATCCGGTCACTGGGGGCGGGACGCGCCGGCCGATCATGACGGCCTATCGCCAGCAGGCGCTGGCCTGCGCCGCGGCAATGGCGGCGGCGCCGCGACGCCCGCGCGACCTGAAGCCGACCTGTCCCGATGCGCAGAAGATTCTGCATCGGAACGTCTATGGCTGGTTCGAGCGGTCGGGGCGCGGTGTCTACGCGCTGACCGAAACGGGGCGTGGCGCTCTTGCAGCGTGGCAGTCGGCACTGCCACTGGCCGTTTCGGAAGCGAGCGCCGTGCTGGACGGCTAGCGCTCGCCCGCTGCTCTCCGACACCGTGCATGTCAGATCTTGGGCGCTTCAGATCTTGGGCGGCAGCGAGCCCCGGTCGAAGACGGGTACGCTGTCGATCCGGCCTTCCGGACGCTGCCCCGTCGGGATGTCCTCGGCGGCGTGACGCACCGCTTCCTCGGATTCGGTCAGCCCGTCCTCGGTGTCGTTGGCATCGCTGCCTTCGTCGTGGACATTCGTCCGCAGGCTGACCTGGTGGACTGCGGCGGCGCCTTCCGCCTCAGCCAGGCGGCGGCCCTCATCGGCGATCTGAAGGGCAGGGTTCTCGCGAGCGGGGTTCATGCGGAATCTCCTTGGAGCATTCGCTTGCCTGTCTGACGCTTGCCTCCACCGAGGCCTGTCGATCCTGGTGGAGTGCCGGATTCCGGCATCGGCACCAGAATAGCGCATTCTTGACATTGCGACAGGCGCGCCGTCATGTTGCCGGCTGTTCCCAGGGGGGCCTCGCTAGGAGGCTGAGATTCCGCCGGTCCGGGCCAAAGCCTGTGACAACGCGGTGACCCTCCGAACCTGATCCGGCTCATACCGGCGTAGGGATGCGGGACATCGGGCGGAAATCCGCCCCTTTTCCAAATTCGCGCCGCAGGCCGGGTCTCGGGTCCCGTGCAAGGCATCCCGCCTGGCGTCGTGGGCCTTGCGGGAAGGCGCAGCTGGACGTGACGGAAGCTGAGATCATCGAGGCATTGCTCGCCTTCATCGACCGTGTGGAGGCGTCCGAAGCGGACTTCGAGCAGATGGCGCTGGCCGTCTTTGCCTACCAGTTCGCGCATAACCAACCCTATCGCCGCTTCGCGATCCAGCGCGGCCGCACCACGCTGACCGTCCGCAATTGGCGCGACATTCCCGCCGTGCCGATCACCGCCTTCAAGGACCTGACGCTGAGCTGCTGCCCGGCGGAGGCGGTGGAGCGCGTGTTCATGACCAGCGGGACCACGCAGGGGGGCGTCAGGGGGCGCAGCTACCACCAGACGCTCACCGTCTACGACCGCTCGATGCTGGTGAATTTCCGCCAGCGCTTCATGCAGGGGCTCGAACGCATTGAGATGGGCATCCTGTTCCCCGACGAGGAGGCGATGCCGAACTCGTCGCTGGCGCATTACCTCGCGCTGGCCAAGCGCGAATGCGGCACGCCGGGGAGCGCTTATCTGATCGGCTCCGAAGGGCTCGACCTGCCGCGGACGATCGCGGCGCTGGAGCGGGCGCAGGCTTCGGGGCGGCCCTATGCACTGCTCGGCGCGAGCTGGAGCTTTGTGCATCTGCTCGATGCGCTGGCGGCGGAAGGCAAGCGCTTCGTGCTACCGCAGGGCAGCCGCATCCTTGATACCGGCGGCTTCAAGGGCCAGTCGCGCGAGATGGGGGCGGATGCGTTCTACGACGCGCTCTCCGCGACCTTCGGCGTGCCGCACAGCCTCTGCATCAACATGTACGGCATGACCGAACTCAGCACGCAGTTCTACGATGACGGCAATGCGATCTGCCCGCCGGTGAAATCGGGGCCGCACTGGATCCGCAGCCGGGTGGTCGATCCGGTGAGCGGGCGCGATTTGCCGGAGGGTGCGACCGGCGTGCTGGTGCATCACGACCTCGCCCATTTCAACTGCGTCTCGGCGATCCTGACCGAGGATGCCGGGGTCATCGTCGAGGGCGGCTTTAAGCTCTTCGGCCGGGTCGACGGCGCGGATTCCAAGGGCTGTTCGCTCGCCGTCGAGGAATTCCTTAGGGCGGCGCGAGGCTGACATCGTGATCGAGCATGCCGGGCATCTGCCGGGGCTTTCGACGGAGGCGGTCGAATGGCGGGCGCTGAGCTTCTTGGCCTGGGGCGAGACCGTCCAGGTCCGCGTCCCCATTTTGACCGAAGCCCAGAGCGCGGCCCTGGCGTCGCGCGTCCGGGAGAATGCGCGCTCCTATCTCAAGGCGCTGCCCGTCGCACAGATCGTCGCGACCATCGACAAGGCGGTGGCGCGGCTGCTTGATCGCGACGATTCTTGGCGGCGCAGGGCGGAAGCGGTGTTGCCGATCGTGACCGGCTATGACCGGGAGACGGTGCGGCTCGGTTTGTCGGGCTATCTCAGGACCTTTCGAGCGCCGCAGCTTCAGCGCTTCCTCGCCGAGGATTTCGCCAATCCCGGTATTCTCGACGCCTTCCAGCCGGCGGTGAAGGGCGGCTTCACGCGGGCTTACGGGCCCGAATTGCTACTCCACATCTGGGCTGGCAACGTGCCCGGCCTGCCGCTCTGGAGCCTGATTTCGGGCCTGCTGGTCAAGGCCGGCAGTGTCGGCAAGGTGGCGAGCGCCGAGCCGCTGCTGGCTGGCTGGTTCGCGCAGATCCTCGCCGAGATCGACCCGCGCCTCGCTGAATGCCTTGCGATCGTCTGGTGGAAGGGGGGCGACGAGGGGAGCGAACGGGTCTGGCTGAACAAGGCGGATACGGTCGTCGCCTATGGCGGCAACGAGGCGCTGGCGGCGATCCGCGAGCGTGTCCCGATCACGGCGCGATACCTGCCGCATGGCCACAAGATCGGCTTCGGCGTCGTCTCTGCGCAGGCACTCGACACGCGCCGGGCTGGACCTCTCGCGCGCCTCGCCGCGCATGACGTGATGGCTTACGAGCAGCAGGGCTGCTACGCGCCGCAGATGCTGTTCGTCGAGCGCGGCGGCAAGGTCTCGCCACGCGAGTTCGCCGAGAGGGTCTCGCAGGAACTCGCTGTTTTCGCGCTGACGCATCCGCGCCGGGCGCTGTCGGTGGCGGAGGCATCCGGAGTCGCGGCCTGGCGGAACGCCGAGGAGATGCGCGGATTCGACGATGCCGGCCGCGTCGTTCTGGGCGATGCCGGGGATGCGTGGAGCGTCGCTCATGTCGAGACGCCCGAGGCGCTGGCACCGAGCGGCCTGAACCGCACCCTCAAGATCGTCGCGGTGGACAGTCTCGATGCGGTGGTGCCGCTGGTGGCGCCGTTCCGCGCCTTCCTGCAGAGCGCGGCGGTTGCGGCTTCGCCCGAGGAGCTGTTCCGGGTCGCGGCCCTGCTGGGGGAGGCGGGCGTGACCCGCATCTCGGCGTTCGGGCGGATGACCGCGCCGGAGGCGGGCTGGCACAATGACGGGCGTTTCAACCTGCTCGACCTCGTGACCATCGCCGAGATCGAGCAATCGGCCGAACTCGCCGCCGAAGGGTTCGCGCCCTATGTCGATTGAGCCGGCAAAGGACAGCTTCGTCGCGATCGAGCGAGCGAGTTATCGCTATGGCTCCGAGCCGGCGATCGTCGATCGTGTCGACTGGGCGATCCCGCGCGGCGCGTTCCATTGCCTCGTCGGCCGCAGCGGCAGCGGCAAGACCACGCTGCTCAAGCTCGCGGCCGGGCTGCTCATGCCTGATCAGGGCTCGGTGCGGATCGCGGGCGCGGCGCTCGATGGGCCGGGCTCGCGGATCGGCTTCGTCTTCCAGCAGCCGACGCTGCTGGATTGGTTGAGTGTCCTCGACAATGTCCTGCTGCCGCTCTCGCTGAAGCGCAGCCTGCGCCCTCAGGATCGCGAGAAGGCGCGCGCGCTTTTGGATCTCGTTTCGCTCGGGGATTATGCGCAGCGGTATCCGGCGCAATTGTCCGGCGGTCAGCAGAGTCGCGTCGCCGTCGCCCGCGCGCTGATCGCGCAGCCGGACCTGCTCCTGCTCGACGAGCCTTTCGCTGCGCTCGACGCGCTGACGCGCGAGGAGTTGCAGGACGATCTGCTGGCGCTGTGTGCGCGGGGCGCGACGACCGTCCTCTTCGTCACCCATGATATCGCGGAAGCGGTCTATCTCGCCGACCGGGTCGCGATCATGGCCTCGGGCCGGCTGCATCATGCGCTGGCGATCGACCTGCCGCGGCCGCGCAGCCGGGAGATGCGCTACGATCAGCCCTTCAACGCGCTCTGCCGGGAGTTGCGGCAGGCGATGGACGAAGCGCCATGACGGTGCGCCTCGCCTCAGCCGCGCTACTCCTGGCCCTGCTCGCGGGCTGGGAGGCCTGGTGCCGGCTCGGCGGCGTGCCGGAGCTGATCGTGCCGGCGCCGTCGTCCGTCTTCGCGACGCTGTGGAGCGAGATCGCGAGCGGGCGGCTCATGCCGCATCTGGCGATCACCGCGACCGAGATGGCGCTCGGCCTCGCGCTCGGCTGCGTCGTCGGGCTCGGCACCGGCATCCTACTGGCGGAGGCCGAATTCCTGAGGCGCCTGCTGCACCCCTATATCGTCGCCAGCCAGGTGGTGCCGAAGCTCGCGCTCGGGCCTCTCTTCATCATCTGGTTCGGCTTCGGCATGGCCCCGACCGTGGTGATCACGGCGCTGATCTGCTTCTTCCCGCTGATGGAGAACACGCTGACGGGGCTGGCCCAGGTCGATCCGTCCAGGCGCGAGCTCTTTCGCATGCTCGGTGCGAGCCGCCTCCAGACGCTGCTGCGGCTGAAGCTGCCGAGCGCGCTGCCGGTGATCCTCGCCGGCTTTCGCGTCGCGGTCGTGCTTGCGCTGGTCGGCGCCGTTGTCGGCGAATTCATCGGCGGCCGTGCCGGGCTCGGCGCCTCGATCATCGCGGCCCAGAGCGTGATGGATTCGAGCCTGATGTTCGCGCTCTTCATCGTGATCACGCTGCTCGGAATGCTCTTCTACCAGGCGGCGCTCCTGGCCGAGCGGCTGCTGCTGCGCCACCATCTGAAAGGATAAGTCCGATGTTCTCGACGTGTTGGTCCCGTCTCGCAAGCCTTGCCCGAAAGCGGCTCGTCATCCCGGCCGGAGCGAAGCGGAGCGCCGGGATCCATCGTAGAACTCCGGAGGCCTCCGATGGATCCCGGGGCAAGCCCGGGATGACGGGGAGGGTGTCAGCTGGCGTCGTGGCAAGCCTGATCGGGATGTCATCCGCCCACGCCCAACCGCTCGACAAGGTCACGGTCGCCGGCTGGAGCCAGCCGATCAGCGAGATCACCAACCTGCTGGCCGAGCCCGACAAGGGCTTCTTCAAGGCCAAGGGCATCGATCTCGGCTATGTGCCGGGCACTGGCGGCGGCTCGGCGATCCAGAATATGCTGACGGGCCAAGCCGACATCGCCTTCACCGATCCGGCCGCGCTCTATCTCGCGCTCGACAAGGGCGAGAAGCTGGTCGCGATCTACAACATCTATCCACAGAACGTCTTCAACGTGGTCGCGCCCAAGGCCAAGGGCATCAAGGGCCCGGCCGACCTCAAGGGCAAGCGCATCGGCGTCTACTCGCTGTCGAGCGGCACGCGGCAGAACCTGCAGGTGCTGCTGCACCAGGTCGGGCTGACCGAGAAGGATGTGACCGTCGAGGTCACCGGCCTGCTCAACTTCGCGCCGCTGATCCAGGGCCAGGTCGATGCGACCGCCGCGACCGATACCGGGCTGCTGGTCGCGAAGTCGAAGGGGCTGACCGATGTCGAGGTGATCGAGGTGAAGGATCATCTCAACCTGCCGAGCGACATCTTCGTCGTGACGCAGGCGACCTATGAGACGAAGAAGCCGTTGCTGAAGCGCTTCCTCGAAGCCTATCGCGACAGCGCCGCCTGGATGATCGCCAAGCCGGAAGAGGCCGCGAAGACCGCCGTGACGCGTGCCATCAACGGCCGCGACGAGGCGCTCAACCTTGAGATCATCAAGCTGCGCAACATCTCGACGGTGTCGCCGACGACGGCTGCGAAGGGGCTCGGCCATTTCGACCCGGAGCTGATGCAGAAGGGGGCGGATACCTTCCACAAGCTCGGGCTGATCGGAAAGCCGATCGACATGGCGGGGGTCGTGAAATCGGATCTGATCCCATGAGGCAACGCAGATGAAATTCCGCGACAGGACCATCCTCGTCACCGGCGCGAGCCGGGGCATCGGCGCCGCGCTCGCCAAGGCCTTCGCGGCCGAGGGCGGGCTGGTGATCGTGAACTACCGGCGCAGCGAGGCGGCTGCGCAAGCGGTCGTCGAGGCCTGCCGGGCGGCGGGTGGGCAGGCGTTGGCGATCGCGGCCGACGTCACCGTGCAGGCCGAGGTCGAGGCGATGCTGGCGCGCATCGCCGAGAAGGCCGGGCGGCTCGATGCCGTCGTCAACAACGCCTTCGCGCCTTACGTCTTCGACCCCGACAACCGGGCGCGCTTCTGGGAGACGCCGTGGTCGGCCTATCAGGCGCAGGTCGATGGCGCGCTGAAGGCGACCTACAATGTCTGCCAGGCCGCCTTGCCGCTGATGCGGCAGCGGGGCAGGGGAGCGATCGTCAACATGGCGACCGATCTCGTGGCGCGGCCGAGCATCGCCTATCACGACTACATGACGGCCAAGGCCGCGCTGATCGGCTTCAGCCGCAATCTCGCGACCGAACTCGGGCCGCTCGGCATCCGGGTGAACTGCGTCGCGCCGGGGCTGGTCTGGCCGACGGATGCGAGCGCCCGGACACGCGAGGCGGTCAAGGAGACGCTGATCGCGCAGACGCCGTTGGGCCGGATCGCGACGGTGGAGGATATCGCCGGGCCGGTGCTGTTCCTCGCCTCCGACTGGAGCGAGTTCGTCACCGGCCAGACGCTGCATGTCGATGGCGGGCTGGTGATGAGTTGAGGGTGGTTCTGTTCTGAACCACGCCGTCATCCCGGACAAGCGGCGAAGCCGCGCCGATCCGGGATCCATTCCTGAACCGTTCCGGCATGGATCCCGGGTCTCCGCTTCGCTCAGCCCGGGATGACGGGGCGTGTATTGAACGAGGCAGTGCCTCGCAAGCGTGCTCAGGGCTTCGTGGCGGCCGTCGGCTGCGCGTCCCGGACGGCCCGCCAGATGCGTGCCGGCGTCGCCGGCATGTCGATGTGGATGACACCGAGGGGACGCAGCGCGTCGAGCACGGCGTTCATCACGGTCTGCGGCGCGCCGATGCAGCCGGCCTGGCCCGAGCCCTTGACGCCGAGCGGATTGGCCTTGGTCGGCACCTCGACCATCTCGAGGTCGAAGAAGGGCAAGTCGTCGGCGCGGGGCATGGCGTAGTCCATGAAGGTCGCGCTGAGGAGCTGGCCGGAATCGGGGTCGTAGACGGCTTCTTCCAGCAAGGCCTGGCCGATGCCCTGGGCAAGGCCGCCATGGACCTGGGATTCCGTCAGCAGCGGATTGACCAGCGTGCCGTAATCGTCGACCGCGACATAGCGCTCCAGCGAGATCGCGCCCGTCTCCGGATCGATCTCGACCTCGGCGACCTGCGCGCCATTGGGAAAGGTGATGACGTCGCAGATGTTGTCGCCATGGCTTTCGAGCGCAGATCCGGTGCTGTCGCGGAGATGCCGGTCGATCGCGAAGAGGTCGATCTCGCGCCGGAGACCGTCGGAGCCGGCCTCGGCGTGAAAGCGCCCCTCGGTGAAGGTGAGGGCGTCGCTTCCGACCTGCAGCAACTGCGCTGCGACGGGCCGCGCTTTGGCGATGAGATCATCGGCCGCCATCACCAGCGCAGTGCCGCCGAGATGCAGGGAGCGCGCGCCGCCGTGCCCGCCGCCACGGGGCACGCGGTTCGTGTCGCCCTGCACGAGATTGAAGGTCTCGACCGGCAGTCCGAGCCGTGCGGCGGCGACCTGTGCGAAGCTGGTCTCGTGGCCCTGGCCGTTGGACTGGGTGCCGACGGCCATGTCGATCGCGCCGTCGTCGCGCATGCGCAGCCAGGCTTCCTCATTGGGCTGACCTCGCGAGGTTTCGAGAAAGCAGCCGATGCCGAAACCGAGCAGCTTGCCGCGCTTCCTGGCCGCCCGCTTGCGGGCCGGGAAGCCGGCCCGGTCGGCGGCCAGCAACACCCTGTCGAGGTTGTCGGCGAAGGTGCCGCAGTCGATCGTGGTGCCGAACGCGCTGCGATAGGGAAACGTTCGGATGAAGTTGCGCCGACGCAGTTCGGCCGGGTCGATGCGGAGCTGGTGGGCCGCTTTCTCGATCAGCCGTTCGATCAGATAGTTCGCCTCGGGCTTGCCGGCGCCGCGATAGGCGTCGATCGGGGCGGTGTTGGTGAAGACGCCGCGGACATCCATCGTCATGGCCGGTATGTCGTAGAGCCCGCCCATCGCGGTGGCGGGCGCGTTGGTCGAGCTGCCGGGGCCGAGCGAGGAGACATAGGCGCCGAGATTGCCGATCGTCTCGACGGCCAGTGCGAGGAAGCGCCCGCGCTTGTCGAGAGCGAGCCTTGCCGTGCTGACATTGTCGCGGCTGTGGACGCCGCCGGTGAAGTCCTCGATACGCTCGGCGCTCCAGCGCACCGGACGGCCGAGCTTGCGTGCCGCCCAGAGCACCAGCGCATGTTCGGGATAAGTCACGTTCTTCATGCCGAAGCCGCCGCCGACATCGGGGCAGGAGACCTGGATGCGGTCGAGCGGCAGGCCGAAGACGCCTTCGGCGAGTTCGCGGCGGATGGCGTGGACCGAGGCGCCGCTGATCTCGAGATGATAGACGCCTGTCGCCGTGTCGAACCGCCCGACCGCGATACGTGGTTCGAGGGCGGCCGCGACGATGCGGTTGTTGACGAGGTCGCAGCTGACGACATGAGCCGCTTGGGTGAAGGCCTTCTCGACGGCGGCCGGATCGCCGCGGCGAAAGCGGAAGGCGAGGTTGCCCGGCGCCTGCGGCCAGATCTGAACCGCGTCCGACTCGGCTGCGCTGGCGAGGTCGGTGACGGAAGGCAGGATGTCGTAGTCGACGGCGATGTGCTCGCAGGCCTCGCGCGCCAGGGCCATGCTGTCGGCGACGACGAAGGCGACGGGGTCGCCGACATGGCGGGCGATGCCGTCGGCCAGGGGCAGACGCGGCGGCACGATCAGCGGCTCGACCGTGGCGACGACGATATAGGACGGCAGCGGCCCGAGCCCATCGAGGTCCGCGGCGGTGTAGACGCCGTGGACGCCGGTCATGGCCATGGCGGTCGCCGTATCGATCGCGCGGATGCGGGCATGGGCGTGGGACGAGCGCAGCACGGCGGCACAGAGTTCTCCGGGGAGCAGCCGGTCGTCGAGATAATCGCCCTTGCCGGTCAGGAAGCGCTCGTCCTCGCGCCGGCGAAGGGAACGGGGGTCGTCGGTCGCTGGCAGCGGCCCCGAGTTGCCCCGGGCGATCATAGCGTCATTCATCGTCAAGCCGTTCTCGTCTCGTAGCCATAGCGCGCCGCAGAGCCGCCGCGATGCAAGCCGCATGCTGCCCATCCGGACAGAGTCTGCATCGCTGCCCCCGTCAAGCCGGCCGGTGTTCATCTGGCTCAAAGCCTGCGCATTGGCCCGTCATCCGCGCCGCGTCGTCGCGATATGGGAGCGATGAAGCGTCGATTCCAAGTTTAAATCTATTCTATTTGAGATTCGAATTGCGGTAAATGTAAATTTATTCCCCATTGTTTGAAATATAGCTATCTAAAGTTTAGAATTGAAGCAAATACATAATGATTTTATGTCAATATTTTGATTGTGAATCATTTTGAGATCGTCATAAGCAACTCCGAATTGGATTGGGGCAATGAAATGACGAATAATTCAAATCTACTTTGCACCGCAACTTTTCTGGCTTCGGCTTGTTGTCCCGCGCTCGGCTATGCCCAGGCGGCAACCGAAGCGGACCGCAACGCGCCGATCGCTCTGGACCAGATCACGGTGACGGCGACGCGCGGCGAAAAGCAGGTGCTCGACGTGCCCGGCACGGTCACCGTGATCACCCGGCAGGAACTGGACGAGCGGATTACCCGCGATACGCAGGACCTCGTGCGCTACCAGCCGGGCGTCAGCGTCAACCGCCAGACCACCAGCACCGATCCGTTCGGCAATTATGGCGGCTTCACCATCCGCGGCGTCGGCGGCAACCGCGTGCAGATGCAGGTCGATGGTTCGCGCGTCATCGAGCGGGTCACCGACGGCAACCGCGATTTCGTCGACCTGCCCTTCCTGAAGAGCGTCGAGATCGTGCGTGGGCCGGGCTCGGTGCTGTGGGGGGCGGACGCGCTCGGCGGTATCGTCGCCTATCGCACGCTCGATCCCGAAGACCTGCTGAAGGGCAAGGACAAGCCTTATGCGGTGCGGCTCAACAGCAGCTATGACAGCCTCGACCGCTCCTTCGTGAAGACGGGGATCGCCGCTTTCCAGTTTTCGCCGATGCTGGAAGGCATCTTCGGGGTCAGCCACAAGAGCGGTGAAGAGGCCAGGCTGACCAAGGCGCGTGCGGATGGCGGCCGCTGGGGCTGCCCGGTGCCGACCTCGCGCTTCCTGGCTTGCGACCGGCTGAATCCGCTCGACGTCACGGTCTGGAATGCTTTCGGCAAGCTCGTCTTCAAGCCGACGACAGACCACACCTTCAAGCTGACCGGCGAATACTACGACAGCGATTCGACGGTGAACCAGCTCTACAACTACAACGCCGTCAGTTCCGGCATCCGCAACGGGCCGAACATCCGCAATCAGGTCAAGAACCGCAAGCGCATCGCGCTGGAGCATGAATGGCAGGCGGGGCTGAGCTTCCTCGATTCGCTGCGCTGGCAGGCGTCGTTCTCGCCGCAGGAGCGCACCTTCGTTACCAACAACTACCAGACGCTCGCCAATGGCCAGCAGCGCTACACGCGCGGTCTGCACGATTATTCAGAGCAGTTCTCGCAGCTCGACATCCAGGCGAAGTCGAGCTTCGCGTTGGGCCCGAGCTTCCACCGCCTGACCTACGGCTTCCAGGGCGACATCACCAGGACCGACTATGAGCGGCGGGACGACGTGAGGAACCTTGCGACAGGGGTGACCACCACGACGATTGCCGGCGGCTTCAACTTCGCGAATGCGACGACGACGCGGGCCGACGTCTATCTCCAGGACAAGATCGAGCTGCTCTCGGGCCGCTGGACCATCACGCCGGGCGTCCGCTACGCGACCTACAACGTCGATCCGCGCATGGGCCCCGGTTATGTCATCGTGCCGGGCAAGGCGCCGCGCGAAATCGACTCGCAGAAGGTCATTCCGCAGGTCGGCACCATCTTCAAGCTCGACGAGACCTACTCGCTCTATGCGCGCTATGCCGAAGGCTTCAAGATGCCCACGGCCGAGCAGCTCTACACCTCGCTGCCGTCGTCGACCTTCACCTTGATCCCGAACCCGGACCTGAAGCCCGAATCCGTCCGCTCCTACGAGGCCGGCCTACGCGGCAAGTTTGCCGATGGCTGGTTCTCGGTCGGCATGTTCCACGCGCGCTACAAGGACTTTATCCAGTCGCTCTACCAGATCCCCGGAACCAACGATTACACCTACCGCAACGTCTCGCAGGTCAAGATCTCCGGTGTCGAGGCGTCGGCCGAATGGCGCTTCCACGAGCGCTGGCTCGCCAATGTCTCGCTCAGCTATCAATACGCCGACCAGCGGGTCTCGGCCGGCTCCGCGCAGACGCCCTTCGACGTCAATCCGTTCAAGGCGGTGACCGCGTTGAAGTATCTCATGCCCGAATACGGGCTGGATGCCGAGGTGATCGGGACCTTCGCGGGCGGCGCGAACCGCGCCAGTTCGCCGAGCGTCTTCAAGCAGGGTGGCTATACGGTCTTCGACGCCTATCTGAACTGGAAGCCGACCTCCTTCGTCACCGTGCGCGGCGGCGTCGAGAACATCTTCGACAGGCGGTATTTCGCCAATCTCGTCGGCGGCACGAGCTACACCAAGACGGCAACGATCGACGTCCAGGCCGCAAACCCGCTCGAACTCCAGACCGCGCCCGGCCGCACCTTCAAGCTCGCGGCTTCCGTGGATTTCTGAGACGAAAAGCCTTCCCGATCGAGCGGGCTCGCCATCGTGGCTTGACCGCTCCGCGACGCTCCGGCCGAGACCCCGGAGCGTCGCATTTCCCTTTGCTAGGAACCTGATCATGACCGAGACCGCCCATCCGCGCGAAGCGCTTGCGCAAAGCCCTGCCGAGATTTTTACGCTGCTTCCCGCCATGGGCCGGGTGATGCTGAGCACCCGCTTCAACGGCGCCATCCATGAGCGGATGGGCACGGTCGGCAGCGTCACGGTCGAGGACGGCAAGGCCCGCCTCGCCGGCGAATTCCACGACAGTGTCATCGACCTGTCGGTGGTGACCCGTGTCATCGCCGACCGCTTGGGGAAGATGCGCGACAAGGTGCTGCCCAAGCTCGAATGCCAGGACGCGGCCGGCGAGACCGTGTTCAGCCTGATCGGCCTCGAAGGGCTGGAGCCCTTCGACAAGGCGCTCGCATCGCTCGGGGCGGGAGTCCGGCTCGAGCCGCTGGTGCGCGAGGCGCCTGCCGGCGGCGGCGTTGAGGATGTGCCCGAGGATGATCTCGGGGCGGCGACCTTTGCCGCGATCCTGGCGAATGGCCAGCCGGTAGCGATCGATCTGCAACGCGCTGGACTGTTCCAACATTGGGCGGGCGCCTTGCCCGAGCCGAAGCCGTCGATGGGCTTCGTCAATGTCATGCAGGGCGATTTCCACCTGCACCTCAGGGTCGGTGCGGTCTCTGGCTGGAAGCGCCGGGAGACGGATGGCGAAGTCCTCCTGCTGTCGCAGGATGCCGACGGCAAGGAGACCGGGCTCGTGCTGCGCGGGCCAGCCGCAGCCTTCGTCGGCGTGCCGGCGGTTCGCGGCGGTGGCGCGCATGGCTGAAGCGGGACAGGGCGGGCAGACCGTCGCGCATCCTCGCGCGAGCTGGCTTTGCCCCGGCACGGGGGTAGTGCTGGCGCAGGGTGGGCTGATGCACGCCATGGCGGCGAAGCGTGTAGTCCTGCTCGGCGAGAGTCATGACATCGCCGAGATCCATCGCTGGCAGCTCCATGTCACCGCCTTCCTGCACCTGCTGCGGCCGAACATGGCGGTCGGTTTCGAGATGTTCCCGCGCCGCGTGCAGAGCGTCCTCGATGCCTGGGTCGATGGCTCGATGGATACCGAGACCTTCCTCGAACGCTGCGAGTGGCGCCAAGTCTGGGGCTTCGAGCCCGAACTCTACCTGCCGCTGTTCCATTTCTGCCGGCAGCAGCGCGTGAAGATGCTGGCGCTCAACTGCCATCGCCCGCTCGTCACTCGCGTCGGCCAGCTCGGATGGGATGCGATCCCCGTCGAGGAGCGCGACGGCGTCACGCCGTCCGCTCCGGCGACGGACGCCTATCGCGCCTATCTCGAACGGCTGATGGGGAGCGTAAGTGGGGCCGAACGGGCAGCCGACGCGGCGTCGCCGGTCAGCGACCGTTTCCTGCGGGCACAGCAGACCTGGGACCGGGCCTTCGCCTGCGGCATCGCTGACCATCTCGCCAAGGCGCCGGACGACCTCGTCATCGGCATCATCGGGCGCGGCCATCTCGAATACGGGCACGGTACGCCCTATCAACTCCGCGATCTCGGCATCGCGGATGTCGCGGTGCTGTTGCCGACCGATCGTGATAGCCATGATCTTGCTGCGCTCGCCGGCATGGCCGAGGCGATCTTCCGGCTCGATACGCCAGAGCCGCCCTCGCCGCGGCGCGAGCGGCCCAAGCCGGCATGATGGCCGTCCTGCGCCATATCGCCCGGCTGACGAAGCTCTGTATCCAGGGGCCGGGCGGCTTGCTGGGTGTGTTCCAGTTCCTCATCATTGTCGGGCTCGGCCTCATCGGCGTGCGGATCAGCGTCCTGCTGATCACCTTGAACGCCGATTTCTACAACGCGATCCAGAAGCTCGACGTGCCCGGCGTGCTCTTGCATATCCAGGTCTATTTCGGCCTGACGGCGATCTCGGTCGCGCTGCATCTGGCTTCCGCCTATCTGCGCCGGATGCTGCAGATTCGCTGGCGGCATGCGCTGACCGAGGCCGCGCTGGAACGCTGGCTCTCGGGCAAGGCCTATTGGCATCTGCGCGACCGCACCGAGGCCGGGCTCGACAATCCCGACCAGCGCATCGCCGAGGACTGCCGCATCTTCGTCGACAAGCTCACCGACGAGGCGCTCGACCTGATCACGCGCGTCGTCGGGCTCGTCTCCTATGCCACGATCCTGTGGTCGCTTTCGACCTTCGCGCTGGCCTTCACCTTTGCGGGCTTCGACATCGAGATCCCCCGCTACATGGTCTGGGCCGCGCCGATCTATGTGGCGATCGCGACCCTCGTCACGCATGGGCTGGGCGCGCCGCTGAAGAGGCTCGATTTCGAGCAGCAGCGGCGCGAGGCCGATTTCCGCTTCGCGCTGACGCGGCTGCGCGAGAATGTCGAGCCGGTGGCGCTCGCCGGCGGCGAGGCGGCCGAGCGCAGCCAATTGTCGCGAGGCTTCGCAGCGCTGGCCGGCAATTGGCGGGCGCTCGCCAATCGCGAGTTGATCCTCGGCTTCTTCTCCCGGCCCTATTTCCAGACCGTGCTGACGATCCCGATCTTCCTGGCGCTGCCGGCCTATCTCGCTGGGCGCGTCACCTTCGGCGGGTTGATGCAACTGCGCTCGGCCTTCCAGAACGTCGTCACGACGCTGTCCTGGTTCATCTTCTCCTATAAGGACCTGGCGCAGCTCGCCGCAACGGCGAGCCGGCTCAGCCATTTCCTTGCCGCCGCCGAAGCCGTTGGCCGGAGCGGCGGGACCTCCGGCCCCGGGGTGTCGGAGGGCGAGCGCTTCCGGGCGCGCGGCCTTGCGCTGGCTACGCCCGACGGGCGGGCGCTCGCACCGCTACCCGAACTCGAGCTGAAGCCGGGGGAGACCTGCTGGATCATGGCGCCCTCGGGCTTCGGCAAGAGCACGCTGGTCAAGGCGCTCGCCGGCCTCTGGCGCCATGGCGAGGGTTCGATCGAGCGCCCGGCCGCTTCGGTCAGCTTCGCGTCGCAACAGGTCTATCTGCCGCTGGGCAGCATGGCGGCGGCGCTGGCCTATCCCGCTCTGCCCGAGGCGTTCAGCGAGGCGGACTACAGGCGGGCACTGGAAGCGGTCGGTCTGGCGCAGCTCTGGACGGCCGAGGAGGCCGAGTGGCAGCGCATGCGCCACGGCCTGTCCGGCGGCGAGCGGCAGCGGCTCGCGCTGGCGCGGCTGCATCTGCACAGGCCGGCCTGGATCGTGCTGGACGAGGCGACCGCCGCGCTCGACGAGGCGGCCGAGGGCGAAATCCTTTCCGAGCTGCGCAAGGCGATGCCGCAGGCGGCCTTCGCGCTGATCGCACATCGGCCGCCGCAGGGCATCGGCGCCTATCGGACCCTGCGCCTGGCTGAAGCCGATGACGAGGCTGCGGCTGAACCGGCCTCCGCTCAGCCGGTGGCGGTGAGGTAGCGCGCGAGGCCGGCCGTCGAGGAATCATGGGCGTCCGCAGGCGCCTTGCCCTCGATCACCGGCAGCAGGGCCGTGGCGAGCTCCTTGCCGAGCTCGACGCCCCATTGGTCGAAGGCGTTGATGCCCCAGATCGCCGCCTCGACGAAGACGCGGTGCTCATAGAGCGCGATGAGGCGGCCGAGCGTGAACGGGTCGAGCTTGCGATAGGCGATCGTCACCGAGGGGCGGTTGCCGGGGAAGACCTTGTGCGGGGCGAGCGCATCGATGGCATCAGGTGCCAGACCCTGCCTCGCGAGGTTCTCGCGGGCCTCCTCCAGCGTGCGCCCCTTCATCAGGGCCTCGCTCTGGGCGAGGCAATTGGCGAGCAGCAGTCGGTGGTGCTGGGCCAGTTCCGGCTCGTGGCCCTCGGCCGCGACCATGAACTCGCAGGGGATGGTGTCCGTGCCCTGGTGGATGAGCTGGTAGAAGGCGTGCTGGCCGTTGGTGCCGGGCTCGCCCCAGACCAGCGGGCCGGTCGGCCTCGCAACGGGCGAGCCGTCCTTGCGGACGCGCTTGCCGTTCGATTCCATGTCGAGCTGCTGGAGATAGGCCGGCAGGCGCAGCAGGCGCTGGTCGTAAGGAAGGATGGCGCGGGCGGGATAACCGCAGACATCGCGGTGCCAAATTCCGACGAGGCCGAGCAGGACCGGCAGGTTGCGTTCGAGCGGTGCGGTGCGGAAGTGCTCGTCGAGGGCATGGGCGCCGGCGAGGAACTCGCGGAAGTTCGCAGGCCCGATCGCGATCATCACCGGCAGGCCGATGGCCGACCAGACCGAGTAGCGCCCGCCGACCCAGTCCCAGAAGCCGAAGATGCGATCGGGCGCGATGCCGAAGGCGCCGACCTTGTCGAGCGCGGTCGAGACCGCCGCGAAATGTGCACCGACGGCCTTCTCGCCGAGCGCGCCCGCAATCCAGCGCCGCGCGGTTGCGGCATTGGTCATGGTCTCGATGGTGGTGAAGGTCTTGGAAGCGACGATCACCAGCGTGCGCGCCGGATCGAGCTTCGCCAGCGTGTCGGCGATATGGGCGCCATCGACATTGGAGACATAATGCAGCCGCGGACCGTCATGATAGGGCGCGAGCGCCAGCGTCACCATGACCGGGCCGAGATCCGAGCCACCGATGCCGATATTGATGACATCGGTGAAGGGAGCGCCATCGGCTGCGGCGATCGCACCGCTGCGCACGCCCTCGGCGAAAGCCGCGAGCCGGTCCAGCGTGGCATGGATCTCGGGCATCACATCGGCGCCGTCGACCATCACGCGGCTGCCCGCCGGCGCGCGCAGCGCGGTGTGGAGCACGGCGCGCTTCTCGGTGGTGTTGATCGCCTCGCCCGCGAACATGGCGTCGCGCTTGCCGGCGACATCGGCCGCTTCCGCGAGCTTCAGCAATAGCGGCATGGTCTCGCTGGCAACGGCGGTTTTCGAATAGTCGAGCAGCAGGTCGTCGAGGCGGGCCGAGAAGGAGGTGAAGCGGGCCGCATCCTCGGTGAAGAGGCTGCGCAGATGACGCTCGCGCGTGGCCTCGCGATGATCGGCGAGAGCCGCCCAAATCTCATCCTGCACGATAAAGCTCCTGTTCGATCGATCGGGGCCGGCGTTGCGGCCGCCTCGGCAACCCGCGAGGCGGAAGGCCGGTTCCGGACGGGCGGGCCGGAAGGTGGGCCGCGAGGCCGCGGGAATCAACCCCGCTCAGCTCTCGGCGACGTTCAGGTCGTGGACGCCATGCGCATGGATCAGTTCGGCGACGAAGCCCGAGCTCTTCGCGCGTTCGACGAAACGGGTGAGCCAGGCGACGGAGGCTTCGCTGCCATCGCCGCTCCGAGGGACGCCGATCGCCTGCTGCACGGTCATGAAGCGGCCGTCCAGGATGCGTGCGCCCGGCAGCCCCACGAGATCCGAGCTCAGCCTCGCGCGCAGGCCGGCGAGGGCTTCGAGCTTGCGGTCGCGAAAGTCGGCCAGCGTCTCGTCCATCGTGCCGGTGCGGACGAGTTCGGCCCGGCGGATGTTGCGATCCAGCCAGAGGCCGTAGGCGGTCTTGGCCGTCACGGCGATCCGCACGCCCGGCGCATCGACTTCGGCGATGTCTGTCAGCCGGGAGCCCGCGGGCACGAGATAGGTCGCCTCGATCTCGGCATAGGCGGGCGTGAAGGCGATGGTCTCGGCGCGCTGCGGCTCGGCGCCGATGAGGCCGATGTCCCATTCATCGCGCGTCGCCGCATCGGCGAGCAGGGCCGGGGAGGCGTAGGGCACGTAGCGGACGGGAATGTCGAGATGGTCGGCGATGGCGCGCGCCATGTCGGGCGAGACCCCGGCCGGGCCGCCATCCTCGCTTCGTGCCGAGACCAGCAGGAAGTTCGAGAGGTTGATGCCGGCGCGCAGGATGCCGCCGGGGGCGAGGCGCGCGCGCAAAGCGGGTGTGACCGGCCCGAGATCGCTGTCAAACCGCATGCCGGTTTCCTTCGTGCAGATCGCGTCGTCAGCCGGCGGCGAAGGGGGCGAACAATGCCGCAACTTCGCGATAGACGCCCTGCTTGAACGGGATGATGAGTTCGGGCGTCCGGTCGAGCCGCTCCCAGCGCCAGGCGTCGAACTCGGCCTTGTGGCCTCCGGCCGGGCTCTCGATGTCGATCTCGCTGTCGGGTCCGGTCAGGCGGAAGGCGAACCATTTCTGCGCCTGGCCGCGCCAGCGGCCCTTCCAGGCCTCCTTGCCGATGTCGGCGGGCAAGTCATAGGCGAGCCAGCCGGGCGCCTCGGACAGCAAGGCGACGGAGGTGACGTTGGTCTCCTCCTGCAGTTCTCGTGTCGCGGCTTGCAGGGGCGTCTCGCCCTTGTCGATGCCGCCTTGCGGCATCTGCCATTCATGGCCCTCGGCGACATGTTCGCGGAGGGATTTGTTGGCGCGCCGTCCGATGAAGACGAGGCCCTGCGCATTGAACAGAGCCAGCCCCACGCAGGGACGGTAACCTTCCGGCGGTGTTGGCAGCATCATCTCAGAGATCCGGTGGTCTTCGGGCTGCGCAGGCCTCGCGCTGCGCTGATCGGCACGATCACGAGGTCCTTGCCCTCGAGCGATTGCGCCCAGCGCGTGATGCGCTCGATCGAGACCGGCAGGGCGCTGGCGGTGGCGACCGCGACGCCCTGGTCGCGCGCCATGGCCTCCAACGCGGCCAGTTCCTTGTCGATGGCATCTGCGCGGGCGACCGTGTCGACGACGCGATCGACCTTCAGCGCCGGAATCTGCGCGCGGATGGCGGAGGAGGCGAGCAGGCTGCGCGCCGACGAGCCGTCATCGACGACCATCAGCCCGCGGCCGGCGAGTTCGCGCAGGATCGGCGAGAGGGCGGCGTCGTCCGAGGTCAGCCGCCCGCCGAGGAAATTGACGATGCCGACATAGCCGGTGAAGCGGCCGAGCACCCAATGCAGCCGGTCGATGTTGTCGGCCGATTTCGGGCCGGTCAGCAGGGTGTGGGGGCCAGGGTCGTTGTCGGGATAGTCGAAGGGCTCCATCGGGAGCTGGAGGAAGACCTCATGGCCTTCGCCGCGCGCGCGCTGGACGGTGCGCTCCAGCTCCGAGCCATAGGGCGCGAAGGCCAGCGACACGGCGCCCGGCAGCTTGCTGATCGCATCGGCCGTGCCGCTCTGGCTGATGCCGAGACCGCCAACCAGGATGGCGATGCGCCCGGCGACCTTGCCGCCCGGTGGCGGCCCGGCCGGGCGGGCATAGACCTGCGCCGGTGTCGCGCCGTCGGGCCCGATCTTCGGCAGCAGGCCATGGCGGGTGCGCTCGACCAGGCGGCTGTCAGGCGCGGGAGCGAGTTTCACCGTCGCCGGGTTGTCGGGGATGGTGATGACGATGGCGCCTGGCGCGTCGGAGCCCGGACGCACGACGGTGACGCCGGACTCGCTTTCGAGTTGGCGGGCGCTGGACTGCGCGCGGGCGACCGGCGTCGACTCGGGCTGGGCCGTGACGGGAGCGGCCTGTGCCGGGGCGGCGCGCTTCTCGATCTGCGCCGTCGCCATCGGCTCGCCGCCATCGGGATCGCGGCGGATGGCGACGATCAGGAAGATCGAGGCCCAGGCCAGACCGACCGCACTGAGGCAAGCAAGCGACAGCCAGCGCCCCCAAGGCTTGCCTCGGGGCGCGGTGCGGTCCTGGCCGAGCGGCCGGTTGAGCTCAGTGAGCGGCGTTCCGGCCAAGCGAAGCCGTCCTCAAGCTTGCGAAGCGGACCCGAATCAGCAGCCCGCAATGCGGGAGTCTGTCAGATTCGGATCGAATCAGACAGTCTCCCGCTCGTCCCTGCAAACTTTGTTCTTGTGGTGCTCGTCAGTTCGGCTTGGGCGCCTCGGCCGAGGGCGTCGCTGCGGGAGCGGCGGCGTCCTTCTTGGCACCGCGGATCTGGTTCAGCGCCGCGATCAGCTGGGTGTCCTTGGTCGGGTCGTTGGGGACATAGGAAGCCGAGCCGGACTGTTCGTCCTTGCCGTCGCCCGACTTCAGATGCCCCTTCAGCGACGCCTCGCCCTTGTTCTCGGCGAGCTTGTCCTTGAGCTCGGCCGGGATCTCCTGGACCACCTCGATGTCCGGGGTGATGCCCTTGGCCTGGATCGAGGTGCCCGACGGGGTGTAGTAGCGCGCCGTGGTCAGGCGCAGGCCGCCATTGCCGGCGAGCGGGATCACGGTCTGGACCGAGCCCTTGCCGAAGGAACGCGTGCCCATGACGGTCGCGCGCTTGTGGTCCTGCAGGGCGCCGGCGACGATCTCGGCGGCCGAGGCCGACGAGCCGTTGATCAGCACGACGACCGGCTTGCCCTTGGTCAGGTCGCCCGCCTTGGCGTTGAAGACCTGGGTCTCCTCGGCGTTGCGGCCGCGGGTCGAGACGATCTTGCCACGCTCGAGGAAGGCGTCGGAGACCAGCACGGACTGGTCGAGGCGGCCGCCGCGATTGTTGCGGAGGTCGATGACGTAGCCCTTGATCTTGTCGGCGCCGATGTCGGCATTGACCTTCTCGATGCCCTTGCGCAGGCCCTCATAGGTCTGCTCGCTGAAGGTGCCGATGCGGATATAGCCGATATCGCCCTCGACGCGCTCCTCGACGGCCGGCACCACGATGGTCGTGCGCGTCAGGGTGAATTCGAGCGGCTCGGTCTTGCCGGGGCGTTCGACCTTGAGCTTGACCTGGGTGTTGATGATGCCGCGCATCTTCTCGACGGCCTGAGTCAGGGACAGGCCCTTCACCTCGGTGCCGTCGATCTGGCTGATGATGTCGTTGGCGAGGATGCCGGCCTTGAAGGCGGGCGTGTCGCGGATCGGCTTGGCGACCTTGAGCACGCCGTCATCCATCGTGACCTCGATGCCGAGCCCGCCGAACTGGCCGCGCATGTCGGTGTCCATGTCGCGGAAGGACTTGGCGTCGAGATAGGACGAATGCGGGTCGAGCGATGAGACCATGCCGTTGATCGCGGCCTCGATCAGCTTCTGCTCATCGGGCTTCTCGACGTAATCGGTCCGGATCTTCTCGAAGATGTCACCGAAGAGGTTCAGGCTGCGATAGACTTCGGCCGAGGCCGCGACCGCGCTGGTCGAGGTCAGCAGACGCGTCTGCGTGACCAAGCCGGTCAGGCCCGCGCCGAGGACAGCTCCGGCGAAAACGAGGGAAACCTTGCGCATCATCCGCGAACCTTTTCGCCAAGCGGTTTCGTCCACCACGGCGCCGGGTCGACCGAAACACCGTCTTTTCTGAACTCGATATAGAGAACCGGCTGCCCGGCTCCCGAACCTACGATCGTCGCAGCAGCTTCCGACGTTTCACCCATAACCGCAACCGGCTCCCCCGCGAGGACGAACTGGTTCAGCGCGACGTCGATCCGCTGCATGCCGGCTAGCAACATATAGTACCCCCCGCCGGCATTCAGGATCAAGAGTTGCCCGAATGAGCGGAACGGCCCTGCATAAACCACCCAAGCGTCCGAAGGTGCCGAAACTAGGGCGCCGGGGCGTGTTTCCAGAGAAATTCCGCGCGTGGTGCCGCCAGCTCCGTCCGAATCGCCGAATCCACGCAATTGTGATCCCGCCGCAGGCAAGGGAAGCAAGCCCCGTGCCTCGGCGAAGGCGATCTTCGGGCTGAGCCGGGCCGGGTCCTTGAAGGCCAGCGCCGCCATGCGCTGGCGCTGCTCGCGCGTCTCGTTCTCGAGCGCCTGGCGCGCTTGGTCGGCCGCGCGGTTGGCGACCGAGATCTCCTTTTCCATGCGCTCGACGAAATCGCGCAGGCTGCGGGCCTGGGCGGCCAGCGCGCCGTCCTGCCCGCGCTGGGCCTCGGCGTCCTTGGTCGCGCTGGCCTCACGCGTGCGCCTGGCCTCGACCAGCGAGGCGAGGCGCTGGCGCTCGCTCGCGAGCTGCTCCATTTCGGCTGCGATCGCCTTGCGCTCGTTGCCGATGCCCTCCCGCAGCCGCACGAGCTCGGCCAGGTCGGTGCCGAGGACCTCGATCTCCTGGCGCAGGTCGGGCACCACGGCGCCGAGCAGCATCGAGGCCCGCACCGCTTCCAGGATATCCTCCGGGCGAACCAGCACGGCCGGCGGTGGGCGTCGGCCGATCCGCTGCAGGGCGGCCAGCACCTCGGCGATCAGCCCCCGCCGGCCCTCCAGCGAGCGACGGATGGCCGCCTCGCTCGACTGCAGCAGTGCGAGCCGCTGTTCGAGCGCGCTGACGCGCTGCTCGGCGCCCTGCGCCCGGGCGGTGGTGTCGAGCAGGGCCTTGTTGAGGGCGGCGCGGTCGGCGCGAATGGCGGCGATCTCGGCCTCGAGCTTGGCGCGTGCCTCGGCGTTGCCGGCGAGCCGCTGCTCGATCGCCTTGAGTTCGGCCTCGCGCGCCTGCTTCTCGACGAGCTTCTGCATCGCTTCGCGTGCGAGCGCATCGGGGTCCGGAGTCTGTGGCTGGGCGGCGGCGGGTGAGCCGGCGATCACCAGCACCACAAGGAGCCCGCCGAGATGGCTCACCGTCATTGCGAGCGCAGCGAAGCAATCCAGAACGGCCCGCCCGACGGCTCCTGGATTGCTTCGCTGCGCTCGCAATGACGTCGGGACGTCAGCTCGCGAGCCGCGAATCAGATGCCGGAAATGGCTCATGCGCGATGATAGGGGTGTCCGGCCAGGATCGTCATCGTCCGGTAGAGCTGTTCGAGCACGAGGACACGGACCAGTTGATGCGGGATCGTCAGCGCGCCGAATGCCAGCGTCAGCCCGGCCGCGGCGCGGATCTCATCGGCGAGGCCGTCGGCACCGCCGATGACGAGGCTGGCGGAAGCCGTGCCCGCATCCCTGGCGGCAGCGATGCGCGCGGCGAAGGCGTCGCTGCCCTGGCTCTTGCCCCGTTCGTCGAGCGCAATCACCAGCCCGGGAGCAAGCCTTGCGGTGATCGCGGCGGCCTCGTCCCGCTTGCGCTCATCGGGCCGGCGGCCGCGGCTTTCGGGGATTTCGACGATCTCCGGCCCGGTCAGGCCGAGGCCACGCCCCAGCGTAACCGCGCGCTCGCGATAGCGCTCGCAGAGGTCCCGCTCCGGCCCATCCTTGAGACGGCCGACGGCAATCAGGGCAAGGCGCATAGGCGCGGCTGGTCGTCAGCTGACCAGACGCTCATTCGGCCTGTCGGCCCCCCACATCTTTTCCAGATTGTAGAACTGGCGCACTTCCGGACGGAAGACGTGGACGATGATGTCGCCGGTATCGATCAGCACCCAGTCGCAGGCCGGCATGCCCTCGACCTTCGGCGGCGGCAGGCCGGAATTCTTGATCGCTTCGATCAGCGCGTCGGCGATGGAGGCGACATGACGGTTCACCCGGCCGGACGCAATGATCATCGCATCCGCCAGCGAGGTTTTGCCGACGAGATCGATGACCGTGATGTCTTCGGCCTTCATGTCTTCGAGAACGTGCAGTGCGAGGGCCACGCTGTCGGCAGAGGGGTTCTCCGACACAGCGGTCTGGGGAAGCGGCTTCGGCTCGGCTTCGCCAAGGGGTGAACGGTTCAGTTCCGTATCCTCACATGTTCGACGCGCTCAGGGCGCGACGGCATGAAAATACGTCGGATCAGCCTAAAATTCAATCGTGTTCGGCCTGTTCGCGCAACATCGTCGACGACAGATCGGAGCGGCGGCCATGCAGGAAGATCCAGGCGGGCGGCTTCGCGCGCGCCAGCGCGGCACCTTCGCTTTCCGAAATCCGCCAGCGCGACAGCCAGTTGGCGGCAGGTGATGCGACGGAGCTGTGGGTCGATCCGGGCCGGTCGATCACCGCGATCGGCATCATCCGGGCGATGGCGCGCCATTCGTTCCAGCGGTGGAAGCTGGCCAGATTGTCCGAGCCCATGATCCAGACGAAGTTCACGCCCGGACAGCGCCGCTTCAGCGCCCGCAGGGTATCGGCGGTGTAGCGGGTGCGCAGCATCGCCTCGATGCCGGTGACATGGATGCGCGAATGGTCGGCGAGCTTGCGGCTGAAGCGGACACGCTGCGCCAGCGAGGGCAGGGCGGTGTTGTCCTTCAGCGGATTGCCCGGCGTCACCAGCCACCAGACGCGATCGAGCTGGAGCCGGCGCAGCGCGGTCAGGCTCGCCATGCGGTGGCCGTCATGGGCCGGGTTGAAGGTTCCGCCGAACAGGCCGATGCGCAGGCCCGGCGCATGCGGCGGCAGCCGCAAATGATCCGTTGTCACGGGAGGAGTGCGCGTCGCCGCGGGATCATATGTCACGGTCGGATCTGGCCGTTGCCGTGGACGCGATATTTGAAGGAGCAGAGCTGTTCGACGCCGACAGGGCCGCGCGCATGCATGCGACCGGTGGCGATGCCGATCTCCGCCCCGAAGCCGAATTCGCCGCCATCGGCGAACTGCGTCGAGGCATTGTGCAGCACGATCGCCGAATCGACCTCCGCCAGGAAGCGCGCGGCGGTGGCCTCGTCGGCCGTGACGATCGCATCGGTGTGATGCGAGCCATGGCGCTCGATATGGTCGATCGCCTCGTCGAGGCCGGACACGACCTTCACCGCGATGATGCGGTCGAGATATTCGGTCGCCCAGTCCTCTTCGCTGGCCGGCGTGACGCGGGCATCGATCGCTTGCGTCCGGTCATCGCCGCGCACGGCGCAGCCGGCGTCGAGCAGTGCGGTGACGAGCGGGCGCAGATGCGTGTCCGCGCAGGCCTGGTCGACCAGCAGGGTTTCGGCCGAGCCGCAGACGCCGGTGCGCCTGAGCTTGGCGTTGAGGACGATCTCACGGGCCATGGCGAGGTCGGCGGACGCATGGACATAGACATGGCAGTTGCCGTCGAGATGGGCGAAGACCGGCACGCGGGCATCGCTCTGGACGCGGGCGACGAGGCTCTTGCCGCCCCGCGGCACGACGACGTCGATATTCCCGTCGAGGCCTTTCAGGATCTCGCCCACGGCGGCGCGGTCCCGCGTCGGGACGAGCTGGATCGCGTCGCCCGGCAGGCCGGCGCTTTCCAGTCCCTGGCGCAAGGCCGCGGCAATTTCGGTGGCGGTGCGGAAACTGTCGGAGCCGGCGCGCAGGATCGCGGCATTGCCGCTCTTCAGGCACAGCGCACCGGCATCGGCCGTGACGTTCGGGCGGCTTTCGAAGATCACCGCGATGACGCCGAGCGGCGTGGCGACGCGCTCGAAGCGAAGGCCGTTCGGCTGTGTCCAGGAGGCGAGGATCCGGCCCAGCGGGTCGGGCAGGTCGGCGACGCTGGAGACGGCCTTCGCCACATCGGCGAGCCGGTCGGCGTCGAGCAGCAGCCGGTCGATGAAGGCGGCGTTCTGCCCGGCGGCGCGCGCGTCGGCGAGGTCGAGCGCATTGGCGGCGAGGATCGGTCCGGCGCGGTCGCGCAGGCTTGCGGCCATGGCCTGCAGTGCGGCGTTGCGCCGCGCCTCCGGCGCAAGCGCGATCAGCCGTGCGGCGGCGCGGGCGCGCCGGCCCAGCGCGTGCATCTGCGCAACGACGTCGAACTGCGTGGCGGCCGCGTCGTCCTTGCTAACACCGCCGCTGGTCGAGACCTCGCGGAGCGCGCTTTCGCTCGTCATTTCCACCCTGCCAAACGCCATTGCGGTGCAACCTTAGCCGACGCCGAGCGCCATGTCGTCCCGGTGGATCATCTCGGCGCGGCCGGGATAGCCCAGGAT
>DATDBB010000203.1:0-8923 GCA_036525085.1 Allobosea sp.
GCCCGCTTCGCCGATCCGGACTGGTCCGGCCATCCGATGTTCGACTTCATCAAGCAGGCCTATCTGATCGGCTCGCGCTGGGCCGAATCGATGGTCGACAAGGCCGAGGACCTCGATCCGCACACCCGCGAGAAGGCCCGCTTCTACGTCAAGCAGATCGCCAGCGCGCTCTCGCCCACGAACTTCGTCGCGACCAATCCGGAATTGCTGCGCGAAACGCTCCGGCAGAACGGCGAGAATCTCGTCCGGGGCATGAAGATGCTGGCCGAGGACATCGAGGCCGGCGGCGGCGAGCTCAAGATCCGCCAGTCCGACCCGGGCGCCTTCCAGATCGGCGTCAACATCGCCTCGACGCCCGGCAAGGTGATCTTCCGCGACGAGATCATGGAGCTGATCCAGTACGCACCGACGACCGAGACCGTGCTGAAGCGCCCTCTCCTGATCGTGCCGCCCTGGATCAACAAGTTCTACATCCTCGACCTCAACGCCGAGAAGAGCTTCATCCGCTGGTGCGTCGCGCAGGGGCTGACCGTGTTCTGCATCTCCTGGGTCAACCCGGACGAGCGCCACGCGGACAAGGATTTCGAGAGCTACATGCGCGAGGGCGTCTTCGCGGCGCTCGATGCGATCGAGCAGGCGACAGGCGAGAAGTCGGTCAGCGCGATCGGCTACTGCGTCGGCGGAACGCTGCTCGGTGTGACCTTGGCCTATATGGCGGCGACCAACGACAAGCGCATCGCCAGCGCGACCTTCTTCACGACGCAGGTCGACTTCTCCAAAGCGGGCGAGCTCTCCGTCTTCGTCGACGAGGAGCAGATCCGCTCTGTCGAGGAGCAGATGACCAAGAGCGGCTATCTCGACGGCTCGCGCATGGCCGGCGCCTTCAACATGCTGCGCCCCAACGACCTGATCTGGTCCTACGCGATCAACAACTACCTCAAGGGCAAGACGCCGACGCCGTTCGACCTGCTCTACTGGAACTCCGATTCGACGCGCATGCCGGCGGCGAACCACTCCTTCTACCTGCGTAACTGCTATCTCGAGAACAAGCTCTCCAAGGGCGAGATGCGCATCGGCGGCAAGCTTCTGGATCTCGGGAAGGTCAAGATACCCGTCTACAATCTCGCGACGCGGGAAGACCATATCGCCCCCGCCCAGTCCGTCTTCCTGGGCTCGCAGTGCTTCGGCGGCCCGGTCGATTATGTCGTCGCCGGTTCCGGGCATATCGCCGGGGTTGTGAACCCGCCGGCCAAGGTCAAGTACCAGCACTGGACGGGCGGGCCGCCCACCGGCGCCTATGAGGACTGGATCGCGAAAGCCAGCGAGCATCCCGGCTCCTGGTGGCCGCACTGGTTCGCCTGGCTGGAGAAGCAGGCACCCAAGCGGGTCAAGCCGCGCGAGCCCGGCGGCGGCAAGCTGCCGGCGCTGACGGATGCGCCAGGGACCTATGTCTTGAAGAAGGCCTGAGCGGCGCAGACGCTCCCTCTGATCGCCACCATTCCGCGCCCATTGAAAAAGCCGGCCCCAAGGCCGGCTTTTCTGTCGATCGGCAGTGTCGCCGTCAGAACTTGCGCACCGCCGGCTGGACGGGGATCGTCTCTGCCGGGTTGTCCCAGCGATAGGTCAGGCCGGCCGAGACGATGTGGATATAGGGCTTGGCCTCGGCGGTGAAGAAGACCGGACCCTGCTGCGGATGCGCGCCGCTGTAGTTCACGCTGGCCTTGTTCACATGGATATAGGTGTAGCCGAGGTCGAGCTTGAGCTTGTCCGTGACCTGGTAGGTGGCGCCGGCAGAGAGCCAGAGGCGGTCATTGTCGGAGATGAACACCGTGCGGTTGCTGTCGTTCACAGCCGAAAGCTCATAGGCGACACCGGCGCGCAGCGTCAGGGCCTGATTGTACTTGTACTCGACACCGCCGCTGAAGAACCAGCTGTCGTCATAGACGAAGTTCAGGCTCGAGATCGGCAGGCCACTGATCTGGCTGACGATCGGGATGCGGCGGAAGCGGCTCCAATTGGTCCACTCCACGCCGAGATGCGCCTGCCACTGGTCGTTGATGACCTGCGACACGCCGAAGACCACCGAATCCGGCAGGTTCAGGTTCGCCTTGATCGGCGCCACGCCGGCGAGCGTGGAGATCGTGCCGTCGAGCGTCTGCCGGATCGAGGAGCGATAGGCGATACCGATCGTGGTGCCCTGCGTCGGCGTCAGCGTCGCACCGACGCGGAAACCGTAGTCGATCGAATCGCCCTTGAGGATCTGGTTCGGCGCGGCGGGGCCGATGGCCTGCCCGATCGTGGCGCCGGTCGCGTTCTTGAGATTGGCCTTCAGGTACTGCACCTGGAATGCCGCGCCGACGGCGAGCCAGTCATTGACCTGGTAGCCGATCGTCGGGGAGACGTTGTAGGTGCCGAGCCTCGCCGAGCGGCCATAGACCTGACCGGCATAGACCTGATTGTCGGCCTTGGAGCGCAAGCCGAAGGGTGCGCCTGTGGTCAGGCCGATCCAGAAGCGGTCGGTGAGCTGCCAGTTCGAATAGGATGCGGGGATGAAGGCGCCGTCGCCGCCGATATTGCCGGAGCCGTTCTGGATTGGGCTGGCCGGTCCGAAGGGCGATCCGAGCCGCGTCACCGAGGTCGGGTCATAGGAGGCGTTGGCGTTGAGATAGGTGATGTTCCAGTTGCTGTTTCGGCCCGGGAACATCGTGATCGTTGCCGGGTTCCAGGCCATAGAGCCCATGCCGATGCCGCCGGAGGCTGCACCCGCATAGGCCATGCCGAGGCCCTCGGCGCTCTGGCCGCTGCGGATGGCGAAGGAGCTCGCCTGGGCCGCGCCGGCGGCGAGAAGCGCCGCGACTGAGACCGTGGCCACGGCGGCTGTCCGAACGATGCCCTTCATCAAATCCACCCTATGCATTGTTTCTCCGGGGCTAGCCTGCCCCGCTCGATGAAGAGCATGACCCGCAGCGTTTGCCGCCGCAATCCCGCCCTTAATGCCGCGATTCTGCCCTGCCGTCGCCTCGTTCCATGGCCGAACCGCCAAAACGGGCCGAAATCGTCGATTTTTCGCGTTGCCGGCTCCGCGCCCACGCGAAACATATCGTTTATATAAGAACTATCTCGGCTTTTTGGCCGGTTTGGCTCGCAACGCGCCATTAACGCACAATCAACAAGCATGCAGCTTTCGGAAACGGCGTTGCATTCGCGCAACAATTCACCGGGCTGCTGCGGGCAGTCGCGCCATGCGCGCGAACGGGCTTGTCTTTGGCTGCGCCATCCGGTCAGGATCGCGGCCCAATTAGATCGTTTGAAACGGGGGAAACCACGTGAAACTGCTTCGTTACGGTGCGCTCGGCCAGGAAAAGCCGGCTCTGCTCGATGCCAAGGGTGTCGTGCGCGACCTCTCCGGCACCATCCCGGATCTTGCCGGCAAGGCCCTGACCTCGGCCTCCCTGGCGAAAATCAAGGCAATCGACCCGGAAACGCTTCCCGTCGTTTCCGGCTCGCCGCGAATCGGCGCCTGCGTCGGGGATGTCCGCAACTTCATCGCGGTCGGCCTGAACTTCGCCGATCACGCGGCCGAGACCGGCGCCGAGATCCCGAAGGAGCCGATCCTCTTCAACAAGGCGCCGAACTGCATCGTCGGCCCCAATGACGACGTCATCATTCCGAAGGGCTCTAAGAAGACCGACTGGGAAGTCGAGCTCGCGATCGTCATCGGCGACGGCGGCTCCTACATCCCCGAGGACAAGGCCATGGCGGCGATCGCCGGCTTCTGCGTCTGCAACGACGTGTCCGAGCGCGAGTTCCAGACCGAGCGCGGCGGCCAGTGGGCCAAGGGCAAGGGCTGCCCGACCTTCGGCCCGCTCGGCCCCTGGCTGGTGACGACCGACGAGGTCAAGGACGTCCAGAACCTCGGCATGTGGCTCGAGGTCGATGGCGAGCGCGTCCAGAACGGCTCGACCAAGACGATGATCTTCGGCGCCGCCTATCTCGTCCACTACATCAGCCAGTTCATGCGGCTGGATCCGGGCGACGTCATCACCACCGGCACGCCCCCCGGCGTCGGCCTCGGCTTCAAGCCGCCGCGCTTCCTGAAGGGCGGCGAGGTCGTGAAGCTCGGCATCGAAGGCCTCGGCGAGCAGCAGCAGAACTTCAAGGCCTATCAAGGCTGAGGAAAGGTCCTTCCTTCTCCCCTCCGGGGGAGAAGGTGGCAGCGCAAAGCGCTGACGGATGAGGGAAGAACCTCATCACATAGACCAAGAAAAGGGCCGCTCGCGCGACCCTTCCCTCATCCGTCTGCTGCGCAGACACCTTCTCCCCCAAGGGGAGAAGGATTTGCGCCCTACTTCTCGGCCAGCCCCAGCATCAGCCGGATGTTCTGGACGGCGGCGCCTGAGGCGCCTTTGCCGAGATTGTCGAGCTTCGCGACGAGCACGGCCTGCTTCAGATTGTCGTCGCCGAAGACGCGCAGCTCCAGCTTGTTCGTGTCGTTCAGCGATTCAGGCTCGAGCTTGCCGCCGGCCTGGGCCGCCGGCACGACGCTGACATAGGTCGAGCCGGCATAGTGCTCGGCCAGCGCGTCCTCGAGATCGGCCGCCTTGGGCTTGCCCGGCAGCAGGTCGAGATGGACCGGCACCGAGACCAGCATGCCCTGCCGGAAATTGCCGACCGACGGAACGAAGATCGGCCGCTGCGTCAGCCGTGCGTATTCCTGCAACTCGGGCAGGTGCTTGTGCTTGAGTCCGAGGCCGTAAAGCTCGAAAGCCGGCGCCGTGCCCGCCTCGTATGCCTCGATCATGCTCTTGCCGCCGCCGGAATAGCCGGAAACCGCATTGATGGTGATCGGATGGTCCTGCGCCAGAAGGCCGGCATCGACCAGCGGCCGCAGCAGGGCGATCGCGCCTGTGGGATAGCAGCCGGGGTTGGAGACCCGGTTGGCGTTGGCGATCTTCGCGGCATGGCCGTGCTCGAGCTCGGCGAAGCCATAGACCCAGCCCGGCGCAACGCGGTGGGCCGTCGCAGCATCGACGATCTTGGGCGCATCGCCGCCGAGCTCATCGGCGAGTGCGACCGATTCCTTGGCCGCATCGTCGGGCAGGCAGAGCACGACGAGATCGACCTGCGCCATCATGTCCTTGCGGGCAGCGGGCTCCTTGCGCTTGTCCGCATCGATGCTCTTGACCACCACCTCGGGCACGGCCGCCAGCCGGTCGCGGATGCCGAGCCCGGTGGTGCCGGCCTCGCCGTCGATGAAGATCGATTTCAAATTCTGGCTCATCTGGACCCCCGATGGGTGCGAAAGCGAAGCGCTTCGCCTGTCGAAACTATTTGGTCGGCTTCGGGCATAAAAAAACCGCGCTCGGGGCGCGGTCGCGGGCGTTCGGACTACAAGCCGAGCGTCATCGCGGTCGCGCAGGGGCGGCCATGACAGGGCGACGTCGGGTCAGGTTCGTGGTCATGGGTGTGGATATGATGGAGCATGGGCGCGCTGTCAATCATCCGATGTCCCCGTCAATGGAAGCCGCGGGGAACCTCTCTCCTGTAAGGAGGGGCAGGGGTGAGGTGCTGGCCGTTTGACCAGTGAGACGCCCATTTGATCGGTGCTGCGGTGAGGGCACAGCCAATGCGTCCAATGGCCTACCCCTCACCCTGCCCTCTCCCTCCGGGAGAGGGTTCTCCGCGCCTGTGATTGCGATGTGATTGGAGTCGGTTGGCACATTCTGCTGCCAAACCGATTCCGCTCCCTCGCGCGCTGATTCAACAGCGCAGCTTCAGCGCCAGCGCCTGAACGTAATGCTGGACCAGCGCCGAGCCGGCGATGGCCGTCGTATCGGCATGGTCGTAAGGCGGCGAGACCTCGACCACGTCCATGCCGCGGAAATCGAGGTCGCGGATGCCCCAGACCATGCGCAGCGCTTCGTCCGAGGTGAAGCCGCCGGCGACCGGCGTGCCCGTGCCCGGCGCGAAGGCCGGGTCGATCGCGTCGATGTCGAAGGTCAGATAGACCGGCCCCGTCCCGACCCGCTCCCTGATCCGTGCGATCGTTCCGGCGATGCCGAGTTCATGGGCGGCGTAGGCGTCGAGCACCTCGATGCCGCAGTCGCGCGGCGCGACCGTGCGCAGGCCGATCTGGATCGATCGCTCGACATCGATCAGCCCCTCGCGCACCGCCTCCAGCACGAAGGAGCCGTGGCTGACCGCCCCGATGCCGTCATCCCAGGTGTCCTGATGGGCGTCGAACTGGACGAGCGCGAGCTTGCCATGGCGCGCGACATGGGCGCGCAGCAGCGGCAGCGTGATGAAATGGTCGCCGCCGAGCGTCACGAGATGGGCGCCCGAGGCGATGATGCCGGCGGCCTCATGCTCGATCGCGCGGGCGCAGCCCTGGAGATCGCCGCGCGGCAACAGGCAGTCGCCATAATCGACGGCGGTGAGATGCTCGAACGGATCGATGCGGGAGGGATACTGTGCATCGCCGTCGAAGATCGCGCTGGCGCGGCGCAGGGCCTGCGGCCCGAAGCGCGTGCCGGGGCGGTTCGAGACGGCGAGATCGAAGGGCACGCCCCAGATCACGAGATCGCAGCCGGAGACGTCCTTGGAATAGCGGCGCCGCATGAAGGAGAGCGCGCCGGCATAGGTCGGGTCCAGCGCCGGCCCGCGCCTGTCCCCGGTGAAGGCATGGTCGATCGGCGGCGTGTCGGCGGGCTCTGTCATGTCAGGTATCCATGAAATCAGCGGCGAGAGCCGGCGAGCCAGACATAGAGGCACCATGGCAGGATAAGGGCCAGGGCCGACAGCACCAGCCGCAGCGTCGTCCAGGCGATCGGATTCTGAAGCGCGCGGCCGTCGAGTTCCGGCACGCCGTGGATCAGCCCGAGCGCGAAGGCCGGCGCGAGGAAGATCACCAGCGCATTGAAGATGCGACGACCGTGCGGCAGGTCATGGCGCGCCAGCGCCATCAGGGCCGGCACGGCGATCATGCCGAAGGCGATGAGGATCAAGAGGACACTCATGGCTTTCCCGTCGAGGAGTTCGCTCGGGATTTAGCACGAAGTGCGCGCCGCTCCAGCTACCGCCCGCCGCCGACGCGCAGGATCGAGCCGACGACATAGGACGCCGCATCGGACAGCGCGAAGAGCACCATCTCCGCGATCTCGTCGGCCTGCGCCGCGCGCTTGAGCGGGATCGACGGCGCGATGCGCGCGACGCGGCCCGGCTCTCCGGACGACATGGCGTGGATGTCGGTCTCGGTCATGCCGGGAGCAACGGCGTTGACCCGGATCCCGGCGGGAGCCAGTTCCTTCGCCATGCCGAGCGTCAGGGAATCGATCGCGCCTTTCGAGGCCGCATACCAGACGAACTCGTCGGGCGAGCCGAGGCCGGCCGCGATCGAGGAGATGTTGACGATCGCCCTGCCCTTCGCGCTGCCATTGGCGAGCAAGGCGCGGGCGGCCTCGCGCGCGACCAGGATCGCGCCGGTGACGTTGACGTCGATGCAGGTCCGGATCACCTGCGGATCGGCCTCGGCCAGCGTGCTCGCCGGCCCGGTGATGCCGGCATTGTTGACGACGTGGCTGAGTGGGCCGAGCGCGGCCTTGGCCTCCGTGAAGACGCGGGTGATGTCGGCATCGTCGGCCATGTCGCCCTTGAGCGCCACCGCCTTCGCGCCGGCCGCCTTGCAGGCTGCGACAACCTTTTCGGCCGCCTCGGCATTGGACTGGTAGTTGACCGCGACATCGTAGCCGCGCTGGGCGGCCATCACGCAGATGGCGGCGCCGATGCCCCGGCTGCCGCCGGTGACGAGGAGAACGGGTCGGGACATGGGCTGGCTTCCTCTCGATTCTGATTGAAGCTATCCCATACGAAAAGGGCGGCTCTTGCGAGCCGCCCTTTCCACATACCGGATCGTCGGAAAACGATCAGCGCTTCGAGAACTGGAAGCTGCGGCGGGCCTTGGCCTTGCCGAACTTCTTGCGCTCGACGACGCGCGAGTCCCGGGTCAGGAAGCCGCCCTTCTTGAGCGGGCTGCGAAGCTCCGGCTCATAGAAGGTCAGGGCCTTGGAGATGCCGTGGCGGACGGCGCCGGCCTGGCCGGAAAGGCCGCCGCCCTTGACCGAGACGACGACGTCGTACTGGGTCAGGCGTTCGACCAGGATCAGCGGCTGCTGGAGGACCATGCGCAGCACGGGGCGCGCGAAGTAGACCTCCTGGTCACGGGTGTTGACCGTGATCTTGCCGGTGCCGGGCTTGATCCAGACGCGGGCGATGGCGTTCTTGCGCTTGCCGGTGGCATAGGCGCGGCCCTGCGCATCGACCTTCTTGACGTGGACAGGAGCATCCGGCTGCGCGGTCTTGGCGACCTGGCCGAGCTGCTCGAGAGACTGAAGAACCTCGGCCATATCAGACCCTCGCATTCTTGCTGTTGAGCGCGGCGACGTCGAGCGCCTCCGGCGACTGGGCTGCGTGGGGGTGCTCGGCGCCCTTGTAGACGCGCAGGTTGCCGAGGATCTGGCGGAACAGCGGGCCACGGGGCAGCATGCGCTCGACAGCCTTCTCGACGATCCGCTCCGGGAAGCGACCCTCGAGAATGAACTTGGCGGAGCGTTCCTTGATGCCGCCGGCATAGCCGGTGTGGTGATAATAGACCTTCTGGTCGCGCTTGCGGCCGGTCAGGACGACCTTGTCGGCATTGATGACGATGATGTTGTCGCCGCAGTCGACATGGGGCGTGTAGGCCGCCTTGTGCTTGCCGCGCAGACGCATCGCCACAACGGAGGCGAGACGGCCGACGACGAGCCCGGAGGCGTCGATCACAACCCACTTCTTTTCGACATCGGCGGGCTTGAGCGAGATGGTCTTCATCGCGGGCACCCTTCGGAGCGTTGAGAAAAAAGGACAAGCCGCCAGCGGACCGGCGGCG
>DATDBB010000204.1:0-4471 GCA_036525085.1 Allobosea sp.
GGCCACTCCGGCGGATAAGCATCCGGCAATCGGGAATCACGCTGTGAGCGAAGCCACATCCAATGACGACGTCGCGGCCCTGCCCTTCGAGGCGGCGCTGAAGCAGCTCGAGGACATCGTCGCGCGGCTGGAGCGGGGCGACGTGCCGCTCGAGGAATCGATCGCGATCTATACGCGCGGCGAGGCGCTGAAGGCGCGCTGCGATGCGCTGCTGAAGCAGGCCGAGGCCCGCATCGAGCGCATCACGCTCTCCGCCGATGGCAAGCCGACCGGAACCGTCCCGCTCGACGTCGAGAACTGAGGCGCCGCCGTCAGCCCGGCAAGGCCGCGACCAGTTCCTCGATCAGCCTTGCGACATGCTGCACGGCCGGATCGCCGGCGCGGCGCTTGTGCCAGGCGCTGTGCAGCGGAAAGCCCTCGACCGCGATCGGCGGCTCATAGGCGACGATCTCCCCCCTCACCCGCTCCGGCAGGCAGCGGCTCGGCAAGAGCCCGATCATGTCGGACTCGGCCAGCAGGGGTGGCACCATGATGAAGCTCGGCACGACCATGCCGACATGGCGCGCTCGCCCGATCCGCGCCAGCGCCTCGTCGAGCAGGCCGCGCGTGTCGCCGCGCCCCGACACCAGCACATGCGGATAGGCCAGCCAGCGGTCGAGATCGAAGGCATCGGCCGCCGGATGATCCCGGCGCATCGCGACGCGATAGTTTTCCTGTAGCAATTCGCGGCGGGTAAAGTCGGCGTCGACGCTCGGGAAGACCGAGACGGCGAGGTCGACGCTCCCGCGCCCCAGCCCGTCCAGCGCGGCCGCAGCGCCGTGCCAGGGCATCACCGCGACCGTGATGCCGGGCGCCGCCTGCGCCAGCCGGCGCTGCAGCGCCGGGCCGATGACGACGGCCGGAAGATCGGCCATCACGACGCGCACGGTCTGGCGGATCGAGGCCAGGTCCGGCTCGCTCCTGTCGAGCAGCGCCGCCATGCCGGAGAGGACCTCCTTGACCGGACCGGCGAGCGCCTGCGCCTTCGGGGTCAGCACCATGCCGCTGGCGCCGCGTTCGAGCAGACGGTCGCCGAAGAGGTGGCGGCAGCGTTCCAGTGCGCTCGACATCGCCGGCTGCGACAGGCCGATGCGCTCCGCCGCACGCGAGACATGGGCCTCGTCGAGCAGGGCGTCGAGCACCACCAGCAGGTTGAGATCGATGGCGCGTAAATTCATTGTGTGAATACTATACTATATCGATCATCCATTGGAGTGATTTTATCGCGAAGGGCATCCTCACCCCGTTCCCGAAGGAGGATGCCATGACCAAGACCCTGATCCTGCTGTTCCACCCGGATTTCGCCGGTTCGCGCGCCAATCGCGCCCTTCTCGACGCCGCCGCGACGCTGCCGGGTGTCGAGATCGTCGACATGCAGGCACTCTATCCGGATGGGCACATCGATGCCGAAACCGAGGTTGCCCGGGTCGTCGCCGCCGACCGCATCGTGCTGCAGTTCCCGGTGCAGTGGTATGCGACGCCGCCGCTGCTCAAGGCCTGGCAGGACGCCGTCCTGACCCGGATGTTCTACATCGCCTACGAGACCGAGGGCGCGAAGCTCGCCGGAAAGCCGCTGCTGGTCGTGGCGACCGCCGGCAATGTCGAGACCGCCTATGCGCCGGGTGGGGCCAACCGCTTTCCCTTGCGCGAGTTGCTGCGCCCGCTCGAGGCGACGGCCCATCGCTGCGCCCTCGCCTGGGCCGAACCCTTCCTTATCTACGATGCGCGCCGCGCCGATACCGAAGCGCTGGAGGCGGCCGGCGCGTATTATCGCTCGCGGCTCGCCCGCCTGCCGACGGCCGCTGCAGCCTGATCGGGCCTTGCCGGCGGGCGCAATCCGACTAGGCTCACCGGCCAGCAAGGAGCCCCCGCCATGTCCCAGCTTCCCGCCGAAGACCCTATTCTTGGCGACGCCCGTTCCTGCGCGGCGATCGAACAGGTGATCGTGCCGCGTGCGCATGATCTCGGCGGCTTCTCGGTCCGGCGGGCCCTGCCCTCGATCGGTCGCAAGATGGTCGGCCCCTTCATCTTCTTCGACCAGATGGGGCCAGCGGAATTCCATCTCGGCGAAGGGCTCGACGTGCGGCCGCACCCGCATATCGGGCTCTCGACCGTGACCTATCTGTTCGACGGCGAGATCATGCATCGCGATTCGCTCGGCACCGAGCTCGCGATCCGGCCGGGCGCGGTCAACCTGATGACGGCGGGACGCGGCATCGTCCATTCCGAGCGCACGGGGCTGGAAGCGCGCGCGAGCGGGCCGAAGCTCTACGGTATCCAGGCCTGGCTCGCCTTGCCGAAGTCGCATGAGGAGGTCGCGCCCGAGTTCAAGCACCATGCGGCGCCGGAACTGCCGCGGATCGTCGAGGGCGGCAAGCGCATCAGCCTGATCATGGGTTCGGCCTACGGCCAGACCTCGCCGGTGAGGTTTCCCTGGGACGCGCTCTACGCCGAGGCCGTGCTCTCGCCCGGCGCGATCCTGCCGCTCGACCCCGACTATGACGAGCGCGCGATCTATATCGTCTCCGGCAAGGTCGACATCGCCGGCGACGAGTTCGGCGCGGGGCAACTGCTGGTGTTCAAGCCCGGCGACCGCATCTCGATCCTCGGCGTCGACCAGACACGCCTGATGATCGTCGGCGGCGAGCCGATGGATGGGCCGCGCCACATCTGGTGGAACTTCGTCTCCTCCTCGAAGGAGCGCATCGACCAGGCCAAGGCGGAATGGAAGGCCGGCCGCTTCGACACCGTGCCCGGCGACGAGGCGGAGTTCATTCCGCTGCCGGAAGGGTGAGCGAAGCGGATACTTGCATTTCTGTAGCTTTTAAGCTACAGAAACCTCATGCAGATCGAGGCTCTGCCAGCATTCGACCGGTGGCTTGCCGGGCTTCGCGACAGAGAGGCGCTGCGCCGGATCGCGACGCGGCTATTTCGTCTGCAGCGCGGCAACCCCGGCGACGGGCGCTTTCTGCGTGATGGCGTCAGTGAACTGAAAATCGACCATGGGCCGGGATACCGGATTTACTACGCGAAGCGCGGGGACGTCCTGATATTGTTGCTGGGCGGCGGCGACAAGAGCACGCAGGCCAAGGATATCGAGAAGGCCATTGGCGACCTGAACGGATGGAACGATGCACGTAAATCCTGATCATTTGTCGCGGCCGTTCGACATTGCCGAACTCGTCGGCGATCCGGATGTCGCGCAGGGCTTCCTCGCCGACGCCGTGGCCACAGGAGACGCCGCCGAAATTGCCGAGGCGATCGGCGTCATCGCACGCGCACAGGGCATGACCAAGCTCGCCAGCGAGGCCGGCATGTCGCGGGAATCGTTGTATCGGGCGCTAAGCCCCAAAGGCAATCCGACGCTCGGCACCCTACTCGTCGTCCTGAAGGCGCTCGGCTTCAAGCTAAGCGGGGTCGAGCGCGTCAATCCTGTATGACATGCGGACGTCGGCTGCCCGAGGGAGTGCGCGCGGTGCGCCTAGCGTTGTCGCGGTCATCCGCCCGCGGGCAACGGAGCCTCCACGCCCGGCATCACCTTCAGCCGAGGCATTGATGACGCCAGGATCGCCAGCGTCGAGAGGCCGAAGAGTGCGACCGGCAGCCAGATCGCCGTGGCAAGGCCGGACCATTCGCCGGCCAGGCCGCCAGCGAGGGCACCGATGGGGCGCATGCCATACATCGCCGTCGTCAGCGTCGCGCTAACGCGGCCTAGCAGTGCCTGAGGGGTTACCGCCTGGCGCAGGCTGGTCTGGGTGATGAACCAGAGGATCGGGCCGAAGCCGAACAGGAAGAAGGCGAAGGCAAGCGCCGCAAAACCGAATGCCGGCGGTGTCACAATGAGCAGTCCGGCTCCTGCCAGGGACGAGGCCGGGCCGAAAACCAGAAGCACGCCGGTCGGCAGCCGCGCGATCAGCGTCGGGCCAGCGAGCGCGCCGAGGATCAGGCCTGCGCCATAGATCGAGGAGGCGAGGCCGATCGTCTCCGGAGCCAGCAGCAGGATGCGAGCCGCATAGGGCGTGACGATTGCGAGGAAGGCGAAAAAGGCAAGATTCCAGCCGATGGCGCACAGCGCGATCGGCCTGAGATAGGGATGATGCATGACGAAGGCGCCGCCTTCGGCCATGGCGCGGTGCAGCGGCAAACGAGGCTGCACCGGAGGGCGTTCGCCGGGCAGCCAGGACGAAGCGACCAGGACGACAACGCCGGCAAACGCACAGACGCCGAGTCCAAGACCGCCCACCCCATGCGCCACCGCCCAGCCGGCGATCAGCGGCGCGGCGAGACTGAAGCAGGCGCGGCCAAGTTCGAGCCGGCCATTGGCGCGCGGCAGGGCGGCGACCGCGACCATGCGCGGCAGCAGCACGAAGATCGAGAGCGCGATCACGACGGGGCCGGTCGCCGCGACGAAGGTCGAGAGCGCCAGCGGCCA
>DATDBB010000205.1:0-7746 GCA_036525085.1 Allobosea sp.
TCTGCGAAAGGCGAAAGCCAGGACCTTCGATGCCCTTTGGAAAGCCGTCGGCGACATCTGCCGCCTCTTCGAGCCACAGGAATGCCAAAACCTCTTCAAACACGCCCGATATGCGTATGATTAAATGTCCGGCGCTCTAGCCCCGGACCGACACCCCGGCTGCCGGAAGCGGCCACGCCGTTGCGCGGTAGAACGCGCCCATAGGCGGGCGCGATCGACGTATGGGCCGGGACCCGACGAGGTCCGTCGCAGACGAACGACATGACGTCAGCCGCCTTCAGATGCTCTTGGCCAGCCTTGGGTCGAGAGAGTCGCGCAGACCGTCGCCGAGCAGGTTCACCGCGAGCACGGTGATCGAGAGGAAGATCGCCGGGAACAGGATGATGTGCGGCTTGACCTGCCAGAGCGCGCGGCCCTCCGCCATGATGTTCCCCCAGGACGGCGTCGCCGGCGGAATACCGGCGCCGATGAAGGACAGGATCGCCTCGATGATCATGGCACTGGCGCAGATATAGGTCGCCTGCACGCTCATCGGTGCGAAGGTGTTGGGCAGGATGTGGCGCAGGATGATGCGCGGCGTGCGGGCGCCGTTGGCGATCGCGGCCTCGACATAGGGCTGCTCGCGCAAAGACAGCACGACGCCGCGCACGAGGCGGGCGACGCGGGGAATCTCCGCGACGGTGATCGCGATGATGACGTTCTGGATCGAGCCGCGCGTCAGCGCCATCAGGGCGATGGCGAGCAGGATCGGCGGGATCGACATCATGCCGTCGATGATCCGCATGACGATGCCGTCAGCCCAGCGCACGAAACCGGCGAAGAGCCCGATGGAGAGGCCGATCACCGAGGAGAGGATGGCCACGCTGAAACCGACGACCAGCGAGACGCGCGCGCCGTAGACCACGCGGGAGTAGATGTCGCGGCCGAGCATGTCGGTGCCGAACCAATAGAGTTCGGACGGCACGCGGGTGCGCCGGGAGGTGGCGATGGCGGTCGGATCGACCGTCCAGAGCAGCGGCGCGAGGATGCCGATCAGCGCCATCAGCGCGAGCAGCGAACCGCCGATCAGCACGGAGGGATGGCGGCGCAGATAGCGCCGGAAGCGGAACCAGCGGCCCGGCAGCGGCGCGACGCCGGGCTCGGGCAACGTGGCCAGGGCGGAGGGCGCCGGGAGGGAGCTTTGCATCGTCAATAGCGTATCCTCGGATCGACGAGGGTGTAGGTCAGGTCGATGAGCAGGTTCACCAGCACGTAGACGAGGCTGAACATCAGCACGACGCCCTGGATGACCGGATAGTCGCGCCGCAGGATGGCGTCGACGGTGAGCCGGCCGAGACCGGGAATGGCAAAGACGCTCTCGGTGACGACCGCGCCGCCGATCAGCAGCGCAATGCCGATGCCGATGATCGTGACGATCGGCACGGCAGCGTTCTTCAGCGCATGGAGGAAGAGAACCTCACGCTGGCCGACGCCCTTGGCCTGCGCCGTGCGGACATAGTCCTGCTGCAGCACTTCGAGCATGGTGGCCCGGGTGATGCGCGCGATCAGCGCGATATAGACCAGCCCCAGCGTCACCGCCGGCAGGATCAGGTTCTTGAACCAGGGCCAGAACCCCTGGGAAAGCGGCGTATAGCCTTGCACCGGCACCCAGTCGAGCTGCAGCGCGAAGACATAGGCCAGCAGGTAGCCGACGACGAAGACCGGCACCGAGAAGCCGAAGACGGCGAAAGCCATGGCGCCGCGATCGATCCAGCTTCCGGCCTTCCAGGCGGCGATGACGCCCATCGGCACGGCGATGGTGACAGCGAAGATCAGGGTCAGCACCATCAGCGACAGGGTCGGCTCGATGCGCTGCGCGATCAGCTGCGTCACCGGCAGCGAGGTGAAGATCGAGGTGCCGAGATCGCCCTGCAGCACCCGGAAGGACCATTCGGCGAAGCGCACGAGGTAGGGCCGGTCGAGACCCAGGCTAGCGCGGATGCGCTCGACGTCGGCAGGCGAGGCCTGGTCACCAGCGATGACCGCGGCCGGGTCGCCCGGCGCGATATAGAGAAGCGAGAAGACGAACAGGGCCACGAATGCCATCACGGGGATGGTCGTGATGATCCGTCTGACGATGAAGGCTAACATTGTGGCTTTCCAGCCCTTTTTCGTTCGATCCGGTGTCTGGCTGCGCCGGGCCCGTCATCGGCCCGGCGAGGTGAAAGAGCGGGATCGCAGCAGGTGACGCGCGCGACCCCGGATCGTCATGGGGGCGGCAACGCGCCCCCATTCCGAGATGTCAGGCCTTCGACACGCCCCAGAGGACCGGGAAAGGCCCGCTGCTGACGCCCGTGAGGTTCTTCCGCCAGGCCTGGTAGCCGAGATAGAAGCCGGTCGGGCAATAGACGACGTTTGCGACCGCCGCCGTGTTGAGCCGGCCCATGACCGCCTTTTCCTCGGCCACGTCCTTGGCGTTGAACCAGTTCGTCACCTCGGTCTCGACCGCCGGCACGTCCGGCCAGCCGAACCAGGCCTTGTCGCCATTGGCGCGCACGGCCGTATACGAGGCGGGGTTCACGCAGTCGGCGCCGGCATGCCAAGTGTGGAACATGCTCCAGCCACCCTGCGCCGGAGGCGTCTTCTGGGCGCGGCGGGCGCCGGTGGTGCCCCAGTCGGTCGCGACGAAATCGACCTTCAGGCCGATGCTCTTGAGCAGTTCGGCCGTGACGTCGCCCATCGACTTGGTGGCGGCCATGTCCTGCGCGACGACGCAGACAACGGGCTCGTCCTTGTAGCCCGACTCCGCCAGCAGTTTCTTGGCGGCGGCGAGGTTCTTCGCCTTCATCATCTCGCCGCCGACCTCCGTATAGAGCGGCGTGCCCGGCGTGAAGAATCCGCCCATCTCCTTCCAGAGCTTGTCGTCGTCGCCGACGATCGAGCGCATGTAGTCTTCCTGGTTCAGCGCCGTCATGACGGCCTGGCGAACCTTCAGATTGTTGAAGGGCGGGTGCAGGTGGTTCATGCGGAAGGCGCCGATATTGCCGAGCGGATCGCCGATATCGACATTGATGTTGGCGTTCTTCTTAAGGATCGGCACGAGATCGGAGAGCGCGGTCTCCCACCAGTCGACTTCGCCGTTCTGGAGCGCGGCGGCAGCCGTCGCGGCATCGGGCATGATGACCCATTCGATGCGGTCGAACATCATCTTCTTGCCGCCCGAGAGCCAGGAGGCGGGCTCGTCGCGCGGGACGTAGTCGGCGAACTTCTCGAACACCGCCTTGGCGCCCGGCACCCATTCGTTGCGCACGAACTTCATCGGGCCGGAGCCGATATATTCGGTGATCTGGGTGAAAGGATCGGTCTTGGCGATGCGCTCGGGCATGATGAACGTGCAGGGCGAGTTGTTCTTGCCGAGCGCGAACAGCATCTTGGGATAGGGCTGCTTCAGCGACCATTTGAAGGTCGTGTCGTCGACGGCGACGAGCTCGTTCTCGATCGCCTTGATCATCAGGCCCATCGGGTCGCGAGCCTGCCAGCGCTTGAGGCTCTGGACCACGTCCTTGGAGGTCACCGGCGCGCCGTCATGGAACTTGAGGCCGGGCCGCAGCTTGAAGGTCCAGACCAGACCGTCGGCGGAAACCTCTTCGCTGCCGACCATCTGACGCTTCGGCTGGAAGTTCGAATCGATGCCGTAGAGCGTGTCCCAGACCAGCAGGGCCGCGTTGCGGACGACGTATTGCGTGCCCCAGATCGGGTCGAAATTGGCAAGGTTGGCCTGCGGCACGAAGCGCAGGGTCTTGGCCGCAGCCCCTTGCGCCAGGGCCGGCATGGCCAGACCGCCGGCCGCAGCAAGTGCGCCCGTTCCCGCGGCGGTCTTCAGAAATGTTCTGCGGTCCATCAATCTCTCCCCTGAAACGGTAACCTCTTGCGGGCGACCCTGGCGCGAGTTTGGGCAGAAAAATCTGCCGTGACAACTCGTCTGACGGGCGGTCCGAAGGCGCCGAGCCGCCTGCACGCATCGTGCCAAACGGAACCGGTTGAGAGTTTGCCGCCGTATTGGGGCTACAGGGCCGGATTGGCGTGCAGAAAAATATTTCGCAGGTTTGGAGCAGCGCGATTGGGCGGCATCGCCGGCGCCTGCCCAATTGGCAGGCGCCGGCGTGAGCGATCGTCATAGCGTTCCGACCGGCGCATCGATCCGGGCGAAGGGCCGCGCCGCCTCGAAGGCCGCCGCGGCGCGCAGCACGAGCGCATCGCGCCCGAAGGCGCCGATGACCTGGAGCCCGGCCGGAAGGCCCGCGCTCGTCAGCCCGCAGGGCAGCGAGATCGCCGGAGCCTGCGTGATGTTGAACGGGTAGGTGAAGGGCGTCCAGCGTGTCCAGTCATCGCCATAGCCGCCATGGGTCGGCGTGTTGGCGCCGACGGCAAAGGCCGGCAGCGGCAGGGTCGGCGTCAGCAGCAGGTCGAAACGTGCATGAAATTGCGCCATCTTGTGCGCAAGCGCATTGCGCTGGTTCAGCAGCGCATCGACATAGGCCGCGCCCGTGACCCGCTCGCCCTGCTCGGCAACGGCGACGAGGCCCGGGTCCATGCGGGCACGCTCGGCCGGGCCGGCATTGCGCAATGCGAGGGCGGCGCCTGCCGACCAGATCGCCATCAGCGTCTCGATCGGGTCCTCGAAGCCGGGGTCGACCTCCTCGACGCTCGCACCGAGATCGCGGAAGGCGAGCGCCGCCGATTCGGTCAACGCCGCGATCTCGGGATCGACCGGAACATTGCCGCCGAGCCTGGGCGACCAGGCGACGCGCAAGCCCTTCACGCCTCCCTTGAGCCCGTCGACATAGTCGGGCGGGCGCGTGATCATCGCGGTCATGTCGCGGTTGTCGGGCTGGCCGATCGCATTCATGGCGAGCGCCGTATCGGCGACGGTACGGGTCAGCGGGCCGAGATGGGCGAGGAAGCCCATGGTCGAGACCGGCCAGGCCGGCACACGGCCATAGGTCGGCTTCAGGCCGACGACACCCGTAAAGGCGGCGGGAATGCGGACCGAGCCGGCGCCGTCGGTGCCGATATGGATGCAGCCGAGATTGAGCGCTGCGCAGGAGGCGGCGCCGGCCGACGAGCCGCCGGGGCCGGTGGCGATGTCCCATGGATTGCGGGTTATCCCCGAGAGCGGGGAATCGCCGACGCCCTTCCAGCCATATTCCGGCATGGTCGTCTTGCCCAGGAAGACCGTCCCCGCCTCGCGCAACCTAGCCGTCGCCGGCGCATCCTCCGGGAATGGCGCATCCGATGCCACCGCCGAGCCGCGCCGCATCGGCCAGCCGGCGATGCCGACATTGTCCTTGATGGTGACGGGCACGCCGTCGAGCGGACCGCGCGGCTCCCCCTTCAGCCAGCGCGCCTGCGATTCCTCCGCCATGGCGAGGGTCACCTCGGCATCGCGCACCACGAAGGCGTTGATCTGCGGCTCGAAACGCTCGATGCGCTCCAGCGCATCCTTGGCGACCTCGACCGGCGAGAGCTCGCGGCTGGCGAAGAGCGGGCCGAGTTCCGCGGCCGAGAGGGAGGCGATTGTCGTCATGGGTGAATCCTGTCTGCGTCGTCCGGGAACGCGTCGCCGTCATTGCGAGCGCAGCGAAGCAATCCAGAGGCCGTCGGTCGAGCCCTCCTGGATTGCTTCGCTGCGCTCGCAATGACGGCGAGGCCTAGGCATTCGCGACGCGCCAGGCCGCGCTCAGCAGCACATTCGCCCCGGCGGCCATGTCCTCGTCCGTGCTGAATTCAGCCGGGTTGTGCGAGAGGCCACCGATCGAGGGGATGAAGACCATCGCGGTCGGGCAGAGCCGCGACATCATCTGTGCGTCATGTCCGGCGCCGGAGATCATGCGGCGGATCGGCAGGCCGAGTTCGGCTGCGCTCTGCTCGACGCCCGCGATCAATTCCTCAGCGAAGGGCGTCGCCGGAAAGCGGGCGAGGTCGCGGAAGGCGATCTCGATGCCGTCGCGGGCCGAAAGCTCGGCGCAGAAAGTCCGGATCGCGGCCTCCGCCTCCGCCAGCGGCGCATCCAGCGGGTTGCGCAGGTCCAGCGTCATCGTGACGGTCTCGGGAACGACGTTGACGTTGGCCGGCTGCACGCGGATCACGCCGCAATTGGCGAGCTGGCCCGATATCGTCTTCGTCAGTTCGTTGGCGAAGATGTTGATGCGCGCCGCCGCGAGGCCCGGATCCTTGCGGTAGAGCATCGGCGTCGTGCCGGCATGGCTCGGCCGGCCCTTGAGCGTCAGCTCCAGCCAGCAGATGCCCTGGATACCGGTGACGGCGCCCAGCCCGCCGCCTTCGCTCTCAAGCACCGGCCCCTGCTCGATATGCATTTCGAGATAGGCATGGGCGGGCAGGAAGCCGGGCTGCTCGGGCCCTTCATAGCCGATGCGCTTCAACTCCGTGCCGAGCACCGCACCGTCCGCATCCAGCTCTGCGTGCGCGGCAGCGACGCTCATGCCGCCGGCCCAGACATAGGAGCCGAGCATGTCGGGGTGGAAGCGCGCGCCCTCCTCATTGGTGAAGGCGATCACGGCCATGTCGCGCTTCGGCGTCAGCCCGGCGTCGCGCAGCGTCGCCAGCACCTCGACGCCGGCGACGACGCCGAGCGCGCCATCGAAGCGGCCGCCCGTGCCGACGGTGTCGATATGGGAGCCCATGATGACGGCGGGCCCGTCCTCCCGCCCCTTGAGGATGCCGACGATGTTGCCGATCGCGTCGATCTTCACCGCGAGGCCGAGCGCCTGCATCTCGCCGACCAGCCAGTCGCGGCCCTGCCTGTCCTCATCGCTCAGGGCGAGACGGCGGCAGCCACCTTCCGGCGTCGCGCCGATGGCAGAGAGTGCCGTGAGCCGCGACACCAGCCTGGCGCCGTCGATCCTCAGATTGCTGCTCATCCGTCATCTCCATGGCAAGGCTCATCAGGGCCGGCGTGCACGCAATATGCAGGCCGCCGGCTCCGTCAGACATCCCTCCATAGTCGGGCCGCCCTACGCCTGTCGATGCCTCCGAAGGCTGCAGGCGGCCAACCTTGGCGTTTAGCGAACGGGCCCGCTCATGCTAAAATTACAGCAATGAAAATATGCAGGCAGGCCGCGGCGCTGCCCGGCGGCCAGAGGGATCGAACAGCGGAGGGAAGCCATGACCGACGCGGAGATCGAACTGGTCAGAGAGAGCTTCGCGCATCTCCATCGGCGCAAGAGCGAGACGGCCGCCCTGTTCTATGCGCGGCTGTTCGAGATCGATCCGGAGGTCAGGCCGTTGTTCAAGGGCGACATGGCAGCCCAAGGCGTCAAACTGATGGAGACGCTGACGGTCGCCATCGCGACGCTGCGCGACCCCGGCGGGCTGACCGCGCTGCTGAACAAGCTCGGCCGGGGCCACCGCGGCTATGGCGTCGAGGAGCAGCATTACGACAGCGTCGGCACCGCCCTGATCTGGACGCTGCAGACATCGCTCGGTCCCGCCTTCACGCCCGAAATCGAACGCGCCTGGACAGCGCTCTACCGCGACATCGCCAGCGCGATGATCGCGGCGGGCCGCAGCGCCTGAGGCGCGGCCCGCCGGGTTCGCTCAGAACGTCGGCTCAGAACTCTTCCCAGCCGGTGTCGTCATGGCCGTTGGCGACCTTTTTGGCGGGGGCGCGCGGCTGGACGAAGGCGGCCTCGGCGATCTTGCGCAGGCGGGCGGGCTCGGAGGCCGGCGGCGCGGGTCGGACAGACG
>DATDBB010000206.1:0-2098 GCA_036525085.1 Allobosea sp.
GCGCACCGACTGCTCGCTCGTCTCCGACGGCGCCGCCGCGATCGTGCTGGCCGACGAGGAGACCGCGCTCGGCATGCGCCGCGCCGTCGGCTTCCGCGGCATGTCCCATGTCCAGGATTTCCTGCCGGTCTCGAAGCGCGATATCCTGAAATTCGAGGGCGGCGCACGCGCCTGGCAGCAGGCCCTCAGCGCAGCCGGCGTCACGCTCGACGATCTCTCCTTCGTCGAGACCCATGACTGCTTCACCATCGCCGAGCTGATCGAATACGAGGCCATGGGCCTGACCAAGGAAGGCGACGGCGCCCGCGCCATCAAGGAAGGCTGGACCCAGAAGGACGGAAAGCTGCCGGTCAACGTCTCCGGCGGGCTCAAGGCCAAGGGCCATCCGATCGGCGCGACCGGCGTCTCGATGCATGTGCTCAGCGCCATGCAGCTCGTCGGCGAGGCGCCCGAGGGCATGCAGCTCAAGGACGCGCGCCTCGGCGGCATCTTCAACATGGGCGGTTCGGCGGTTGCGAACTACGTCTCGGTCCTCGAGCGGATCAAGTGATCGGTCCATCAACCTGCTTGCCAATCGACTGATCTGCCGGTGATCGTTTTTTTCGCGCTGCTGCCGGCCTATTTCCTGTCGATCTTCTATCGCTCCTTCCTCAGCGTGATCGCCGGACCCGTCATGACGGATCTGGCGATCGGCCCACGCGAGCTGGGGCTGCTCGGCGCTGCCTGGTTCTCGGCCTTCGCGCTGTCGCAGTTTCCGATCGGCTGGGCGCTGGACCGGCTCGGCCCGCGCCGGACGGTGACGGCGGCGATGACGATCGGCACGATCGGAGCCTTCCTGTTCGCCAATGCCACCGGAGCCGTCACCGGCATGCTGGCCATGGCGCTGATCGGCATCGGCTGCTCGCCGATCTTCATGGCGAGCCTGTTCCTGTTCGCGCGCACAGCGGAGGCCTCGCGCTTTGCCTTCCTGACCTCGGTCTTCATCGGGCTGGGCTCGCTCGGCAATCTGGTCGGGGCCGCGCCGCTCGCCATCGCCGCCGCACATTATGGCTGGCGCCCTTCGATGCTGGCGATGGCCGCCTGCTTCCTCGTCGCCACAATGCTTGCCGGGCTGCTGATCCGCGATCCGCCGCGCGCGGAAAGCGCCTCAGGAAAGGCGGAAGGACTGATCGCCGGCCTCGCCAGCATCCTGAAGCTGCGTCCGCTCTGGCTGCTCGCGCCGATCACGCTCACCGGCTACGCCATCCTGGCGACCGCCCGCGGGCTCTGGGTCGCGCCTTTCATGGCCGATGTCCATGGCTTCGATGCCGTCGCCGCGGGCAATGCCGCGACCGCCATGGCGCTCACGATGGTCGCAGGAGCCTTCATCTATGGCGGGCTGGAGAAATGGGTCGGGCAGGCCAAGCCACTGGTGTTCTGGGGCACGGTCGGCACCGCGGCGAGCTTCGCCCTTCTCGCGGTCGCCGGCGCAGCCTCGGCCATCGTGGCGACGCTGCTCTTTGCGTTGATCGGCGCGGTCGGCTTCACCTACGCCATCCTGATGGCGCATGCGCGGCTGTTTTTCCCCGCCCATCTGCTCGGGCGCGGCATGACGGCGGTGAACTTCCTCTTCATCTCCGGCGCCGCGCTGGCGCAGTCAGGCTCGGGCTGGTTCATCGCAGGCCAGCGCGCCGCAGGCCTCGACGCCGCGTCGACCTTCGCCCATCTGCACTGGATCTTCGCCGGAGTCCTGCTGGCCTCCGCCGCGATCTACGCCTTTACCCCCGAGCGGCCGAAGGCGGCGTGATCACCCGCTGGCTTGCGATGCGGGGCGCCGAGTATTACCTTGACCGTCATGGGTAATACGGAGGGCGCCATGGCGACGACAGTCACCAGCAAGGGGCAGGTCACCATCCCCAAACCCGTCCGTGACCGCCTCGGCATCGAACCCGGCAACGCCGTCGAATTTCGACTGGAGGCGGATGGCAAGGTCGTGCTGCTGAAGGTCGGTGGCGCAGTGCCCAAGAGCCGCTTCGAAGCGCTGCGCGGAATAGCGGGGCCTGGCCCTAGCACCGACGAGATCATGGCGATGCTTCGCGGCGAAGACTAAGTGACGCTG
>DATDBB010000207.1:0-3587 GCA_036525085.1 Allobosea sp.
CGATCTGCTCTTTGTCGAGCTGTTCGATGATGTTCACGGGTCTCTCCAATTGCCGTTGTCGCGCTTGGCTGCGCGGGCGTTCGGCACGCTGTTTTCAGTTGAGTGCGCGGGCCATACAGGAGATGGCCGGGTTTGTCGAGCGGCTGTCGCGGCTGACCGCCGCCCTCGCGCCGGCTTGGCCGACGGGACGTGACCGTGCATAGGCTGAGCCCAACAAGAATGACAGCCACAGGGTCGGAAAACATGCCTCAGGACACCAGCAGAGTTGCCCTCGTCACCGGCGCCGCGCGCGGCATCGGGCTCGCCACCGCGAAGCGCTTCCTCGCCGAGGGCTGGCAGGTCGCCCTGCTCGATATCGACGCGCCGACGCTCGAGGCGGCGGTCGCCGAGATCGCCCTGCCGGAGGATGCGCTGGCGCTGCCCTGCGACATCGCCGAGCCTGCGCAGGTCGAGGCCGCCTTCGCCGCGCTGGTCGCGCGCTTCGGGCGGCTCGACGCGCTGGTCAACAATGCCGGCACCGCCGTGTTCAAGCCGGTGCTGGAGACCAGCCTTTCCGAGTGGAACCGCGTGCTGGCGGTCAACCTGACCGGCCCGTTCCTGGCGAGCCAGCTCGCTGCGCCGCTGATGGCCGATACGGGTGGCGGCGCCATCGTCAACATCACCTCGATCTCGGGCCTGCGCGCCTCGACGCTGCGCGTCGCCTACGGCACCTCGAAGGCGGCGCTCGGCCATCTCACCAAGCAGCAGGCGGCGGAGTTCGCGGGGCTGGGAATCCGCGTCAACGCGGTCGCGCCGGGGCCGGTCGAGACCGCGATGGCCAAGGCGGTCCACTCACCCGAGATCCGCGCCGACTATCGCGACGCGATCCCGCTCGCCCGCTACGGGCTGGAGGAGGAACTGGCGGCGGCGATCTTCTTCCTGTGCAGCGAGCAGGCGAGCTACATCACCGGCCAGACGCTGGCCGTCGATGGCGGCTTCGACGCTGTGGGGATCGGGCTCGCGACGTTGCGGGGTGAGCGGCGGAATCTGTGAGGGGGCAAGGTCGGTTTGCGACCCGTTGCGGACATCGCACAATGGGCTATTCATACCGAGATGATCGACGAGCAAGTTCCGCACATCTACGCTGAAGTGCCGGGCGGGGCAGAGCTGGTCCGTTGGTTCGGGCGGGTCCCGAGTTTCCATGATGCAGAGATCATTAGCCTCGACCTTCGTCGATCCGGGAAGAGCTTTCTCCGAATTCACGGTTGGGTGGGCACAGACCAGGTGGATGAGAGGGGCTATATGGTTCTTGATAAGCACGCCGTGGTGACGTTCACGTTAGAAGATATCATGGACCTTCAGCTTGACGGCTTCAGCCACCAGAACGTTATTGGCGGGTTGATCCTCCAACGAGCAACCGATCGTGGCCGTGCCAACTACTACCCGCTTCCCCAGTCTTCTGATGACATCGAAATCGAGCTTGAGCCCTGCTACGGGCTAGACGGTGTTATTCGAGCTAAGCGCGTTTCGATCTCTTTCGAGCCGGGCATTCCTGACGGCCCCTAATCTATCAGGAAGGCAGCTTCCGACCCTTAGCAGCCGCTGGCGTCAACGTTAACGACAAAGGGTTTCCCTTTCGAGGTCGGCTCCCAACCACGCGCTATGGCAGACCGTATGCCGTTCTCGATGATGCGCTCGTTCACCTGAGGTCGCTTGCGTTGTGGCTGTCGCCCCGAACGCCCAGATGACCATGGCATCGGAAATTCGAGAATAGCCTCGCGCCCTCCATCTCCCGATAGCAGAGCGATGGACATGCCACGCCAACCATCGGCATCACACCACTGAGGCTCGCGCTGAAGGCTCCACGAATAGCGAAGCCCGTCCACTTCGACGATGCCCGAAAGGTTGCGCTTTTGAAGCATGGTTGCAAAATACCATGGTGAGATCAGACGGACCAGTTCCACCGCGTCGGCAGGGAGTGTCCGCTCTCGACCCATTGCGGCTGTTGCCGCCGCACTTATCACCGCCTCCTTTTATGCCCATATCCTCTCCCCACCTCATCCCCGAGGGGCAGCCATCCGGAGGTGTGCCGTTGGTGGGGATGGGGGCGGCGCCTGCGGCTGGTCTCACAAGCCAGACTCGGGAGGCTTCGGGGCACCGCCCTGGGGATACTACGGTCCCTGTGCGAGGAGCTCGCTGGAATGGTCGATGGCATCAGGCCTTTGCCCCATGCCGGAGTAGACGCGACAACCCGATGAGGGGAACTGGCGTCGAAACGGCTCGCGGTGACGGAATGGCCACTGGCCCGATAAGCGCGGCCCGGGGTTAAAAATCGCCGACGAGCGGAGCGCCACGGGGCGTGCGGGCAGTGGCTCAATCTGCCCGCGCCGCGACCTGGCTCAATGGTTGCGGCCCGAACCCTAAGCGCCTCGCGGCGCTCCGCTGCCCCTCATCATCGACCGACGCGGCGACGCGGGCGGGGATTTGGCGTGCGTTTTCGAGGTGGAGCGCGGGGAACCCCTCTCCCAAAGGGAGAGGGGTAGGGGTGAGGGGTCGACCGTTTGAAGGTTCAGCGAGCCCTCACCGCCGCGCCGTTGGGTTTTAACGCAACTGGTCCAAGGGCCTACACCTCACCCCTGCCCCTCTCCTTACAGGAGAGGGGTTCCCCGCGCCTTCGTTGGCGAGATGGAGGTCTGCCCCGCCACCGCAGCGCAGCACATAATCCCCTTGCCCCCGTCACCAAACGGCGCGAACCTGCCCGACACGATCCCTCTTCGACGGCCGCCCGGCCTCGTCGGGCCGGTGCGACCGCCGCCCGACCGGCGTGGGCGCATCCGTTCCTCCCCGCCGGCTTCACGCCGCGCCCGAGTGTCGAGGCCCTCGCCTTGCGCCCCTCCGCGGCCAGACCCGAAGGAGGACACCATGCCCGCAACAGCCTCGACCGGAGGATCCGCGACCGGCGTGAGACGGCCGGGGCCGCGATGCATCGCCATCGTCGGCCCCTTCCAGAGTGGCAAGACGACCCTGCTCGAAAGCATTCTGGAGCGCTGCGGCGCACTTTCGCGGGCCGGTTCGGTGAAGACCGGCAACAGCATCGGCGACAGCTCGCCCGAAGCCCGCTCCCACCAGATGAGCACGGACCCCAACGTCGCCAGCGTCGAATTCCTCGGCGAACGCTTCCATTTCATCGACTGTCCCGGCTCGGTCGAATTCCTGCACGAGATGCGCCATGTCCTGCCGGTGGTCGACGCTGCGATCGTCGTCTGCGAGGCGGATGACCGCAAGGCGCCGGCGCTCGAACTCGTGCTGCGCGAGCTCGAGGAGGCCGACATCCCGCGCTTCCTCTTCCTGAACAAGATCGACACCGCGACGCGGCGCGTGCGCGAGACGATTCCGATTCTGCAGCGCGCGTCGCGGACGCCGCTGCTGCTGCGCCAGATCCCGATCTGGCAGAAGGGCATCGCGATCGGCTTCATCGACCTCGCTCTGGAGCGCTCCTTCATCTATCGCGAGCATGCGCCGAGCGAGATCGTGCCCCTCGCCACCGAAGAGGCCGGGCGGGAGAAGGAAGCGCGCTTCTCGATGCTGGAGCGGCTGGCCGACCATGA
>DATDBB010000208.1:0-5353 GCA_036525085.1 Allobosea sp.
AACTGGCGATCAGCCATGCAGCCGAGCACCTTTCGCTCTACCAGCTCACCATCGAGCCCGACACGATGTTCGAGCGGCTGTTCAAAGCGGGCAAGCTCGCGATCCCCGATCATGAGGCGGGCGCTGCGCTCTACGAGATCACGCAGGAGATCACGGCTAAGCACGGGCTCTCGGTCTACGAGATTTCCAACCATGCCAGGCCGGGCGCCGAATGCCGCCACAACCTGGTCTACTGGCGCTATGGCGAATATGCCGGCGTCGGGCCCGGCGCCCATGGCCGGCTCGTCACCGCCGAGGGACGCATGGCGCATTCGACCGAGAAGCGGCCGGAAGCCTGGCTCGAGCGCGTCGAGGCGGAAGGCCACGCGCTGGTCGAGGATGAGCGGCTCAGCATCGAGGCACAGGGCGACGAATATCTGCTGATGGGCCTGCGGCTGGTCGAGGGAATCGATCCCGCGGTGTTCAAGGCCCTGTCCGGGCGCGCGCTCAGCGAACCCCGCGTCACGAGCCTGATCCTGGATGGGCTCCTGACCCGAAAGCCCGGCGGCAAGATCGCCTGCACGCCGGAGGGCGCCCTGGTGCTGGACGCGGTCGTGGCGGATCTGGCGGCGTAACCAAGTGCGTCATGCTCGGGCTCGACCCACGACTGTCCGGTTTAAATTTCTGGACGTTGTGCATGGCGTTGATTCTACTGGTTTCCAAGCACTTGCCGGTGTTTTGGACACGAGATGGGATCGACGCCATGCGGCATCAGAATAGCGTTTTCCATGGACTTCTGAAGCATGTTCCGTGGTGGTGCTTCGACAAACTGGTCGATGAGCACAGGTCCGATGCGCGAGTGCGGCGGCTGACGACGAAGAGCCAGTTCGTGGCGCTGCTGTATGGGCAGCTTTCAGGGGCGGCCTCGCTGCGGGAGATCGAGACGGCGGTGTCGAGCCATGGCGCGAGGCTCTATCATCTGGGGGCGCGCGAAGTTTCCCGCTCGACCTTGGCCGATGCCAATGCGCAGCGTCCCCATGCCGTGTTTTGCGGCGTTTTCGCCGCTTTGGTCGGCCAGGCCGGCCGCCGCCTGCGCCGTTCCACGAGCGAGGCCGTCAGGCTGATCGACTCGACCGGGATCAGGCTGTCGGGCCTGGCCAGTGACTGGGCCCGGTTCTCGACCGGCGTCAGCGGCGCCAAGGCCCATATCGTCTACGATCCCGATGCCCAGACGCCGCTTTATCTCGAGGTCACGCCCGCAAGGGTCAACGACATCGTCGCCGCTCGCGCCATGCCCATCGAGCCCGGCGCGACCTACGTCTTCGACCTCGGCTACTACGATTTCGCCTGGTGGGCGAGGCTCGACGACGCCGGCTGCCGGATCGTGACGCGGCTCAAGGCCAACACGCCGCTGTCGCACATCGAGGAGCGGCCCCTGCCGGAAGGCTCGGGCCTGGCCTATGACCGCGTGGGCTTCCTGCCGCCCCGCCAGGCCTCTTCGCGCAAGAACCCCTTCCAGGAACCGGTCCGCGAGATCGGCGTCGTCCTTGAGAGCGGCAAGGCGCTGCGCATCGTCTCGAACGATCTCGACGCGCCCGCCGACGAGATCGCCGCCCTCTATAAACGACGCTGGGCGATCGAACTGTTCTTTCGGTGGGTCAAGCAGACCCTCAAGATCAAGCACTTCATCGGCCGATCCGAAAATGCCGTGCGCATCCAGATCGCCGTGGCCCTGATTGCCTATATCCTGCTCAGCATCGCCAAAGACGCCATCCGGATCGTCGATGGCGTTCTTGCCTTCGCAAGGCTCATCCGCGCCAACCTCATGCAAAGGCGCGACATCGAAACACTCCTCGGGCCTCCAAAGAAAATCCCGATCAACGCAAATCAACTCGCGCTAAACTTATGAAAATCAAACCGGACAGTCGTGGGCTCGACCCGAGCATCTCTTGACGATGCCTTGCCCGGCACGAGATTCTCGGGTCTGCGCTACGCTTCGCCCGAGAATGACGACGCCGCTTACTGCGTCCTGGGCCCCAGATCGCGCGGTGCGGCGTTGACGGTGACGATCTGGCCGTTGCGCAGTTCGAGCACGGCGAGGCCGCGGTCGATCTGGCCGTCGGGCCGAAAGCGGAAGACACCGTCGGCACCCGCGAAGCCCGAGGCATTCGTCAGGACCGATTCAGAGAATCGCTGCGAACCTTGCGTGCGCGCCAACGCGGCCGAGAGCGAGACCGCATCATAGGCCAGCGTCGCGGTGCGCGTCGGCGCGCTGTTGAAGCGCGCCTGATAGCGGCCCGCGAAGGCGTTGAAGCCGGCGGTGTCGGGCGAAGCGAACCAACCGCCCTGGATCGCCGGCACCCGCGCGACATTGGCGTCGTTCCAGACGCCGGTCCCCAGCGGTTTGACCTTGGCCGGGTCATAACCCGCCTGCTGGAGCGCGGTGCCAAGCGCCGGCATGGTGTCGGCAGCAGCCGGCACGAAGAGCGCGTCGGCCTGCGCTAGTGCCGGCGTCAGACGGGTCGCAGCCGCGCGCATGGAATTCTGGTCCGGCGAGAAGCGCTCGATCACGACGACGCGGGCGCCACGCGCCGCGACGGCCTGCTGGAAGGCGGCCTCGACGACCTTGCCATAGGCGGTGTCCGGCACCAGCGCAGCAAAGGATTTGCGGCCCTGCTGCGAGGCATAGGCGATGACGCGGTTGACGTCGTTCTCGGGCGGGAAGGACAGGAGGTAGACGCCGCGCCCGGCGACATTGGTGTCGCTGGAAAAGGCGATGACCGGGCGGTTGGCGCCGCGCGCGACCTGGGCGGCCGCCTGGACGGAGGGAGCGAAGAGCGGGCCGATGATCAGTTCGGCGCCCTCGCGCAGCGCTTCCTGCGCCGCGGCCTGGGCGCCCTCGGGCGTGCCGCGATCATCCTTCACCAGCAGGGTCAGGTCGGCATTGGGGAATTCCGACAGCGCCATCTCGGCGGCATTGCGGAGCGAATTGCCGACGACGGCGCCCTGGCCTTCGGCGGTCAGAGGCAGGATCAGCCCGACCTTGACCTTGCCCGTGCCGATGGTCTGCCCGGTGCTCGGCTGGCCCTGTGCCGTGCCGCTGTCGAAGCCCGGCAGGCCGCCGGCTCCGCCGGTGCAGGCTGCCAGCGCGAGACAGGCGAGTGCGGCCAGCGAACAGGCGCTTCGCCGAAGAATCGGTGCAAGGAGCCGATGCGACACGGGCGATCTCCAGATCTTGTGCCGGAAAGGCGACCCGCCCGTCCGGCGGTGCAGTCCCCCGACCTGGGGACTCTCCTGCCAGTGCGACATGGTATTTTCAAGTTGTTAACTCTGTGTTGCACTCGCCAGACGACGCAACGGGCCGGTAGGCCGATGGCGCAGAGCCCGCGCCTGTGGCAGGTTCGCGCCGATGTCGAAAGCCTCCTCCGCAGCGCCGCGCGCACCGAGCTATACCGCCTTCGGGATCAAGGCCGAGGCCGAGCCGCTGTCGCCGGGCCTGCACATCGTCGCGACGCCGATCGGCAATCTGCGCGACATCTCGTTCCGGGCGCTGGCGACGCTGGCCGCCGCCGACGCCATCCTGGCGGAGGACACCCGAACCTCGAAGACGCTGCTGGCGCATTACGGCATCTCGACGCCGCTCTACCCCTATCACGAACACAATGCCGAGCAGATGCGGCCCAAGATCCTCGGCAAGCTGCGCGAAGGCGGGAAGCTCGCCCTGATCTCGGATGCCGGCACACCGCTGGTCTCCGACCCCGGCTACAAGCTCGTCGCCGAACTCGTCGCCGAGGGACTGCCGGTGACCGGCATTCCCGGCCCCTCCGCCGTGCTGGCCGCGCTGGTGCTGGCGGGCCTGCCGACCGACCGCTTCTTCTTCGAAGGCTTCCTGCCGCCAAAGGCTGCCGCGCGACGCGGGCGACTGACCGAACTCGCCGCCATTCCCGGCACGCTGGTCTTCTTCGAATCGCCGCGCCGCCTGGCCGAAATGCTGTCGGACGCCGCCGCGGTGCTGGGCGAGCGGCCGGGCGCGGTCGCGCGCGAACTGACGAAGTTCTACGAGAACGTGCAGCGCGGCCCGCTTTCGGCGCTCGCGGCGCATTACGCGGGCGAGGAAGAGGCGCGCGGCGAGATCGTCGTGATCATCGGGCCTCCCGGCGTGGAGGAACTGACACCAGCTGGCGACGTCATCGCGGAGCGCCTGCGCGCGGCCCTCGCCCAGGTTTCGCTGAAGGAGGCGGTCGCGCAGGTCGCGGCCGAGACCGGCCAGCCGCGGCGCAAGGTCTATGCGCGCGCGCTCGAATTGACCCGCGAGGAGCCTTGACCGGAGAGCTCCGCAGCCGGCGCGCCCGCCGCTCCGGCATCACCGGCCGGCGCTCGGAATGGCTCGCGATCCTCTGGCTCGCCGCCAAGGGCTATCGTTTGCTGGCGCGGCGGTTCGGCGGCAAGGGCGGCGAGATCGACCTGATCGTGAAGCGCGGACGCACGGTCGCCTTCGTCGAGGTCAAGGCACGCGGGGCGATCGAGGACGCATTGAGCGCGATCACACCGCAGAAGCGCCGTCTGATCGAGGCCCGCATCCGGCACTGGCTGGCGCAGAACCCATGGGCGATGGACCATCACTTGCGGGCGGACGCGGTCTTCCTCGCGCCGCGGCGCTGGCCGCGTCATGTGCCGGCCGTCTTCCCGCTTGTCCTGTGACGCACAGCACGCCACTTGCCGATACGGGCCGCGTCGTTCGATAAGGGCGCCCCATCGACGTCGTTCGTGCCATCGGAGCGGAAGCCATGACTCTCACCGTCGCCATCCAGATGGACCCGATCGAGCGCCTCCGGGTCGCGGGCGATACCGGCTTCGCGCTGATGCTGGAGGCACAGGCGCGCGGGCATACGCTGTTCACCTACACGCCCGACAAGCTCTCGATGCGCGATGGCAAGGTCACCGCGCCGATCCGCCCGGTCACCGTGCGCGATGTCGAGGGCGACCATTTCACCGCCGGCGCCGAGGTGAGGACCGATCTCTCGACGCTCGACGTCGTGCTGCTGCGGCAGGACCCGCCCTTCGACATGGCCTATGTCTCGACCACGCATATGCTGGAGCGCATCCATCCGAAGACGCTGGTGGTCAACGACCCCGCCCATGTCCGCAATGCGCCCGAGAAGATCTTCGTCACGCATTTCCCCGAACTGATGCCGCCGACGCTGATCACGCGCGACAAGGCAGAGATCGAGGCCTTCCGCGACGAGTTCGGCGAGATCGTGATGAAGCCGCTCTACGGCCATGGCGGCGCGACGGTGTTCAAGACGAGCAAGGACGATCCGAATTTCGGTTCGCTCTACGACCTCTTCGCCAATCTCTTCCGCGAGCCCTGGGT
>DATDBB010000209.1:0-2245 GCA_036525085.1 Allobosea sp.
GGCAGGGCATCGGTCCGCCATCGATCACCGATGCGGTGCCCGATATCCGGCTGCGCCAGGATGGCGGCGGCATTCCGGGTGCAGGCCCGCCGATCGATTACGGCAGGCCAAGCACCTCTCCCTCCTACGGGCAACCTGTCGTGGGCGCGCGCGGCACCTACGGCCTCACGCGGTCGAGGCAGGTCGCGGCCCGCCAATGCGAGACGCCGCGCTCGACCTGCCGGCTCCGCCGGGCTGTTCCCCTGGGCGCGTCGTGCTCGTGTAGGTCGCGCGGCAGGGCGGCGATCCGCGGCTATGCCGTTCCCTGAGGTCGACACTCGGCTACCGGGAGCTTGCTATTCACCTTCAAGCGCGAGTCATCCCGGACGCAGCGAAGCGGAGATCCGGGATCCATGCCTGACCGCGTTTTCGGGAACGTTCAGGCATGGATCCCGGGGCAAGCCCGGGATGACCGCGTGGGTCTGGGCATTGCAGGTGCCTTCTAAACCGATCCCCTACGCTGCCGCGCGACCTCGCGCACCGGCCCATGCAGCACCGCCGCCGGCCGGGAAAAGCTCTGCCGCCCGCCCTTGAAGCCCAGAACCGGCTCGGCGATCCCGGCCAGCGCTTCGCTGGCCGTTGGCGCGTCGAGCACGATGAGATCGGCCGGGTTGCCCACAGCTATGCCGTAATCCCGGAGGTTCATCAGCCGGGCCGGCAGCATCGTCACCAGATCGATGCAGCCGCCAAAACCCTCCGGCCCGACCTGCGCGACATTGGCGTAGAAATTCGCCATCCGCAGCAGTGAGGCATCGCCGAAGGGCGTGAACGGATTCAGCACATTGTTGGTCGCGACCGAGCAGGTGACGCCGTGCTCCAGCAGTCGGTGCGCCGGGGTCAGGCCGCGCGGCACGTCATGTGTCGCCTCGCGCCCCATCAGGTAAAGATCGGTCGCCGGCAGCACGGTCACCGCCACGCCGGCCTCGGCGAGACGCTCGGCCGCGCGCGCGAAGGCATCGGGCGGCAGGGCCGAGAGCTTGGTGACATGGCCGATCGCGACGCGCCCGCCATAGCCGCGCAGCTTGGTCTGCCGGCAGACCTCGTCGAGATGCATCCAGCTCGCATCGAGATCGAAGTCGAGATGGAAATCGAGATCGACGTCGAAGCGCGCGGCGAGGTCGAACAGCCGCGCGATCTGGGCATGGGGATCGCTGTCGGTATAGGGGCAGCCGCCGAGCACGTCGGCTCCGCCGAGCAGCGCGCGCACCAGCAATTCCTCGGTGCCGGGATCGTTGGTCAGTCCCTCCTGCGGGAAGACGCAGATCGAGAGATCGATCGCCCAGGCATAGTCCCGCTTCAGCGCCAGCAGCGCCTCGAAGCTGCGCAGGCCCACGCGCGGATCGACCTCGACATGGCTGCGCATCCGCGTCGTACCCTTGCCGATCGCCTTTTCCAGCACCTGCGCGCCGCGCGCATGGACATCCGCTACGGTGAAATCCCGCTTCATCGCCGAGACGGCGGCGATCGCCTCCCGCAAGCCGCCGTGCAGATGGCTGCAGCGCCCGAGCAGGCAGGCCTTGTCGAGATGCACATGCGTATCGACGAAGCCGGGCAGTACCGCGCGCCCGCCAATGACGATTTCCGGAGCATCGGCCGCGATAGTCGGAGCAATCGCCGCGAACCGGCCGTTCCTGACGCCGATATCGATCGGACGCTCATGGCCGGCAAGGCTGGCCTGGCGGAAGATCAGGTCGAAGGCGGTGTCGTCGGGCATCGGCGTTGAGCAGTCGTTGGCTAGTGGGGCAGCATAAACTGCATGCACTTTGCGTGCCGTCTGCCTCACAGAAGAGCAAAGCCGGCGCCCGGCCCCCGGCCAGGGCAGGGCGCCCTGGATGGGCTAGCCGGCGGCTTTGCGGCGGCCGTCCTTGGGGTGGGTCGGCGCGGGATCGCGCATCGCCGCCAGCGTCGGCCGCGGTTCATCGGCATAGGGCGCGAGGATGTCCATGATGTCGCGGCCACGCGGCCGGGACTGCGCCACCAGCGCTCGGTTCGCCACGGAATCGAGATGGTGGTGCATCAGCGACATCACCTGCTCTGCGTCGCCGCCCGCCAGCGCGTCGATCAGCAGCCGATGCTCGTTGATCGCGCATTCCGAGGAATGCGGCCGGCTGAACAGCGACAGCGTCAGGCAGCAGCGATAGGCGATCTCGCTGACATAGCGGATCAGGATCGGGCTCGCGGTCATGCTCGCCAGCAGGATGTGGAA
>DATDBB010000210.1:0-3317 GCA_036525085.1 Allobosea sp.
TCCAGTTCAGGTGATGCAGTTTCGGGCGCTTCGCCGTCACGGACCCTCTCCCCGGCTGCGCGCCGGTCTCCTCTCGCGAAGCTCCCTTGTCGCCCCCGCGGAACGGAATCGCAAGCCAGCCCCCGCCGCGCCGCGATCCGACCGGCGCAAGCGTGGCATCCGGCAGGCAGGGCGCGTGCCGCTGGTCCTCCGGTGGGTCGGGATCAGGCCCGCGTGGCATCGAGCGCATCGCGCACGCCGTCGCCGAGCAGATTGACGGCCAGGATCAGCAGGCAGAGCGCCGAGCCCGGCAGGGCGATCAGCCAGGGATCGAACAGGATTTGCTCGCGCCCTTCCGCGATCATCAACCCCCAGGACGGCGTCGGCGGCCGCGCCCCGAGGCCGAGGAAGGACAGCGCCGCCTCGAGCAGGATGACATTGGCGACCTCGAGCGTCGCCACCACGATCAGCGTGTTCTGCAGGTTGGGCAGGATGCTCCGCAGCATCAGGAAGAGATGCGAGGCGCCGAAGGAGCGCGTCGCCTGGATGAATTCGCGGCTGCGCAGCCCTTGCGTCGCCGCGCGGACCACGACGGCGAAGCGGTCCCAGAGCAGCAGGCTGAGCACGATCGCCAGCGTCTGCAGCGAGGCGCCGCCCAGCGCGACGGCGGCGAGTGCGACCAGCACGATCGGCAGTGACAGCCGCGTCGTGATGACGAAGCTGATCGCCATGTCGGTGCGCCCGCCGAAATAGCCGGCGAGCAGGCCGAGCATCGTGCCGATCGCTCCAGCACAGAGTGTGACGCCGAGCCCGATGCTGAGCGAAACCCGCGCGCCATAGATCAGTCGGGAAAGATAGTCGCGCCCGAGATGGTCCGTGCCGAGCCAGTGCGCGGGGTCGGTCCCCGCCTGCCAGAACGGCGGCAGCAGGCGCTTGGTCAGATCCTGCGCGATCGGATCGTGCGGCGCGAGCCAGGGCGCCAGCAGAGCGATCAGGGCGAGCAGCACCAGCAGGCCGCCCCCGACGAGGATGCCGGTCTCGCGCCGGATGCGCCGCCAGAGCCGGCGTCGTTGCAGGATATGGGGCAAGGCTTGCGAATCTCGGTCGAGGACCGTCATCAGGCGCTCCTCAGACGCGGGTCGAGCCAGGCATTGATCAAGTCGGCCGCGGTGGTCAGCGTGACATAGACCAGCGAGAGGATCAGGATGATCGCCTGCACGACGGGCAGGTCGCTGCGCAGCAGCGATTCCCAGGCGAGGCGGCCGAGCCCGTTGATGGCGAAGACGCTCTCGATCACGATCGAGCCCGACAGCATCAGGCCGAACTGCACGGCGGCCAGCGAGACCAGCGGCAGCACGGCGTTGCGCAGCGCATGGACCAGCAGGATGCGTGTCTGCGCCGCCCCCTTGGCGCGAGCGGTGCGGATATAGTCGGCGCCCAGCACCTCGATCATGCCCGCCCGCGTCAGCCGCATCAGCGCCGGCATCGCGTAGTAGCTGAGTACGATGACGGGCAGGATGTAGCCCTGCCAGCTCTCGGTGCCCGAAATCGGAACCATGCCCCACCAGACGCCGAAAACGACGATCAGGATCAGCCCCAGCCAGAAACTCGGGATCGCCTGCCCCGTCACGGCCAGCAGGAGCGCGAAGCGGTCGATCCAGCCGCCGGGCTTCAGCGAAGCGAGGATGCCGAGCGGCACCGCGACCAGCATCGCCAGCACGAAGGCCGCGCTGCCGAGCACCAGCGTCACCGGCAGCCGCTCGCCGATGATCGCGGAGACAGGCAGATTGAAATAGATGCTCGTGCCGAAATCGCCGGTCAGCGCCCGCCCCAGCCAGGTGACGAACTGGACGAGGAACGGCCGGTCGAGCCCATAGGCCTGCCGGATCAGCTCGACATCCTGCGCGCGCCCCGCCTGGCCGGCGAGCACGACGGCGGGGTCGCCAGCCACGAACATCAGGCCGAAGGCGATGCCGGAGACCGCGAGCGCGACGAGCGCGGCGACGATCAGGCGACGCGTGAGGAAAGGCAGCATGGCGGCTTTCGTCCAGAGGCTGTGTCGAGATTGGGCATTTGGCGACGAGCGCCGGCCGATGGGCGAACCGTCATCCTGGACAAGCCGCGAAGCGGCGCAGCTCCGGGATCCATCGTAGAACGCTGCGCCCTACGATGGATCCCGGGACGACCTGCGGTCGCCCAGGATGACCATGTGTTCGCAAGGCCGGGCGCGACAGCCAGACCAGCGTGACCTACTTCCAGCTCGACAGCCACCAGCGGGCGAACTCGTCCGGATGCGGCTTGAACACCAGCGACTGCGACAGGCCGTAATTGATGTTGAAGTCGTACATCGGCAGCCAATAGGCCTGATCGGCGATCTTCTTCAGCGCCTTGGCGTAGTTGTCCTGCCGCAGCGCGCGGTCCTGCGCTTGGTCGGCGGCGGTCACGAGGTCGATGACCTCCTTGTCCTGGACCATGTCGTCGGCGCCGCCGCCGAAGAAGTTCGAGATGATGAAGGCGACGTCGCCCGTGCCGTAGCTGCCCCAGTTGGTGAAGAAGGCCGGCAGCTCGCCCGCCCGCCATTTCTGCACGCCGGCAGCGTATTGCTGCTCGTTCAGCGTGACGCGGATCCCGGCCTTACCGAGGTCCGACGCCACCGCTTCGGCGACCGGGCGCGGCATCGCGGCGAAGACCATCTCGATGTCGATGCCACCAGGGAAGCCGGCCTCGGTGAGCAGCGCCTTGGCCTTGGCGGTATCGTAGTCGTACTTCGCGACATCCTGCGCGCAGCCGAACTGCTTGGGATTGCAGGCCGCGTTCAGCACCTGCGAGGCGCCGCCGGCGAAAGCCTTGACGATGGCCTCGCGGTTGACCGCGTGGTTGATGGCGCGGCGCACCAGCACATTCTTGGTCGGGTGCTCCTTGCCCTTGCCCGAAACGGTCATGCCGACATAGGCGATGCGCATGATCGGCCCGTTGACGATCTGCACGCGGCTGGCGAGCCGGGCCGCCTGGTCGGGCGGAATGCGCCAGGTCCAGTCGAGCTTGCCGGCCATCAGCTCGGCGAACTGCGTGTTGAGCTCGGGAATGGTGCGCACCACGATCTTGCCGATGGCGGGCTTGCCCTTGGGGCTGCCGGCATAATGGCCGTCGAAGCGCTCGAAGGCGTAGCGGATGCCCGGCGTCATCTCGGTCAGCTTGTAGGGGCCGGTGCCCACGGGCTTGGCCGCCATGCCGGCCGAACCGCCCTCCTTGAAATAGGCGGCAGGATAGATCGGCAGGGCATCGGCCAGCATCTCGACCGCACCGGCGAAGGGCTTGGCCAGCTTGATCCGGACCCT
>DATDBB010000211.1:0-3606 GCA_036525085.1 Allobosea sp.
CCCGAAGCCGCCTGTCACGGTCATCCATTCGTTCGACCGGCCGAATCTGAAGCTCGCCTTCGCACCGAAGGACCAGCCGCGGCGCCAGATCGCCGATTTCCTGAAGCGGCATCGCGGTGGCAGCGGCATCGTCTATTGTTCGTCGCGCGGCCGTACCGAGCGCCTCGCCGAAGGCCTGCGCGAGCAGGGCTACAAGGCTTTTGCCTATCATGCCGGCATGGAGCAGCAGGAGCGCAACCGCAACCAGGACCTCTTCCTGCAGGAGGATGGTGTGGTGATCTGCGCCACCATCGCCTTCGGCATGGGCATCAACAAGCCCGATGTCCGCTTCGTCGTCCATGCCGACATGCCCGGCTCGATCGAGAGCTATTACCAGGAGATCGGCCGTGCCGGCCGCGACGGACTGTCGGCCGACACGCTGACGCTCTACGGCATCGACGACATGGCGCTGCGTCGCCGCCAGATCGACGAGAAGGCGATCGACGACGAACGCCGCCGGATCGAGCACAAGCGCCTGAACGCCATGGTCGATCTGTGCGAATCGGCGCTGTGCCGCCGCAGCGCTTTGCTCGCCTATTTCGGCGAGGATACGCCGAGCTGCCGGCACGGGAATGTCCCGATCCGCTGCGATCTCTGCGGGGCGGACGCGCCTGAACTGAGTGACGCGACCCTCGACGCCCGCAAGCTGCTCTCGGCCGTGGCGCGCTCGGGCCAGCGCTTCGGCGCGGCCCATCTCGCCGACATCCTGACGGGCACCGCGACCGAGGCGATCCGCCGCCAGAACCATGACGGGCTGAAGACCTTCGGTGTCGGCCAGGACAAGCCCAAGAGCGCCTGGACCGCGCTGACCCGCAAGCTCTTCGCAGCCGGCGCCCTGGCCGAGGCCAGCGTCGAGTATGGCGGCTTCTGCCTGACGGATAAGGGCGAGGACATCCTGTTCGGCCGCGAAGCGATCGCACTCAGGGCCGATCCTTATGCCGACCGCCGCACGCGCCGCGCCGGGCGCGAGGCCGCGCGCGCCGACGGGCTCGACGAGAGCACCGCCGGGCTTTTCGAGCATCTGCGCCAGTTGCGCCTGTCGCTGGCGCGCGAGGAGGGCGTCGCGGCCTATATCATCTTCACCGACCGCACGCTGATCGCCATGGCCCGCGCCCGCCCGATCGGGCTCGAAGAGATGCGCGCGATCGAGGGCGTCGGCGAGCGCAAGCTCACGCAATATGGCGAAGCGTTTTTGGAGGCGATCGCGGGGTTTGGCGGATAGAAGTTCAGGCCGCTTCCTGAACTTCAACCTCGAAGGCCTTCCCGATCGCCGCCATCGCCGCCTCGATCTGCTCCAGCCGGGACGCATGATCGAGTCTGAACAACCGATCGACCGATTCTCGTTTCCAACCCAACCGACGAGCCAATTCGGCCCGCGTGATCCCCGCCGATCGAACAGCGCGATAAAGCTCGATCTTCAAGGTCGTCAGCATCGGCAAGCGGACCAGGGTCCCGGTGAGATCGGATGGCGGTATCGCCTCGCCATCGGCAATCATACTCGCCAGCGCCGTCTCGATCGCATCCCTTGCATGACGAAGCGCGCCCTCGCGGTCCTCGCCAAAGCTCGCGACCATCGGCAGCGAGGGGCAGGTCACGAGCAGGGTGTCGTTGTCGTCGGGCGTCAACTCGACATGATAAGCCAGCATCACTTCAACCCCAATTGCTTCTTGATCGCGTTGACCAGACCGGTGCCGAGTTCCTTGCGCGCGCCATGCATCGGTATTTCGGATTTGAGCGGCCCGCGCCGAACGATGAGATGGCCTGATCCGCTTCTTTTCGGCTCGAAGGTGCAGCCCTGCGCGGCCAGCCACTTCTTCAATTCCTGAGCGTTCACGTAAACTCTCACGCTGGCAGACAAGTTATCACACTCCACATTAGTGTTGAAGTCAACACAAGTGTGATAGATCGATTTCGCCGCTCTCGCGCACGCACGCGTAGGCGCGTGAAAAAGCCGTCTTCACCCCCTATATTCGTGTTACGAATCAAGACGATCGCAGGTGCCTTCAGCGCCTGCCTAAGGACCAAGACATGAACGAAGCTGCCCGCGACCTTGAAGACGCCGCCTACGGCGCCGATTCCATCAAGGTTCTCAAAGGCCTGGATGCGGTGCGCAAGCGCCCGGGCATGTATATCGGCGACACCGATGACGGTTCCGGCCTGCACCACATGGTCTATGAGGTCGTCGACAACGCGATCGACGAGGCGCTGGCCGGCCATGCCGACATCGTCACGGTGACGCTGAACGCCGACGGATCGGTCACCGTGACCGACAACGGCCGCGGTATCCCCACGAATATCCACAGCGAGGAAGGTATCTCGGCGGCCGAGGTCATCATGACCCAGCTCCATGCCGGCGGTAAGTTCGACCAGAATTCCTACAAGGTTTCAGGCGGCCTGCACGGCGTCGGCGTCTCGGTGGTGAACGCGCTCTCGGTCTCGCTGAAGCTGCGCATCTGGCGCGGCGGCAACGAGCATTTCATGGAGTTCCGCCATGGCGACGCGGTCGCGCCGCTCGCCGTCGTCGGCCCGGCCGGTGACAAGCGTGGCACGGAGGTGACCTTCACCCCGAGCCAGGAAACCTTCACGATGATCGAGTTCGACTACAAGACACTCGAACATCGCCTGCGCGAACTCGCCTTCCTCAATTCCGGCGTGCGCATCGTGCTGACGGATGCCCGCCGCGCCGAGGTCGTGCGCGAGGAGCTGATGTATGAGGGCGGCGTCGAGGCCTTCGTGCGTTATCTCGACCGCGCCAAGACGCCGGTGATCTCGCAGCCGATCATGCTCTCCAACGAGAAGGACGGCATCACCGTCGATGTCGCGCTCTGGTGGAACGATTCCTACCACGAGAACGTGCTCTGCTTCACCAACAACATCCCGCAGCGCGACGGCGGCACCCATCTCGCCGGCTTCCGTGCCGCGCTGACGCGCCAGGTCACGGGCTATGCCGAGAGTTCCGGCATCTCGAAGAAGGAGAAGGTCTCCCTCACCGGCGACGATTGCCGCGAGGGCCTGACCGCGATCGTCTCGGTCAAGGTTCCCGATCCGAAATTCTCCTCGCAGACCAAGGACAAGCTGGTCTCCTCGGAGGTGCGCCCCGTCGTCGAGAACGTCGTCAATCAGGCGCTGTCGACCTGGCTCGAGGAGCACCCGAACGAGGCCAAGACGATCGTCGGCAAGGTCGCGGAAGCGGCCGCCGCCCGCGAGGCCGCCCGCAAGGCGCGCGATCTGACCCGCCGCAAGGGCGCGCTCGACATCGCCTCGCTGCCGGGCAAGCTCGCCGATTGCCAGGAGCGCGATCCGGCCAAGTCCGAACTCTTCATCGTCGAGGGCGACTCGGCCGGCGGCTCCGCCAAGCAGGGCCGCGCCCGTGAATACCAGGCCGTGCTGCCGCTGCGCGGCAAGATCCTCAACGTCGAGCGCGCGCGCTTCGACAAGATGCTCTCCTCCGAGCAGGTCGGCACGCTGATCACGGCGCTGGGCGCCGGCATCGGCCGCGAGGAGTTCAACATCGAGAAGCTGCGCTACCACAAGATCATCATCATGACCGACGCGGACGTGGACGGC
>DATDBB010000212.1:0-14122 GCA_036525085.1 Allobosea sp.
CCAGCCGCCCTGCGACGGCGGCTCCTTCTTGGCGCGCCGCGCGACGACGGTGCCCCAGTCCATGCTCTGGTAATCGACATTCATGCCGATGCGCTTGAGCATCTCGCCGGCGACCTCGCATTCGGCCTTGAGGTTGGCGAGGTCGGTGACGCCGAGCAGCACGACCTTCTCGCCATTATAGCCGGCCGCCGCCAGCGCCTGCTTGACGCGGCCGACGTCGCGCGGGCTGTTCAAAACCTCCATGCCGGCATCGCTCGCCATCGGCGTGCCCGGCGGGAAGACGCCGACGCCGGTGCGCCAGAGCGTCTTGTCGGGCCCGCCGACCGCTTCCATGAACTCGGCCTGGTCTATCGCCAGCAGGATCGCGCGCCGGATCGCCGGATTGTCGAAGGGCGGATGCAGATGGTTCATCCGCATGATCGCGACCGCGCCCGTCGTCTCCTTGACGGCGACCTCGATCGCCGGATTGCGCGCCAGCACCGGCACCAGATCCGGTAAGGGCTGCTCGACCCAGTCGATCTCGCCGCTCTGGAGCGCCGCGGCGGCCGTCGAGGGATCAGGCAGTGTATGCCATTCGACCCGGTCGAAATGCACGATCTTGGGGCCGGCGGTGCGGCCGGGCTTGCCGTCGCCACGCGGAACATAGCCGGCGAACTTCTCGTAGACGGCGCGGCTTCCCGACTGGCGCTCGGCCACGACGAAGCGGAACGGCCCGCTGCCGACGACCTCGGTGACCTGGGTGAAGGCGTCGGTCAGCGCCAGCCGCTCGGGCATGATCACCGGCATGAACGCCGTCATCTTGGCGAGGGCATCGGGCAGCAGCGGGAAGGGCTTCTTCAGCCGGAAGCGCAGCGTCCTGTCGTCGACGGCCGAAAGCTCGTCGGTCAGGGCAAACAGGGTCTGGCCGAAGGAATCGCGCTTGCCCCACCGCGTCAGGCTGGCGACGCAGTCGCGCGCGAGGACCGGCGCTCCATCATGGAATTTCAGCCCGTCGCGCAGCTTGATCGTCCAGGCTTTGCCGTCGGCATCCGGAACCGCGCCCTCCGCCATCTGCGGCTGCGCCTTGTAGGTCTCGTCCTGCCCGAACAGCGTGTCGTAGACCATGAAGGCGTGGTTGCGCGTCACGGTCGCGGTCGTCCAGATCGGATCGACGACGGCGAGATCGGCCTGGGGGACGAATTTGAGCACCTTCGCATCGGCCGCGCCCGCGAGCCGTGGTGCCGAAAGCGTCAGCGCCGCCGCGCCGCCCGCCAGAAATCCGCGCCGTGTCGTCATTTCCGCCTCCCCTGTGACCGGAGGCCTTGTCCGAGGCAGGCCCCACGATGACGCAGGGTATCGCAAGCCGCGTGCCAGCCCAAACCGCCAGGAGACTCGGTTCACAGATGCGAACCGCGCCGCTCCGGGCAAGCCCGGCACGGCGCGGTGCAATGCTTTCAGGCGGGCCGCGCAGGTGCGTTCCGCCGTCGCGACGCCCCTGGAACGGCAGGCTCTAGAACGGCAGGGTCTAGAACGGAATGTCGTCGTCGAGATGGCTCGAGGACGAGCGCCCACCGCCACCGCCGCCCGCCATCGCCGGCTGGCGCGAGCCGCCACCGCCGCTGCTGGGGCCCGAACGGCCGAAGGACGAGCCCGAGGAGCGATCCTCCATCATGCCGCCGCCCTCGCCATACTCGTCCGAACCGCCCTGCCCGCGGCTGTCGAGGATGGTCAATTCGCCGCGGAAGCGCTGCAGCACGATTTCGGTCGTGTATTTCTCGACGCCCGACTGGTCCTGCCATTTGCGAGTCTGGAGCTGGCCCTCGATGTAGATCTTCGAGCCCTTCTTCAGATACTGCTCGGCGACCTTGGCGAGGTTCTCGTTGAAGATCACGACCGAATGCCACTCGGTGCGCTCCTTCTTCTCGCCCGACTGCTTGTCGCGCCAGGTTTCGGAGGTTGCGATGCGCAGATTGACGACCGGCTCGCCCGAGCCGAGCCGCCGGACCTCGGGATCGCGGCCGAGATTGCCGACCAGAATGACCTTGTTGACGCTACCAGCCATGAGAGGCTCCATTTCCTGCGCACATCGAAACCGGCTTCACGACCGGAGCCGGACCCTACCGGCCTACAGCGCCACTATCAACGATGTTCTTGTTTTGTTCAAGCCAATTTCAGACGTTGTCCCCCGATTTCGTCGAGGCGCGCCCGAGCCTGCTCCTGCTCAGAAGACCAACTCAGGGCCGTCGCTCATCCTCGCCCCAGATCATGGCTTCCGTCAGGCGCAGCGCCGCGAATTCTCCCGCTCGCAGACCCGCCTCGCCGACTGAGAAGAATTCGTCGAGCTGCGGCGGCACGACCGGCGTGCCGCTGAGCATGGCGTGCGCCTGGCCGCGATGATGCACCTGATGCTGGAACAGATGCAGCAGCAAACGGTCGAGCCGCTCGCGCTGGATCCGCACCCGCCGATGCACCTCGACGATGCGCTCGATATCCCCCGCCTCGACGATCGCGATCAGGCGGCGGTCCATCGCCTCCTGAGCGGCCTTGAGCGCCGGCAGCGTCGCGCAGGGCTCCTGGTCGGCCCAGGCGGCAGGGCCGAGCGTGCCGCCTTCCATCGCATCGACATAGAAATGGTCGATGATCAGGATGTGGTTCAGCGTCGCGCGCAGGCTCGGGAAAAAGCCCGTGCGAGGCGCAACGAACTCCTCCTGCGACAGGCCGGCGCAGGCGCTCAGCAGCCGGTGATTGGCCCAGAGATTATTGTAGGCCATGGCCCGAAAAGGGCGCAGTTCGTCCATTCTCGTCGTTCCTTGTCATCGCTGCCGGCACGACCATGCCACGGGCGGGCCGCGTTCGAACCCTCGCCCGTCACGGCACCGGAGCGACGAGCTTCCGGTAGAGATGCCATGTCGCATGACCCAGAATTGGCATGACGACGACGAGCCCCAGGAAGGCCGGCAGAATCGCGACCACCGACAGCGCCACAATGACCACGGCAAAGCCCAGCATCGGCAGCGGGTTCGTCGCCACGGCGCGCACGCTCGTGATCATCGCGGTGATGAAGTCGACCTCCCGGTCGAGCAGCAGCGGGAAGGACACCACCGTCAGCGAGAACAGCGCCGCCGCCAGCACGGCGCCGACGACATGGCCGACGGCCAGGAACATCAGCCCCTCCGGCGTGGTCACGAGGACGTTCAGGAAGCCGCTGAAGCTGGCGAAGGACTGGAAGCCGAGGAAGAGCGCCAGCAGCAGGCGCACCTGATAGAGCCACATGATCGTCACGAAGAGGGTGACGAGGGCCATCCAGCCCAGCTCGCGATTGCGCTGCGCCAGGACGACGCCGAGCACGCCGCCCCAGCTCAGCGGAATCCCGAGCTCGCGCCGGCGCGAAACCTCGTAGAGCCCGACGGCCGCGAAGGGTCCGATCAGCGCAAAACACGCCGCCAGCGGATAGGCGAGATAGGACATGCCGAAACGCGTCAGGCAGAGCAGGATGGTCAGCCCCGCGAGCGTGTAGAGGCCGCCGAAGAACAGGCCGAAGAGCGGCGCGGCCTGGAAGTCGCGCAGGCCCGAGATGAAGGCCTCGGCCACGTCGCGCGCCGTGATGCGGCGGACCACCGGGTCCGGTCGCGGCGCATCGGCCATCTCGATCTGGGTCATGGCGCGTCTCCCTGATGCGCCGGCTGCGCAAGGGCGCGCCGGGCTTTTGGAGAGCATTCTAATCCATCGACGGCGGAAGCGGGATGCGGATTTCCGAGCGGGCCGGTGTCGCGAGGTCCGGCCCGCCATGCCCATCGCGGCCGGGCTGCGGCCGGGCTGGCCGGCCGAAATCATGCAGGGACGTGATGCATCTGCCAAAGGCATGCACTTCTCAAAAGATTGTCATGGCCGGAAGGCGCCCGAACCCTTGCCTGCCGGCCCGCTCTGTCGCTAAGGCCTCGGATCAGCTCCGCCGGCCATGATCGCGCGGTCCAACGAGGATTCCTGTCCATGAGCTTCGCCAACGGCCGGCCGATCCTGGCCATGCCCGGGCCGACCAACATCCCCGACCGCGTGCTGCAGGCGATGATGCGCCCGGCCGAGGAGCTCAGCGCGCCGTCGATCGTCAGCCTGACCGAGTCGATCCTGGCCGACCTCAAGCGCATCTTCCGAACCAACGGCGAAACCTTCGTCTACGCCGCCAACGGCCATGGCGGCTGGGAGGCGGCGCTGAGCAACGTGCTGTCGCGCGGCGACAAGGTGCTCGTGCTGGCGAGCGGCCGCTTCGCCATCGGCTGGGGCGAGATGGCCCGCTTCATGGGCGCGGACACCGAGGTTCTGGCCGGCAGCTGGCGTGCGGCGGTCGATCCGGCCGCGGTCGAGGCGCGCTTACGCGCCGATACGAGCCATTCGATCAAGGCCGTGATGGTGGTCCAGGTCGACACCGCCTCGGGCGTCGTCAACGACATCCCCGCGATCCGCCGGGCGATCGATGCCGCCGGCCACCCTGCCCTGTTCATGGTCGACGGCGTCGCCTCGGTCGGCTGCATGCCTTTCGAGATGGACGAATGGCGCATCGACGTCGCCATGTCGGCCTCGCAGAAGGGGCTGATGTCGTCGCCGGGCCTCGCCGTCGTTGCCGCCAATGCCAGGGCGCTGGCGGCCCACACCCATGCCAACATGCGCACCGGCTACTGGGACTGGTCAGGCCGGATGAACACGTTGGCCTATATGAAGCATTGCGGCACGGCCCCGGAGCATCTGCTCTTCGGCCTGCGCGCCGCCTTCGACATGATCTTCGAGGAAGGCCTCGAGGCGGTCTGGCAGCGTCATGCCGGGCTTGCCCGCGCGACCCACGCCGCCGTCGAGACCTGGGCGACCGGGCAGGCGCTGCAGTTCAGCGTGCCCGAGCCGGCCCAGCGCTCGCCCTCGGTCACGACGATCCTGGTCGAGGGCTATGATACCGCGACGATCACCGATTTCGCCCGCGACGTCTGCGGCGTCTCGCTCGGCCTCGGCATCGGCGACTACACCGGCAAGGCCTTCCGCATCGCCCATATGGGCCATTTCAGCGCAGCGACTCTGCTGGCGACGCTGGGTTCCGTCGAGATGGCGCTTCAGGCCAAGGGCATCCCGCATGGCGCGGGCGGCGTCGCGGCGGCGATCGCGAGCCTGAGCGAGGCGGTCGGCTGATCGGCCGCTTCCGAGGCCGGCCGCTGCTGAACGGAACCACGCCGTCATCCTGGCGCTGCGCCTAAAGCACGTCGAGCGTACGCTTCCGACCCATCTGAGACATTAGACGATTGATGACTGGCGATCGGAGCTGGCCCGTATGCGACCTTCAGAGGGGCCGCTTCCAGGCAGGATGGCCGGTCTCACGTCGGAAGGTGGTGGGCTGCGCCTGGCCGTATGGATTCGGTCCCCGCCGTCCGCTCCAACCTTCCATGCAATCGCGTCATAACCTAGTTTTCGCCTGCTCCGCTCAGTCCCGACCTAACTCCGGCAGCCGATTGCCATGGCGAGCAGTGTCCTGTAAGGCACCGTCATTGATCGATCAGGAGTTATCTTGACGTCACGGCTGTCCGGAACCGGTGCGAGAAAGAAGCCCTCCGGCCAGCTTGCCGGCGAGTCGCTGCATCGTGAAGACAAGCTCACGCCCGGCTCGGCGCGGCAATTCGGCCTCGTCATAGCGGTCTTCTTCGCTATTCTGTTTGCCATCGCATTGTGGCGCGGCGCATGGGCTTGGGCGGCGTTCTGGGCCGGTTTCGTCGCACTCTTCGGCTTAGCGGCGCTGATCGTACCGCGAACGCTGGACCCGTTGAACCGATTCTGGTTTCGGTTCGGGCTGTTGCTTCACGCCATCGTCAATCCGCTCGTGATGGGGCTGATGTTTTTTGTCGTCATCACGCCTATAGGGCTTTTGATGCGCACGCTCGGCAAGCGCCCGATCCCGCTTCGGCCCGACCGGGCGAAGGCGAGCTACTGGCTCTCTCGGGAGACGGCGCCAGGCCCGATGACGAAGCAATATTGAGGGACCCGCAGCGATGTCTTTTTTGAGCGAACTCGGCGAGTTCTTGCTCGCCCGTAAGAAGTACTGGCTGATGCCGATCGTATTGCTGATGGCGCTCCTGGGCGGACTCCTCGTTCTGACCAAGGGCTCGGCGATCGCACCCTTTGTCTACACCCTGTTCTAGGGTCGCCGATGCGCATTCTGGGGCTGTCGGCCTACTACCATGACTCGGCCGCTGCGCTCGTGGTCGACGGCCGGCCGTTTGCCGCTGCACAGGAGGAACGCTTTACCCGCGTCAAGCATGACGCCGTCTTTCCGGCGAACGCCGTCCGCTACTGTCTCGCGGAGGCGAAAGCCACCCTCTCCGAACTCGATGCCGTGGTGTTCTATGAAAAGCCGTTCCTGAAGTTCGAACGGCTGCTCGAAACCTATCTCTCGATCGCGCCTGCGGGCTTTCGGCAATTCCTCACGGCCATGCCGCTCTGGCTGCGCGAGAAGCTCTTCCAGAAGCGCCTGCTCTCCGACGAGCTCAAAGCCATTGATGCGGGCTTCGATCCGGCGCGCCTGCACTTCTGCGAACACCATCTGAGCCATGCGGCGAGCGCGTTCTATCCCTCGCCTTTCGAACGCGCACTGGTCCTGACCCTCGACGGCGTCGGCGAATGGCCGACGACGTCGGTCGCGCTCGGCAAAGGCGCGGCGTTGGATATCGTCAAGGAACTGCACTTCCCGCATTCGCTGGGGCTGCTCTATTCGGCCTTTACCCATTATACCGGCTTCAAGGTCAATTCCGGCGAATACAAGCTGATGGGGCTTGCTCCCTATGGCGCGCCGCGCTTCGCGCAGACCATTCTCGACCGGCTCGTGGACCTGAAGGAGGATGGCAGCTTTCGGCTGGACCAGACCTATTTCGACTATATGGGCGGGTTGACCATGACCAATGCGCGTTTCGAGGCGCTGTTCGGAGAGCCGGCGCGCGGGGCTGAATCTCCGCTGCGCCCTTTCCACATGGATATCGCCGCCTCGATCCAGGCAGTTACGGAAGAGATCATCCTTAGGATGACGCGCGCGCTGTCGGTCGAGACCGGCGAGCAGAACCTTTGCCTCGCCGGCGGTGTCGCGCTCAACTGCGTCGCAAACGGAAAGATTCTGCGCGATGGGCGTTTCAAGAACCTCTGGGTTCAGCCCGCGGCGGGAGACGCCGGCGGCGCGTTGGGGGCCGCGCTTGCGACGCATCACATCCAGTTTGGCGGAGAGCGCGAAACGCCGAAAACGCTCGACGCCATGTCTGGCGCCTATCTCGGCCCTGCTTACGGCCAGTCCGATGCCGAAGCGCGCCTCAGAGCCGCCGGAGCCGTCTTCGAGACGCTCGACGAGGACGAGCTTCTCGCCAGGACGGTCGCGGCCCTCGGTGAAGGTCAAGCCATCGGCTGGTTCCAGGGCCGGATGGAATTTGGTCCCCGTTCGCTCGGCAACCGCTCGATTCTGGGCGACCCACGCAGCCCTGTAATGCAGAAGACCCTGAATCTGCGCGTCAAATACCGCGAATCGTTCCGGCCCTTCGCACCGGCCGTGCTTGCGGAGGACGTCTCCATCTGGTTCGAGCATGAGGGTCCATCGCCTTACATGCTGCTCGTCGCCGACCTCGTGGAGGCGCGTCGACACGCGATGACGCCGGACGAGCAGGCTTTGTTTGGGATCGACAAGCTCAATGTCGTTCGCTCGGACATCCCGGCGGTGACGCATGTTGATTACTCGGCGCGACTCCAGACCGTGCACGCCGAGACAAACCCTCGCTTCCATGGCCTTCTCCGCGCCTTCAAGGCGGCGACCGGGTGCGGCGTGCTCGTTAACACCAGCTTCAACGTGCGCGGCGAGCCGATCGTCTGCACGCCGGAGGACGCATTCCGCTGCTTCATGGGCTCGGACATCGAGATGTTGATCGTCGGCGATTGTCTGCTCCGCAAGGAGTTGCAGAACCCGGGGCTGATGCATGATTACAAGTCCGCTTTCGAACTCGACTGAAGTCGTGACGCCAGCCCGAGCCAGCCGCCTGCGCGAAGCCATGCTCAACCTTGGGCTTGCTGTCACAAGCGTGCTGATCTTCCTTGCGATTTGCGAGTTCTTCGTCTTCCGGATCGTGCTGCCGGGCAGCGACGTCCCGCGCAACGCCATCGTCAACGATGTGGTTCGCTACGCACCTGGCCAAACCGGAGTCTGGCGGGTGCGGGACGATATCGCGGCCCCCTTTTCGATCAACGCACAGGGCTGGAACTCACCGCTTGCCGACTATTCGACGGAGCGCCGGCCGGGCGTCTCCCGCATCGCCTTTGTCGGCGACAGCTTCGTCGAGGCGCTACAGGTTCCGGTGGGCATGAGTTTCGTCGAAGGCGTCGAGCAGGCGATGTCGGGCAAGCGTCCGGTCGAGACCTACCGGTTCGCCATTTCAGGCGCACCCCTCAGCCAATACGTGCAAATGGTCGAGCGTGAGGTCGCGCGCTTCCGTCCCGACCGGATCGTCGTGCTCCTGGTCCATAATGATTTCGATGAGAGCTTCGTGTTGCGGCCTGGGCGCTATACCTCGAGCTTCCTGAAATTCAACATCGCCAACGGAAGGTTTCTTGGTGAACTGCCGCCGGATCCCTGGCGCCCTGGCGCGCTGGAATTCCTACGACGCACCGCGATCGCCCGATACTTTCTGTATCGCTGGCAGGTGCGGCCGCAAACCTTGGCGGACCTTTTTCTTGGCCCGGCGCGCGCGTCCGATCCGCGCTATGCCGCCAACATCGATGTCGGCGAAGCGCTGTCTCGCGAAGCGGATATCCGCGTTGCAACGCACCACGCCTTCGCCCGGCTCTCAGCCTTGGCGCGCAGGGCGGGTGCGTCGCTGCATCTCGTGATGGATGGAGACCGGGGCGCCATCCAAGCAGACGTGGTCTCTAGCCCGGCGCTTGCTCTCAACGCGATCGCTGCAGACACAGCCAGGGCTCAAGGGCTGCCGTTTCTAGATCTTCACCCGGTCTTTGCTGCCGATTGGGCCAAGCAACGCCAACTTTTCGATTTTCCATCAGACGCGCACTGGAATGCGCACGGACATCTGGTCGCCGCTCGCGCTATCACGCAGTTCTTGCTGGAGCCGCAGCCTTAGCCCGGCACCGGTTGCCCCACCGGCGACATGAATGGACTTGCAGGGGGCAACCTATAAAATCCAGCCGCAGCGCCTGCACGCTGACCCTCGCTCGCGGCTTCCTGTGGCAGTGGTGGCGCAGCCCTGATTGATTTCAGCGACGGTTCCGGAGCTGACTTTGGGTGGCCCACCGACGAATGTCCGGTTCCGAGCGATCTTCCAATGTCCGGTTGCGGCGCGATCGCAACACCCGAGAGGCACTCCACGAACTTCAGCAATTCACCCAAGGCGAGAGCGCGCAATGTCCACAGGACGACGGCTCGCGGGGGACGTGGTCACCCTTCCTCAACGCCTCGTCAGCGCGCTCCGCGCCATCCTGTCGAGCAAAATCGCGAGCAGCACGATCGCCAGCCCGCCGACGAAACCGAGCCCGGGATCGGCGCGCTGGAGGCCGAGCAGCACGATCTCGCCGAGCCCCTTGGCGCCGATCATCGAGGCGACCACGACCATGGCGAGCGCCATCATGATCGCCTGGTTCAGGCCCTGCAGGATGGCGGGCCCGGCCAGCGGCAATTCGACGAGCCAGAGCGTCTGCCAGCGGCCGAGCCCGAGCGCGCGCGACGCCTGTACCAGCCCGCCATCGACGGCGCGCAGGCCGAGTTCGCTCAGCCGCGCGAAGGGCGGCAGCGCATAGATCAGCGTCGCGACCAGCGCCGGCGCGCGCCCGAGGCCCAGCACCATCGCAACCGGGATCAGGTAGACGAAGCTCGGGATCGTCTGCATCAAGTCATAGACCGGAGCGAGCACGCGCGAGAGCCGGGGCAATCGCGCCGCGGCGACGCCGAGCGGCAGGCCGAGCACCGCGACCATCGCGACCGCGACGGCGATCAGCGCCAGCGACTGCATCGCCTCGGTCCAGACGCCGAGCAGCGCCAGGGCGACAGGCAGCGCCGCCATCGCCAGGGCGAAGCCGACATCGCGGCGCGGCCACCAGGCCGCGGCTACGACAAGCAGCAGCGCCAGCCAGAACGGCACTTGCAGCAGCGCCGTCTCGACCAGCCGCACCGGCGCGGTCAGCGCCCCGCCGAGCCCGTCGAGCCGGTCGCCATAGCCGGTGACGATCGCATCGACAGCCCGGTTGACGAAGCCCTGCAGCGCCTTGCCGAGATCGGGCAGACCGCCTGCGCTCACAGGCCGGCCGCGACCTTGGCGGCGACATCGGCCGGCACCCAGTCGCGCCAGGCCGCAGCTTGCGTCTTCAGGAAGACCAGCGCCTGCTGTTCCGGCGTCAGGCCCTTCTCGCGCGCCTCGGCCAGCATCCGCGAGGTCAATTCGCTCGTCGTGCCGTATTTCCGGAAGAAGGCCGCAAGCTGCGGCGCCTGCTTCTCGAAATCGACATTGGCGCCGATCACGACGCGGCTCGTCGGATAGGCGGTGGCGCGCTTGGGCACGTCGCTCGCCTTGAGCTCGGCCCAGATCGTGGCATCGAAGGCCGGCTCCTCGAGCTTGACGAGGTCATAGGCCCCGAGCAGCCAGCTCGGCCCCCAATAATAGAACAGCACCGGCCGCTTGCGCTTGAGCGAGGATTCGATCGCGGCGACCAGCGCCTCGCCGGATCCGCCGCGCGTATTGGTGTAATCCGCCGCCAGCCCATAGGCGGCGAGCTTCTTGGTGTTGATGCCTTCGCAGACCCAGCCGGCCACGCAATTGTAGAAGCGCCCCTTGGCCGGTTCCTCGGGAACGGTGAACAGCGCCTTGTAGCGGCCGAGATCGGCGACGGATTTGAGTTCGGGCGCCTTCGCCTCCGGCCCGGCGACGAGATAGCGCGGCACGAACCAGCCCTCATTGGCATCGGGGAACGTCGTGCCGAGCGGCGTCACCCGGCCGGCCTCGGACGCCTTGACCCAGGCCTCGACCGGATTGGCCATCCAGATTTCCATGACGATATCGACATCGCCCCGCGCGAGCCCGTTGACCAGCGGCGCGATCGCGCCGGGCACCCGCTCGACCTTGCAGCCGAAGCCGCGCTCGGCGATCGCACTGGCCACCGCCGTGTGGAACGCGGCTGAATCATAGTCGAGCCCCGCCATCTTCAGCGGCCGGGACAATTCGCACGCCATGGACGGCGCACCGAGGCAAAGACCGAGCGCCAGCGCGCCCGCTTGAACGATAGCCTTCATGATCATGGCTCTCTCCCGTTCTGGCGCGGGCCCGTCTGGTTCGGATGAGGTCTCGGGCAGGTCCCGGCGTTGCAAGTCCATTTTGGAAGGCGTTTCCGCTTGAACGCAGCTCGACGACGCTTGATCCATGGTAGCGGAATGTCGTTGGAGCGCAGCTTCGCACTCCGGCGGCCGCCGCGCCATCGCCGCTCCTGCCATCCCCTGTCAGCACGCGTCCGGCGAAGGCCTGATGAGCGCGACGCTGCGTGGTAGTCATGGCTGCCGCGAAAGGCCTGGGCTGGTATGGCCCGGCTTTTGCCCTATCTGTACCGCTTCATCACAACCGGACCGCCCCATGGCTCGCAAGCCCTCAAGCGTCAGCAAAACCTCGCTCGCCGATCAGGCCGCCTCGCTGGAGGCGATGTTCGACGAGGCCCGCAAGACGGATTCGCGCGTCATTTCCGTGCGCGGCGCGCGCGAGCACAATCTCAAGAACGTCGATCTCGCCATTCCGCGCGACAAGCTCGTGGTCTTCACCGGACTGTCGGGCTCGGGCAAATCCTCGCTCGCCTTCGACACGATCTATGCCGAAGGCCAGCGCCGCTATGTCGAGAGCCTCTCGGCCTATGCCCGCCAGTTCCTCGAGATGATGCAGAAGCCCGATGTCGACCAAATCGACGGGCTCTCGCCGGCGATCTCGATCGAGCAGAAGACGACCTCGAAGAACCCGCGCTCGACGGTCGGCACCGTCACCGAGATTCACGACTATATGCGCCTGCTCTGGGCCCGCGCCGGCATCCCCTATTCGCCCGCCACCGGCCTGCCGATCGAGAGCCAGACCGTGCAGCAGATGGTCGACCGGCTGGTCGAGCTGCCGGAGAAGACCCGCGGCTATCTGCTCGCGCCGGTGGTGCGCGGCCGCAAGGGCGAGTTCCGCAAGGAGATGGCCGACTGGCTCAAGCGCGGCTTCCAGCGCGTCAAGGTCAATGGCGAGTTCGTCGAGATTCCGGATGCCCCTAGCCTCGACAAGAAGTTCAAGCATGACATCGACGTCGTGGTCGATCGCATTGTGATCCGGCCCGATCTCGGCGCCCGCCTCGCCGACTCGCTGGAGCAGGCGCTGGAGCTGACCGACGGCATCGCCGTCTTCGAATATGCCGACGAGAAGCAGGAGAATGGCGAGGCCCGCCGCATCACCTTCTCGTCCAAATTCGCCTGCCCGGTCTCCGGCTTCACCATCCCCGAGATCGAGCCGCGCCTGTTCTCGTTCAACAACCCCTTCGGCGCCTGCCCGGTCTGCGACGGCCTCGGCCACGAGATGCGGATCGATCCGGACATGATCGTGCCGGACGGCGCGCTGACGCTGAAGAAGGGCGCCATCGCCCCCTGGGCCAAGTCGACCTCGCCCTATTACGGCCAGACGCTGGAGTCGCTCGCCAGGCATTTCGGCTTCTCGATGACGAAGCCTTGGGTCGAGCTGCCGCAGCAGGCCCGCGACGCGATCCTGTTCGGCACGGGCACGGAAGCGGTCCGCCTGGCCTATAATGACGGCCTGCGCGCCTATGAGGTGAGGAAGCCCTTCGAGGGCGTCATCACCAATATGGAGCGGCGCTGGAAGGAGACGGAGTCGGACTGGGCCCGCGAGGAGATCGGCCGCTTCATGTCCGAGACGCCGTGCAAGGCCTGCGACGGCTATCGCCTCAAGCCCGAGGCGCTGGCGGTCAAGATCGACGGCCGCCATATCGGCGAGATCTCGCGGCTCTCGGTCAAGGACGCGCTGGCATGGGTCTCCGCCCTGCCCTCGAAGCTCTCGAAGAAGCAGAACGAGATCGCGCCGCGCATCCTCAAGGAGATCCGCGACCGGCTGACCTTCCTGCTCGATGTCGGCCTCGAATATCTGACCCTCGCCCGCGCCTCCGGCACGCTCTCGGGTGGCGAGAGCCAGCGCATCCGGCTGGCCTCGCAGATCGGCTCCGGCCTCACCGGCGTGCTCTATGTGCTGGACGAGCCCTCGATCGGCCTGCACCAGCGCGACAATGAGCGGCTGCTCGGCACGCTGCGCCGGCTGCGCGACCTCGGCAACACCGTCATCGTCGTCGAGCATGACGAGGACGCGATCCTGACCGCCGATTATGTCGTCGATGTCGGCCCCGGCGCCGGCATCCATGGCGGCGAGATCGTCGCCCAGGGCACGCCGCAGCAGATCCTCGACAACCCGGCTTCGCTCACCGGCAAATACCTCACCGGCGAGATGTCGGTGGCGGTGCCGGCCAAGCGCCGCAAGGCCACCAAGGGCCGCAGCCTCAAGATCGTCGGCGCGCGCGGCAACAACCTCAAATCCGTCGATGTCGAGATACCCTTGGGGATGTTCACCTGCATCACCGGCGTCTCCGGCGGCGGCAAGTCGACGCTGGTCATCGACACACTCTACCGGGCCGTGGCGCGCAAGCTCAACGGCTCGATCGAGCACCCCGCCCCGCATGACCGCGTCGAGGGGATGGAGTTGCTCGACAAGGTCATCGACATCGACCAGTCGCCGATCGGCCGCACGCCGCGCTCCAATCCGGCGACCTATACCGGCGCCTTCACGCCGATCCGCGAATGGTTCGCCGGCCTGCCCGAGGCCAAGGCGCGCGGCTACCAGGCAGGCCGCTTCAGCTTCAACGTAAAAGGAGGACGCTGCGAGGCCTGCCAGGGCGACGGGCTGCTGAAGATCGAGATGCACTTCCTGCCGGATGTCTACGTCACCTGCGACGTCTGCAAGGGCAAGCGCTACGACCGCGAGACTCTTGAAGTGAAATACCGCGACAAGTCGATCGCCGACGTGCTCGACATGTCGGTCGAGGAGGCCAAGATCCTGTTCAAGGC
>DATDBB010000213.1:0-8786 GCA_036525085.1 Allobosea sp.
GCGGCGGCGCATGCTACCGCCCGCTTCATGTCCAGCAATGTCGTGCCGCTCGAAGCCTTCCTCGCCCTGCCCGACCATGCGCGGCTGCTCGGCCTCGACCTCGGCACCAAGACGATCGGCCTCGCGCTCTCGGATGTCGAGCGGCAGATCGCGACGCCGCTTGAGACGATCCGGCGGGTCAAGTTCGGGCAGGATGCGGCGGAACTGCTCAGGATCGCCGAAAAGCATGCGGTAGCCGGCCTCGTCATCGGCCTGCCGCTCAACATGGATGGCACGGAAGGCCCGCGCGTGCAGTCGACGCGAGCCTTCGTGCGCAATCTCGGGCCGCTGACGAGCCTGCCCATCGTGTTCTGGGACGAGCGCATGTCGACGCTGGCCGTGACCCGGACACTGCTCGACGCCGATGCCTCGCGAGCCAAGCGCGCCGAGGTCGTCGACAAGATGGCCGCAGCCTACATTCTCCAGGGCGCCCTCGACCGGCTGATGCGGATGGAGCCGGACGAGGTGGCCGAGGACTGAACCGGGCTGTCCGCATCGCGCAGGGCTGCGCGGGAGCCCAACAAAAAACCTGCGCGCCATGATGGCGCGCAGGTCCTCGGCAATCGGCCCAGGCCGGCCCTCAGCGATGATCGCGGAAGTCGTAGCTCGGCCCGTAGTAGCGGCGGTAGACGGGCGCAGGCGCGTAGACCGGAGCAGGCGCATAAACGGGCGCCGGGGCGTAATACCCGTCGTCATAGTAGTACGGGTCGGCATAGGCCCTGCGGCTGGAGGCGATCGCCGCGGCCCCGAGGATGCCGAGGCCGACGCCGGCTGCAATGGCGGCGCCGTTGTTGCCCCTGTTCCAGCCGCCACGATACCCGCGATAGCCGCGATAATACTGGCTGTATTCGGCCGGCGCCTTGTCGAGCTTGGCGGCGTCGAAGCCACGCGGCGCGGCGAAGGCCGGCGCGACGAAGCCGGCCGATACGACGCTCACCGAGGCGAGCGCGGCGATGGCGGTCTTCCTGAGAGACATCATGGTCCAATCTCCTTCTTGCCGGGGATCCCCGACCTGTAGGGAAGTTTCGTCCCGTGCGCTTGAATGCCCCGTGAACCAATCGCGGCCGGATTGCGGCGGACGCAATGCCCCCCGAACCTGTCGCCATTGCCTCACGTCAACCGCCATGAAAGGAGTGTCACAAAGGCCTCCCAGGCTCGTCATGGCTGTCTCGAAGAGATCAACGAGACGCCCATGATTGTTGTTCCCTTGGGCATGTCTGCCGGGGCGGCACCTGTTCCAGCGTCAGCCCCATAACCTCCCCATTTTCCGCAGATGCCATGCTCTCCAGTCTGATCGCCGTCTTCCTCGTCATCGCTACGGGCTGGGTCCTCAAAGTCCGCGGCACAGTCTCGCCGGCGCATTGGCTCGGCGTCGAGCGCCTGACCTATCAGGTGCTGTTTCCCGCGGTGGTGATCCACACGCTGGCGGTAGCCGATCTCGGCCGGCTGCCGGTTCTGGCCATGGGCATGAGCCTCGTGCTGGCGATCCTGACCGTCGCCGGGCTCCTGCTGGCGACGCGCCCGCTGCTGGCTCGCGCAGGCATCTGCGGGCCGGCCTTCACCTCGATCTTCCAGGGATCGATCCGTTGGAACACCTTCATCGGCCTCGCCATGGCGGCCGGCCTGCAGGGGCGCGACGGCACCACGCTGATGGCGATCGCGGTGGCCGCGATGATCCCACTGCTCAACGTGCTCTGCGTGCTGGTGCTGGCGCGCTATGCGAATGGCCGGCCGATGAGCGCGGCAGCGACGGCGCGCTCGATCGCCTTCAACCCCTTCATCTGGTCGTCGGCGGTCGGCCTCGTGCTGAACCAGATGCAGTGGATGCTGCCAGCCGCGATCACTACCTATCTCGATGTCATGGGCCGGGCGGCGCTGGGCGTCGGCCTGCTGGTCGTCGGAGCGGGGCTCGACCTGCGCAGCCTGGCGCGGCCCAGGCTCGCCCACTGGATCGCGATCGGCCTCAAGCTTGTCGTCATGCCTTTGCTGGCCTGGACGATCGCGCGCCATCTCGGCCTGACGGGGCCTGCGCTCACCATGACCGTGGTCGCCGCCTCGGTGCCGACCGCGACCGCGGCCTACTTCCTGGCGCGCGATCTCGGTGGCGATGCGCCGCTGATGGCCGAAATCACCACCCTCCAGACCCTGCTCGCGCTGGCAACGCTGCCATTGGCCGTTCTTTTTCTCGTCTGAGCCTATAGCGGCGCTTGAGGTCAGCGCATTCTACACGTTATGATTGCATAATCTCGACTCGTTCTCGAGCAGCGATGTCGCGTTCCAACCATCGAGCCTTGCCCATCACTCGCGGGGAGCCCTCGGCGATGACGTCAAAAGCACGCAATCAACTGGCCTCGCAGGATGACGCGAAGCCACGGCACGACGCGATCGACCCCGCGGCGGCGAGCGGCAGACGGCATCCGAAACGCGACGAAACTCATTCCTCTCGCGCGACGCAACGCGAAGTGGCGGGCTACATCGAAGGTCTGGCCGCGAGTCTGCGCGCCATGGCTCATGCGGCGGATCTCGATAGCCTGGCCTATTTCCTGGAAATGGCGCGGCTCGAAGCGTCGATCCAGGGCGAGCGTCTGGCGCATTCCGGCGGTGACAAAGGAAATCTCGCGGAGTGCTAGACAGCAGAATTCCAGCGATCGAGCATCGCCGACCAATGCGGCATCAACAATCATAGGTTGCAATTAACTGGAACGAACCGCCTAGTCCTCGACCCGGGTGAGCGTGCCGCCCGGGTGGCGCCGGATCAGGTTGTCGAGTTCGAGATCGAGCAGCGTATGGCTGATCTCGCGCGCCGAGCGTCCGCTCGCCCGCACGAGATCGTCGATCGAGATCGGCGCGCTGCCGAGCAGTTGCAGGACCACGCGCCGCAGGTCCACCGCGCCGTGCGCCGAGGGCATCGCGCCTGTGATGCTTTCGGGCTCCGGAACCGCCGCGACCGGAGCTACTCCGATGCCCGGCAGGTCGAGTTCGTCCCACAGCGCCTGCGTCACGTCCTCGCCCGCGCCGTCGCGCAGGGCGGGCGGCGGCGGGAGAAAGCCGAGATCGTTGTCGAGCAGCGGCGTCAGCGCCTCGATGACATGGGCGGCCTCGGCGCAGAGGGTCGCGCCCTCGCGGATCAGGTGGTTGCCGCCTTCGGCGCGCGGATCGAGCGGCGCGCCCGGCACGGCGAAGACCAGCCTGCCCTGCTCGTTGGCGAAGCGCGCCGTGATCAGCGAGCCCGATTTGCGGGCGGCCTCGACCACCACGGTGCCCAGCGAGAGCCCCGAGACCAGCCGGTTGCGCCGGGGAAAATCGCGCCCGCGCGGGGCGAGGCCCAGCGGCATTTCGCTGATCGCCGCCCCCTCCTCCAGCAGGCGCTGTAGCAGCGGAATGTTCTGCGGCGGATAGACCTCGTCGAGGCCGCCGGCCAGCACTGCCACGGTGCCGATCTCGGCGCTGGCCTCATGAGCGGCGGTATCGATGCCGCGCGCCAGGCCGGAGACGACGACGAATCCGGCCTCGCCGAGTTCGCGCGCCAGACGGGCGGTGAACTTCATGCCGGCGGCGGAGGCGTTGCGGGAACCGACGAGCGCTACGCAGGGGCGGCGCAGCACCTCCTGCCGGCCGAGGACGGACAGCAGCGGCGGGGCGGTGTCGATCGCCTGCAAGGGGCGCGGATACGGCGCCTCACCCAGCGCGATCAGCCGGCCGCCGAGCCGGCGCAGCGCCTCCGCCTCGCGTTCGGCTTCGGCCATCGTGCAGATGCGGATGCTCCGGCCGGCCTGCCGGGCAAGATCCGGCAGGGCGTCGAGCGCGGCTGACGCGCCGCCGAAGCGGTTCATCAGCGAGCGGAACGTCCGCGGCCCGACGCTTTCGCTGCGGATGAGGCGAAGCCAATCGAGGCGCTGGCGATCGCTGAGGACGATGCCAGCCATGCGCATTCAGCCCTTCTGGCCGATCTTGCCCTCGCTGCCGGAAAGCAGCCGAGCGATATTGGTTCGGTGCATGAACCAGAGCAGGCAGGTCAGCAGGGCCATGAGCAGCGCCGCCTGTCGGTGCCCCATGGCAAACCACAGGATGAGCGGCGTCGCGAAGCTCGCCGTCAGGGCCGAGAGCGAGGAGTATTTCGAGAGCTTGGCGATGCCAAGCCAGATCGCGGCGAAGGCGAACGCCACCGGCCAGGCCAGCCCGATCAGGATGCCGAGAAAGGTCGCGACACCCTTGCCGCCCTTGAACCCGATCCAGACCGGGAAGAGATGACCGAGAAAAGCGCCGAGCCCGGCGACGAGCGCCGCTTGAGGGCCGCCCAGCGCATAGGAGCCGACCAGGACCGCCACGGTGCCCTTGAGCATGTCGCCGAGCAGCGTCAGCGCCGCGAGTTTCTTGTTGCCGGTGCGCAGCACATTGGTCGCGCCGATATTGCCCGATCCGATGCTGCGCAGGTCGGGGCCACCGCTGAGCTTTGTCAGGATGATTCCGAAGGGGATCGAGCCCAGCAGGTAGCCAATGGCAAGCGCAGCGGCAAAGGCGGGCCAGGACAGGCCCCAACTCAAAGTCTCAACCATGCAGCCCTCTCGCCCCGACCCTATTCATACGAGAGTAGAGTGAATCACGTCCCAAGGACAACGCGCCGTCATCCCGGACAAGCCGCGTCAGCGGCGCCGATCCGGGATCCATTCCGGAGCATTGATCGGAGAGGTTCCGGAATGGATCCCGGGTCTCCCTTCGGTCGCCCGGGATGACGGCTTTGGCTATCGGTGAGCAAACCGTCACGACCTAACTCGCCGGAGCCTCATAGACCATGCGACCGCCGACGAAGGTGGCCTGCACGATGCCTTCCAGCCTGGCCTCGTCGAAGGGCGAGTTCTTGGCGCGGGACTTCAGCTTGCGCTTGTCGACGACATAGGGCGCGTCGATGTCGAGCAGCATGATATCGGCCGGCGCGCCGGGGGCGAGCCGCCCGCAGCCGAGCCCGAGTAATCCGGCGGGGCGTGTCGACAGCGCCGCCAGAAGCTCGGGCAGCGCGATCTGGCCGGCCTGGACCATGCGCAGCGAGGCCGAGAGCAGCGTCTCGATGCCGAGCGCGCCGTCAGCGGCTTCGGCGAAGGGCTGGCGCTTGGTCTCGACGTCCTGCGGGTCGTGATCGGAGACGACGACGTCGATGACGCCTTCCGCCAGCGCCGCGACGAGGGCGAGGCGCTCCTGCTCGTCGCGCAGCGGCGGCGAGACCTTGCAGAAGGTGCGGTAGTCGCCGACATCGTTCTCGTTGAGGGTGAGGTTGTTGATCGAGGCGCCGCAGGTGACGCGCACCCCCTCGGCCTTGGCGCGGCGCACCAGTTCGATCGAGTCCGCGCAGGAAATCATCGCCGCGTGGTAGCGGCCGCCGGTGGCGCGCGCGAGGCGGATGTCGCGCTCCAGCATCACGGTCTCGGCCTCGCGCGGGATGCCCGGCAGGCCGCGGCGGCTGGCGAACTCGCCCTCGTTCATGACGCCCGACCCGCGCAGATCCGGGTCCTCGACATGGTTCATGATCAGCGCGTCGAAATCGCGGGCATAGATCATCGCCCGGCGCATGATCTGCGGGTTGCGCAGCGCCTTCGCACCATCCCCGAAAGCGACCGCCCCGGCTTCGAGCAGCAGCCCGAATTCGGTGATCTCCTTGCCGTGCAGGCCCTTGGTCAGGGCGGCGCAGGGCAGCACGTTGACGATCGCCTTGTCGCGGGCGCGGCGCTTGATGAAGTCGATGATGGCGGGATCGTCGATCGGCGGATCGGTGTCGGGGCGGCAGACGACGGTCGTGACGCCGCCCGCCGCCGCAGCCTGCGAGCCGGTGCCCAGCGTCTCGCGGAATTCGGCGCCGGGTTCGCCGAGGAAGGCGCGCAGGTCGACGAGGCCTGGTGCTACGACGAGCCCTTTCGCCTCGATGCGGCGGACGCCCTCGCCCGTCGCTGGCGCGGCACCGCCCCACTCGACCGAGGCGATCGTGCCGGCGCGCAGCAGCAGGGAGCCCTGCCCGTCGCGGCCCGTCGCGGGATCGACGAGGCGCGCATTGACGATCGCGATGTCCTGAAGCTCGGCCATGCCCGGTTCCACTCGCGCCTTCGCGTCAAACATTCGGTAGATGCTGCGCCAGCGCGTCGAGCACGGCCATGCGGACTGCGACGCCCATCTCGACCTGCTCGCGGATCAGCGACTGGGCTCCGTCGGCAACCTCGGAGGAAATCTCGACGCCGCGATTCATCGGGCCGGGATGCATCACCAGCGCATCGGGCTGGGCGCGCTCCAGCTTTTCGCGGTCGAGCCCGTAATAGCGGAAATATTCCTTCGAGGACGGCACGAAGGCGCCATGCATGCGCTCGAGCTGGAGGCGCAGCATCATCACGATATCCGCGCCTTCCAGGCCCTTGTTCATGTCGGTGAAGATCTCGACGCCCATGCGCTCGATGCCGGCCGGCAGCAGCGTCGAGGGCGCAATCAGGCGGACCTTCGCCCCGAGCGCGTTGAGCAGGATGATGTTGGAGCGGGCGACGCGCGAATGCAGGATGTCGCCGCAGATCGCCACGGTGAGGCCCGCGATGCGGCCCTTGTTGCGGCGGATCGTCAGAGCGTCGAGCAGGGCCTGCGTCGGATGCTCATGGGCGCCGTCGCCGGCGTTGACGACCGAGCAGCCGACCTTGCGGGCGAGCAGATTGACCGCGCCGGCGGCGTGATGACGCACGACGATGATGTCGGGGCGCATCGCGTTCAGCGTCGCGGCGGTGTCGATCAGCGTCTCACCCTTCTTCACCGAGGAGGATGCGACCGACATGTTCATGACGTCGGCGCCGAGACGTTTTCCCGCGAGTTCGAAGGAAGCCTGGGTGCGGGTCGAGGGCTCGAAGAACAGGTTGATCTGCGTGCGGCCGCGCAGCGTCGCCGTCTTCTTCTCGACCTGGCGGGAGAGCGCGACATAGGCATCCGCCCTGTCCAGCAGCGCCTCGATGTCCAAATGGGAGAGCCCCTCGATGCCGAGGAGATGCCGGTGCGGATAGAGCGGTGCTGGCGATGTCATTTGAAGAGGGGTGTTTAGGCGCGAGTCGGGCGGGGCGCAAGCGCTCCGCGGCCGTTGTCACCATGCGGCTGGCCGGATGGAAGTTCCGGCGAAACGACGCTACGCCTTGGGCGAGCGGCCATGCCGCGTCCTAGCCCGCTGCGAGGAGCCCTGCCTTGTCCACCGACGCCTTTGTCCCGGCCGCCCATGGCTCCCTCTGGAACACGATCGCTTCCGCCGAGGCCGGGTTCGATTCCGCCCGGCTCGACGCCGCCGTCGCCTTTGCGGAGGCCCATGACAGCCCCTGGCCGCGCAGCCTGTACTATCCGGACGGGCGCTATGTCGGGAATGTCGAATGGAACGAGAGCGGCCCGTGGAGCGAAATCGTCGGGCCGGTGCGCGAACGCGGAGGGCCGGCCGGCCTCGTGCTGAAGGGCGGGCGGATCGTCGCGGAATGGGGCGACACCAGCCGCATCGACATGACCTTCTCGATCGCCAAGAGCTATCTGTCCGTGCTGGCGGGGCTCGCGGTCGATGACGGGTTGATCCGCGATCTCGACGAGCCCGTCGGCAAGAGCGTAGCCGGGCCGTTCTTCGAAAGCGCCCACAACGCGCAGATCACCTGGCGCCACCTGCTGCAGCAATCGAGCGAATGGCAGGGCGAGATCTTCGAAAAATCCGACCAGGTGGATCATAACCGCCAGATCGGCCCCGGCGCCGACAACAGCCGCAAGGGCCAGCGCCGCGAGTTGCGCACGCCCGGATCCTTCTACGAATACAATGATGTGCGGGTGAACCTGCTCGGCTACTGCCTGCTGCAGCGCTTCCGCCGGCCGCTGCCGCAGGTGCTTCGCGAGCGGATCATGGACCCGATCGGCGCCTCCCGGGACTGGGAGTGGCAGGGCTATGAGAATTCCTATGTCGAGATCGACGGCAAGCGCATCCAGTCGGTGCCGGGCGGCGGGCATTGGGGCGGCGGGCTGTTCATCGGCGCGCGCGACCATGCCCGCTTCGGGCTGCTGATGGCGCGTGGCGGGCAATGGGGCGGGCTTTCCCTGCTCTCGGCCGATTGGGTCGCCCAGATGGTGACGCCCTCGCCGACGCTCGCCAATTACGGCTATCTCTGGTGGCTGAACCGGGCACCCTCGGCCAAGCCCGGCGTTCCCGCATCGGCCTTCTGGGCGCTTGGAGCCGGCACCAACGTCATCCTCGTCGATCCACAGAACGATCTCGTCGCCGTGCTCAGATGGATCGACGGCGCGTCCTATGACGGCTTCCTGGCGAAGCTCTACGAAGCGCTGGGCTGAGCCGCGGCAGCGACCTACGCCACACTCACCCTTGCGCTGCGGCGGCCCCCTCGCCATCTGATGGCGGGTTCGCGTTTCCCGGTGAATTCTCGCGATTGTGGCCGAAACGCCGCCGAACGCCTGCAAACGCCGCAAACGCGCAATCGGCGTTTGACACAGCCTGCGCCCTGAACCACTTTCGCGCGCAATTCCGAACCGCCGGGTCTTTCGCCGGTCGCGGGACCAGCCTCCAGCGGCCGGTTCCGCGCTCCGATAAGGCTGTTATCGAGACACCGCATCATGAAGCTCCTCGTCGTCGAGTCGCCGGCCAAGGCCAAGACGATCAACAAATATCTCGGCTCCGACTACGAGGTCGTGGCGTCGTTCGGTCATATCCGCGACCTGCCGGCCAAGGACGGCTCGGTCGATCCCGAGCATGA
>DATDBB010000214.1:0-5630 GCA_036525085.1 Allobosea sp.
GAGGATCTGCGGCAGCGGCTCGAAGGCGTGGCAGACCTCGGAGACCGGCTTGTCCTGCCGCTTGACGGCCGCCATCAACTGCAGCGCCGCGACGAGCCCGTCGCCGGTCGTGCCGAAATCGGAGAGGATGATGTGGCCGGATTGCTCGCCGCCGAGATTGAAGCCGTGGCTGCGCATGTGCTCGAGCACATAGCGGTCGCCGACGGCGGTGCGGGCGAGGCTGAGGCCCAGTCCGGCAAGATAACGCTCGAGGCCGAGATTGGACATCACCGTCGCGACCAGACCGGGCTGCGACAGGCGGCCATCCTCCAGCCAATCGCGCGCGATGACGGCCATCAGCTGGTCGCCATCGACGACATGGCCGAGCTCGTCGACGATCAGCACGCGGTCGGCGTCGCCATCGAGCGCGATGCCGATATCGGCGCGCAACTCGCGCACCTTGGCGATCAGCGCTTCGGGGGCCGTCGAGCCGACATCCTTGTTGATGTTGAAGCCATCGGGTTCGACGCCGATCGAGATGACCTCGGCGCCGAGTTCCCAGAGCGCCTCGGGCGCTACCTTGTAGCCGGCGCCATTGGCGCAATCGATGACGATGCGCAGGCCTTCCAGGCTCATATTGCGCGGCAGGGTGCGCTTGGCGAACTCGATATAGCGCGATTGTGCGCTGTCGATGCGCTTGGCCCGGCCAAGAGCGGGCGAGGCCGAGAGGCGTGGCGCGAGATCGGAATCGATCAGCTTGGCGATTTCACGCTCGACCTCGTCGCTCAGCTTGTAGCCATCGGGGCCGAACAGCTTGATGCCGTTGTCCTCATAGGGGTTGTGGGAGGCCGAGATCATCACGCCGAGATCGGCGCGCATCGAGCGGGTCAGCATCGCGACGGCGGGCGTCGGCATCGGGCCGAGCAGCATCACGTCCATGCCGACCGAGGTGAAGCCCGCGACCATCGCGTATTCGATCATGTAGCCGGAGAGGCGGGTGTCCTTGCCGATCACGACGCGATGCCGATAGTCGCCGCGATGAAAGGCCAGGCCCGTGGCCTGGCCGACCTTGAGGGCGAGGTCCGGGGTGATCACACCATTGGCGCGCCCACGGATGCCGTCGGTTCCGAAATATTTGCGTGTCATTCTCGATTGCGTCCACATCGGGCGACGAGCCCGTTCCGACGCGTTTATAGCGGGGAATTCGTTTCCGCCCTCTCACATTTTGTGACGGATCGTAGATGGAGGGCCTGTTCGTCCGTGCCGTCATTCCGGGGCGTCCGCAGGGCGAACCCGGAACCCATAACCGCACCGGTGCCAGCAACGTGCGACGAGCGGCCAGCCTTCCCTGCTCCTCCAGCGCTTATGGGTTCCGGGCTCATCGCTTTGCGATGCCCCGGAATGACGGCGAGGCTTTGCCTTAGCCGAAGGCGAGCTGGACCTTCATCGCCCTGGACTTGTCGGCGGCGAGGTCGAAGGCTTCGATCGCGCGCTCCACGGGAATCGTCGCGGTCAGCAGCGGGGAGAGGTCGATGGTCTTCGAGCCGATCATCGCCACGGCCCAGTCGAACTCCTCATGGAAGCGGAAGGAGCCGCGCAGGTCGAACTCCTTGGCGACGACGACATTCATCGGCAGCGTGAAATTCCCGCCGACGCCGATCTGGACGATGGTCCCGCCCGAGCGCAGCACATCGAAGGCTCCGGTCAGCGCGTGCTGGTTGCCCGAGGCCTCGAACATCACGTCGAAGGCGCCCTTCTCGGCGCCGTACTCGGCCTTGAGGCGGTCGGGCTCGGCCATGACGTTGATGGCCCGGCTCGCGCCCATCTTCAGCGCGGTCGGCAGGGGGCCGTCGACCACGTCGGTCGCGACGATCTCGGCGGCGCCCGCCGCCTTCGCCGCGACGATGGCGAGGATGCCGATCGGCCCCGAGCCGGTGACGAGGACGCGCTTGCCGAGCAGGGGGCCGGCGCGCTTGGCGGCATGCAGGCAGACGGCGAGCGGCTCGGCGAAGGCGGCCTCGGCCGCGGTGACATGATCGGCGACCTTCACCGCCTGCCGCTCCTCGATGACGAGCATTTCGCGGAAGCCGCCCTGGACATGGGGGAAGCGCATCGCGCTGCCATAGAACAGCATGTCGGTGCAGTGCTGCTGCAGGCCCATCTGGCAATAGCGGCAATGGCCGCAGGCGCGGCTCGGATTGACCGCGACGCGGTCGCCGACCTTCACGCGCGTCACTTCGCTGCCGATCTTTTCGACGCGGCCGGCGATCTCGTGGCCGAGGATCAGCGGCTCTCGGACCCGGATCGTGCCGAAGCCGCCATGCAGGTAGTAGTGCAGGTCGGAGCCGCAGATGCCGCCGGCCTCGATCTTGACGCGGACCTGCTGCGGGCCGGGCTCGCTGACGGCGACCTCATCGACGCGCAGGTCCTTCTCGGCATGGATGACGACGGCGCGCATGATGGTTTCTCCCTGAAGCGTCGTTATTCTCCCCAGCCCTCATCCTGAGGAGCGCTCGGCACGAGCGCGTCTCGAAGGACGCTCCAGTTGCTTCCGGAGCCTGCGGGATCATCCTTCGGGACGCCGCCTTCCGCGGCTCCTCGGGATGAGGGCGTAGAGTGAGTTTCGACCTCGTGACCGATGTTGTCTAATCGTTTGAAAGCTGCTTACCCAGTTTCATCGGGCCGGTGCAAACCCAAAGATGCCGGCCGCCCCATCGTCGTGAGGATCGGCCATGTCTCTGTCGCTGTTCAATCTGGAGGGCAAGATCGCCCTGGTCACCGGCTCGGGGCAGGGGATCGGGCTCGCCTTGGCGGAGGGGCTGTCGGGGGCCGGCGCGCATGTCGTTCTGAACGGCCGCGACAAGGCCAAGCTGGAACGGGCGGCGGAAACGATCGCGGCGGCCGGCCGCCGGGTCTCGGTCGCGCCCTTCGACGTCACCGACCATGCCGCCGTCGAGGCGGGCGTTGCGAAGATCGAGGCCGAGATCGGGCCGATCGACATCCTGATCAACAATGCCGGAATGCAGAAGCGCGCGCCGATCACCGAATTCCCGGTCGAAGGCTGGCATGAGGTGATGGCGACGAACCTGCATTCGGTGTTCTACGCCACGCAGGCGGTGACCAAGCGGATGGTGCCGCGCCAGCGCGGCAAGATCATCAATATCGGCTCGGTGATGAGCGAGCTCGGCCGCGCCACGATCATCCCCTATACGGCCTCCAAGGGCGCGGTGAAGATGATGACGCGTGGGCTCGCGGCCGAGCTCGGCAAGCACAACATCCAGGCCAACGCGATCGGCCCGGGTTATTTCACCACCGAGATCAACAAGGCGCTGATCGCCGACGAGGCCTTCACGGCCTGGGTCTGCAGCCGCACGCCGGCCGGGCGCTGGGGCGAGACCAAGGAACTGGTCGGCGCCGCGATCTTCCTGTCCTCGGCGGCGTCGGACTATGTCAACGGGCACCTGCTGATGGTGGATGGCGGGCTGACCGCCGTGGTGTGAGGCCGCTCGCGTCATTGCGAGGAGCGTTAGCGACGAAGCAATCCAGGAGCGGCAGAGCTCCACGTCCCCCTGGATTGCTTCGCTGACGCTCGCAATGACGGACGGGCCGTCAGTCTTGCGTTTCGGTGGCCGGGCGCGTTTCGCGGGCCTTCCGCGCCCGCTGCTCGAACTCCTGCCGGATCGCCTCGATCTTCTCCTCGTCGAGCTCTTCCAGATCCATCAGCTCCTCGCGCGCGCCCTCGATCTTCGAAAGCAGCTCGTCGAGCTTGATCTGCATCGCGGCCGTGTCGCGGTTCTGGCTGTTCTGGATGATGAACACCATCAGGAAGGTGACGATGGTCGTCGAGGTGTTGATCACCAATTGCCAGGTGTCGTTGAAGCCGAAGATCGGGCCCGACGCCGCCCAGAGCACGATGATCGAGAGCGCGACGAAGAAGGTCTGCGGCTTGCCGGCCCAGCGAGCGGTCGTCTGAGACAGCCGCGTGAAGAGCGAACGACGCGGCTGCTGTTGATTGGCCATGGCTTGTACCCCGGAGCGCCACAGCGGCGCACCCGGTCAACACGCGGGCCGTGCGATGCGTTCCTGGGCGTGGCTCAGGGAGCCGTCAGGCGCTGCGCATGCCAGGCGATGTGCTGGGCCATGAAGGTCGAGATGAAATTGTAGGAGTGGTCGTAGCCGTCGCGCATGTGCAGTTCGAGGGGGATGCCGGCGGCCGCACAGGCGATCTCCAGAAGCTGGGGCTTCAGGCCCTCGTCGAGGAAGCCGTCGGCGGTGCCCTGATCGACCAGCAGATCCCTGACGCGATGGCCGTCCGCGATCAGCAGGGTAGTGTCATAGGCGCGCCAGCTACGCTCGTCGGTGCCGAGATATTTCTCGAAGGCCGGGCGCGACCAGCCGGCCGTCGAAGGCTGCACGATCGGCGCGAAGGCGGAGACGGAGGCGTAGCGCTGTGGATTCTTAAGCGCGAGCGTGATCGCGCCATGGCCGCCCATGGAATGGCCGAAGATGCCCTGCCGACCCATGTCGACCGGGAAATGGCGGGAGACGAGGTCCGGCAACTCGTCGCGGATATAGCTCTCCATCCGGTAATTCTTTGCATAGGGCTCTTGGGTCGCGTCGAGATAGAAGCCGGCGCCCACGCCGAACTGCCAGTTGTCCGGCTCGTCCGGGATGCCCGGGCCGCGCGGCGAGGTGTCCGGGCAGATGATTGCGATGCCGTTGGCGGCGGCGGCGGCGCGATATTCACCCTTGTCCATGGCGTTCTGGTGCGTGCAGGTCAGGCCAGAGAGATACCAGAGCAGCGGAACCGGCCCGTCCTCGATCTGGTGCGGCAGATAGATCGCGAAGGTCATCGGGCAGGCGCAGGCGGCGCTGTCATGGCGATAGACCCGCTGCGAGCCGCCGAAGGCCTTCGAGGAGGAGAGGAGTTCCATGCGGGGTTCCTTTGCGGTTGCGCGACCTCTGTCATTCCGGGGCGATCCTTAGGATTGAACCCGGAACCCACGACCGGGCGAGCCCTTGCCCGATCGGCTTGTTCAAGCGCCGTACCCAGTCGTGGGTTCCGGGTTCGGCGCGATGCGCCGCCCCGGAATGACTAAAGAGGCGTGCCCCATCGATGAGGCCAGAAAGCGGCGCCTCAGTAGACCACAACGCTTCGGATCGACTTGCCCTCATGCATCAGGTCGAAGCCGGTGTTGATCTCGTCCAGGCTCAGCTTGTGAGTGATCAGGTCGTCGATGTTGATCTTGCCCTCCATGTACCAGTCGACGATCTTCGGCACGTCGGTGCGCCCGCGCGCGCCGCCGAACGCCGTGCCCTTCCAGACGCGGCCGGTGACGAGCTGGAACGGGCGGGTCGCGATCTCCTTGCCGGCCTCGGCCACGCCGATGATGATCGACTCGCCCCAGCCGCGATGGCAGCATTCCAGCGCTTGGCGCATCACATCGGTGTTGCCGGTGGCGTCGAAGGAGAAGTCGGCGCCGCCGCCGGTCAGATCGACGATCGCCTGCACGACCTTGTCGTTGCCGATCTCCTTCGGGTTGACGAAGTCGGTCATGCCGAACTTCTCGGCCATGGCGCGCTTGCCCGGGTTGATGTCGACGCCGATGATCTTGTCGGCGCCGACCATGCGGGCGCCCTGGATGACATTG
>DATDBB010000215.1:0-5601 GCA_036525085.1 Allobosea sp.
CACGCCCCGGCACCCGATTGCTTGATGCGCCGTTAACGCACACTCTTCGATCTGCTGGTAAATTTTTGGTAAAATTTGAGCCGGGCAGATGTGGATCGAACCACCTTTCGTGTATTTCGCATCGTAGTCGTAGAACTCCCCCGTGGCGGCCCGGATCTCGGTCACGCCGAGCGACTTGCCGGCCATCACGGCACAGGTCAGCTCCCGCCCGGAAATGAAGGTCTCCGCCAGCATCGTCTCGCCGCAGGGCCAGTCCGGACGCGCGATTTCCTGGGGCGGATGCTCGCGCCCCTTCTTCACGATGACGACGCCGACGGACGAGCCCTCATCGACCGGCTTGAGCACATAGGGCGGCGGCAGCACGTGTCTTTTCGCCGCCTCGAAGCGCGAGACATTGATGCCATGGGCCACCGGCACGCCGGCGGCCTGGACCACCATCTTGGCCTTGTCCTTGCGGATGGCGAGCGCCGAGGCGAGCACGCCCGAATGGGTGTAGGGGATGCGCAGGATCTCGAGCACGCCCTGGATCGTGCCATCCTCGCCGAAGCGGCCATGCAGCCCGTTGAAGGCGATATCCGGCTTCAGCTTCGCCAGAACCTCCGCGATGTCGCGGCCGACATCGACGCGCGTGACCCGGTAACCGACACCCTCCAGCGCAGCCGCGCAGGCCGTGCCGCTGCTGAGGCTGACCTCCCGCTCGACGGACCATCCGCCCATCAGCACTGCGACGTGTTTGATCATCGAGGTCCCCGGTCGATGCGATCGGCCGACCCTCGGTCGAAGATGGTTAACGGGGCGTTAACCCCCACCGGATTCCCGGGCTTCCAAGAAACGCCGCTGACGGAATGCCCTCAGGCAGCGACGCCGATCCGCTTGATCTCCCAGTGCAGATCGAAGCCGGAATGGTCCTTCACGCGCCGCCGGACCTCTTCGCCCAGCCCCTCGACATCGGCGGCCGTCGCGCCGCCGGTGTTGATCAGGAAGTTGCAGTGCATCTCCGAGACCTGCGCCCCGCCGACGCGCAGGCCCCGGCAGCCGGCCGCGTCGATCAACTGCCAGGCCTTGCCGCCGGGCGGGTTCTTGAAGGTCGAGCCGCCGGTGCGTTCCTTGATCGGCTGCGCCGCCTCGCGCGCGGCCGTCACCCGGTCCATCTCGGCCTGGATCTCGGCCCTGTCGCCATGCCGCCCCTGGAACAGCGCGGAGGTGAAGATGATCTCCTGCGTCGCGGCACCGCTGCTGCGATAGGCAAAACCCATATCGGCATGGGAGAGCGTAACGATCTCGCCGGCCCGCGTGACGCCGCGCGCCTCGATCAGCACATCGGTGGTCTCGCCGCCATGGGCGCCGGCATTCATCCGCAGCGCACCTCCGATGCAGCCGGGAATGCCGCGAAAGAAGGCGAGCCCGTCGAGCGAGGCATCGGCGGCGGCCCGCGCCACCTTGACGTCCGGCACCGCCGTACCAGTGCGCAGCTTGTCGCCCTCCTCGATCGCGATTTCGCCGAAGGCCTTGCCGCCGAGCCGGATCACGAGGCCTGGAATACCGCCATCGCGCACGATCAGGTTCGAGCCGAGCCCGACCACTGTGATCGCGATGCCTTCAGGCAGATGCGCCAGCAGATGGGCGAGATCGGCCTCGTCGGCCGGCGTGAACAGGGCCTGAGCTGGCCCGCCGACCCGGAACCAGGTCAGCGGCGCGAGCTCGGCATTGGCGAGCAGGCGGCCGCGCAATTCGGGCGCGGCCGCGCGGATGGCGGGGGTAATGTCGGGAAAGGTCATGATGGTGGATTTAACCGAACTCCCCCGAGGGGAGAAGGATCAATCCTCGAGCTTCATCCCTTCAGCGCCGCCAGTTCCCCCGGCAGCGCATAGGCCCATTGCGTGATGTTGCCGGCGCCCAGCAGCACGACATAGTCGCCAGGCCCCGCGACCTCGGCGACCATTCCGGCGAGCTTGTCGGGACTTTCCAACGGCAGCGCATGCCGGTGCCCGCGCGCCTTGATGCCCGAAACCAGCGAATCGCGATCGGCACCCGGAATCGGAGCCTCGCCCGCCGCATAGGTCTCGGCCACGATCACCGTGTCGGCGTCGTTGAAGCAGGCTGCGAAATCGTCGAACAGGCTGGAGAGCCGGGTGTAGCGATGCGGCTGCACGACGGCGATGACCTTGCCCTTGGTCGAGGCGCGCGCCGCCCTCAGCACGGCGGCGATCTCGACCGGGTGATGGCCGTAATCGTCGAAGATCAGCGCACCATTCCACTCGCCGGTCTTGGTGAAGCGGCGCTTCACCCCGCCGAAACCGGCCAGCGCCGCCCGGATGCTCTCGACCGGGATGCCGAGGTCGTAGGCGACGGCGATCGCCGCCGTGGCGTTCAGCGCGTTGTGATGACCGGGCATCGGCATGACGAGATCGCGGACGACCTCATCGCGGCCACGCTTACGGTCACGGATCAGCAGGGTGAACTTCGCCTGCCCGCCCGAGAGATCGATGTCGATCAGCCGGAAATCAGCCTGGGGATTCTCGCCATAGGTGATGATGCGGCGATCCTCGATCTGCCCGACCAGGCCCTGCACCGTCGGGTGGTCGATGCACATCACCGCGAAGCCGTAGAAGGGCAGGTTCTCGACGAAGCTGCGGAAAGCCGCCTTGATCGCGTCGAAGGTGCCGAAATGGTCGAGATGCTCGGGGTCGATATTGGTGATGATCGCGACGTCCGCCGGCAGCTTCAGGAAGGTGCCGTCCGATTCGTCGGCCTCGACCACCATCCAGTCGCTTTCGCCCATGCGGGCATTGGTGCCATAGGCATTGATGATGCCGCCATTGATCACGGTCGGATCGAGCCCGCCCTTCTCGAGCAGCGTCGCGACGAGCGAGGTCGTCGTCGTCTTGCCGTGGGTGCCGGCGATTGCGACAGCGGTCTTCAGGCGCATCAGCTCGGCCAGCATCTCGGCGCGGCGCACCACCGGCAGGCGCTTCTCGCGGGCAGCGACAAGTTCGGGGTTGTCGCGCTTGATCGCGGTCGACACGACCACGACCTCGGCCTCGCCGAGATTCTCCGCCTTGTGGCCGACGAAGGTCGAGATGCCCTTCTCGGCGAGGCGCTTGACGTTGGCGCCGTCGGAGGCGTCCGAGCCCTGCACCTTGTAGCCGAGGTTGTGCAACACCTCGGCGATACCGGACATGCCGATGCCGCCGATGCCGACGAAATGAATGGCGCCGAGTTCTGCCGGCAGCTTCATGATGCGGTGATCCTTGGGTGTTTCTAGAAACCGGCCACGTCGATGACGAGGCGGGCGAGTCGGTCGGCGGCATCCGGAATTCCGGCGCTCTTGGCGTTCTCGGCCATGACCGTCAAGTGCGCGGGCTGTTTCAGCAGCTCGGAGAGTTCGTTGGCGAGCCGACGCGGGGTGAACTCCGGCTGCAGTATCCGGATGGCTCCGCCGGCGCCTTCGAGGAAGGCGGCATTGGCGGCCTGGTCCTGGTCGAGTGCGCCCGGCAGCGGCACCAGGATGGCGGGCCGGCCGATCACGGTCAGCTCCGCCACGGTCGAGGCACCCGAGCGCCCGACGACGAGATGGGATTGCGCCATCCGCGCCGGCAGATCCTTGAAGAAGGGCGCGATCTCGGATTTGACGCCGAGCTGCGCATAGATGCCGCTGACCCGCTCGAAATCCTCGGTGCGTGCCTGCTGCGTGATGACGAGCCGAGCCCGCTCCTCCGGCGTCAGGAGCTGGATCGCGGGCGGCACCGTGTCGGCCATGATGCGCGCGCCCTGGCTGCCGCCGAAGACGAGCAGGTTGAAGTTGCCCTCGCCCGGCCAGCCATAGGGCGAGATGGCCGCGACCACGGCGGGCCGCACCGGATTGCCGACATGGCGGCATTTTGCCATCGCCGCGGGCGAGAGGCCGCCGACCTCGGAGAAGCCGGTCCCGATCGTATCGACCCAACGGGAGAGGAAGCGGTTCGCGCGTCCGACGACGGCGTTCTGCTCATGGATCAGCGTCTTGGCGCCGGCGAGCTTCGCGCCCAGCACAGGCGGAACCGTCGGATACCCGCCGAAGCCGACGACCAGCGCCGGCTTGGCCTCCCTGACAGCGCGCCGCGCCGCCAGAACGCCCTTGGCCAGTTCGAGCGCGACCTTGGCCTTGCCGGTCAGCGACCGACCCGACGGCGTCGCCGACGGAACCGGGATGACCGCATCGGCCGGAAAATCCCCGGCGAACTCCGCCCCGCGTGGATCGGTCATCAGCACGACCCGGATGCCCTGCGCCCGCAGCACATGGCTCAGCGCCTCGGCGGGAAAGAGATGGCCGCCGGTGCCGCCGGCCGCCAGCATGACGAGCTTGTCCCGTGCCATGGCGTCAGCCCCTGAAGCGGCCGAAATCGACGGCGCGCGGCCGCTTGCGCGTCAGGGCCAGAAGGAAGCCGGTGCCGATCGCCAGCGAGATCAGCGAGGAGCCGCCATAGGAGATGAAAGGCAGCGTCATGCCCTTGGCCGGCATCATGTGTAGGTTCACCATCATGTTGATCGCGGCCTGGATGCCGAAGAGCAGGGCCAAGCCCGTGACCGCAAGCCGGATGAACGGATCCTCGGCCTTCTGCGCGACGGCGAGCGAGCGCAGCACGATCAGCGCGAACAGCATCACCAGCAGGATGCAGACCACGATGCCGAATTCCTCGGCCGTGACGGCGAAGATGAAGTCGGTATGGGCGTCGGGCAGGATGCGCTTCACCGTGCCTTCGCCCGGGCCCTTACCCAACCAGCCGCCCTGCGCGAAGCTCTCCAGCGCGGTGTCGATCTGGAAGGTGTCGCCCGAGCCCTTGTCCATGAAGCGCTCGATACGGGCGCGCACATGCGGCACGAGCTGATAGGCGATCAGGATGCCTACCGCCCCTGCCCCGCCAAGCCCCAGCACCCAGAACCAGTGCAGCCCGGCGACGAAGAACAGGCCGGCCCAGACCAGCGTGACCAGCATGGTCTGGCCGAAATCGGGCTGCAGAACGAGCGGCGCGATCGTCGCCGGCAGCAGCAGGAAGGCCAGGATCGTGCCGGGCAGGTCCGGCCGGCGCGTGCCCTCGGCGAAGGCCCAGGCGGCGAGCACGACGAAGGCGGGCTTCAGGAACTCGGAAGGCTGCACCGAACCGAGCGGGCCGAGTGTCAGCCAGCGCCGCGCGCCCTTGACCTCGACGCCGAGATAGAGCGTCGCCACGACCATGGCGAGCGAGACGGTGAAGATCACCAGCGCCGCCCGGCGGACCTGTCGCGGCGTCAGGAAGGAGACGCCGATGAAGATCGTCATCGCGATGACGAGATAGGCCGCCTGGCGGTTGACGAAATGGAAGGTCGAGAGGCCGAGCCGCTCCGCCACCGGCGGGCCGCCCGCCATCAGCAGCACGACGCCCGACACCATCAGCGCCACGAGGCCGCTCAGGATCACGCGGTCGATCGACCACCACCAGCGGCCGCTGAGAGAGGGTTCGGCGCGCGAGACCATGACGGGGGCTCCAGAGCAGGCGGCGACGCCAGTGAAGCGCCGCGAATCCGAAGCACTCTGTCAATGAAGGGTTAACGGAATGATTCCGAATCCCGCCAGCGCTACTG
>DATDBB010000216.1:0-3910 GCA_036525085.1 Allobosea sp.
TTCTTGTTCCGCGTGAGCTTTTGGATCTTCAGGCCCGGTTACCGGGGCTGCGGTTCGGCAATGGAAGGGCTGCCCGGAAGGGCGGCCCTTCTTCCGTTGCAGGGGAGCAATTCGGCCAGGGTTCTGGCATCCGGGCGCCGCACATGCCACATCAAGGCATGATCCTGCTTTCAACTTCCCCCGCAAACTTCTCCGAGAGCGACAGCGTTGTCCGCGCCTGAACCCAGCCGTGAGGCGATCCTCGACTTCATCGAATCCGAGCGGCAGGCCGGGCGCGAGGTCGGCCGGCGCGACATCGCCAAGGCCTTCGGCCTGTCGGGCGGCGGCAAGATCTGGCTCAAGCGCATCCTTAAGGAGCTCGAGGAGGAGGGCGAGACCGGCGGCGACGGCGTCGAGCGGCCGGTCCATCCGCGCGGGGCGCTGCCGCCCGTGCTGCTCTGCGAGATCAAGGGCAAGGACCGCGACGGCGACCCGTTCGCGACCCCTCTGGAATGGAACGAGGCCGACCAGGGCGCGCCGCCGAAAATCCTGGTCGAGCGGCAGCGCGAGTTCCGCGCCAAGCGCCATGCGGCGCCGGCTCCCGGCCTCGGCGACCATGTCCTGCTCAAGCTGACGCGGCTCAAGGGCGTCGAAGGCTTCGGCTATTCCGGCCGCGTGCTCAAGGTGATGGGCAAGGGCAAGGCGCAGGTGCTCGGCATCTTCCGCGCCCTGCCCGATGGCTCCGGCCGGCTCGTCCCGATCGACAAGAAGGCGCAAGGTCGCGAGGCGCTGATTCCGAAGGGCCAGACCGGGGGAGCGGAGGATGGCGACCTCGTCTCTGTCGTATTGCGCAGCGAGAGCCGCTTCGGGCCGCCCGAGGCGCAGGTGCGCGAGCGGCTCGGCTCGCTGAAATCGGAGCGCGCGGTCAGCCTGATCGCGATCCACGCCCATGGCATCCCGCATGTCTTCCAGCCCGCGACGATTGCCGAGGCCGAGGCTGTGCGGCAGGCCGGCACCGCCGGGCGCGAAGACTGGCGCGCGCTGCCGCTGATCACGATCGATCCGGCCGACGCCAAGGACCATGACGACGCGGTCCATGCCGCCCCCGACGACGATCCGGACAACCTCGGCGGCCATGTCGTCACCGTCGCGATCGCCGATGTCGCGGCCTATGTCCGGCCGGGCTCGTCTTTGGACAAGGAAGCGCTGGAGCGCGGCAACTCGGTCTATTTCCCCGACCGTGTCGTGCCGATGCTGCCGGAGCGCATCTCCAACGATCTGTGCTCGCTGCGCGAGGGCGAGGACCGGCCGGCGCTCGCGGTCCGGCTCGTGCTCAAGGCGGACGGGACCAAGAAGAGCCATTCCTTCCACCGCATCCTGATGCGCTCGGCGGCGAAGCTCTCCTACCAGCAGGCGCAAGGCGCCATCGACGGGACGCCCGACGAAAAGGCCGGCCCCGTCCGCGACAGCATCCTGATGCCGCTCTGGGCCGCCTATGGCGTGGCGTCGCGTGCCCGCGATGCACGCCAGCCGCTCGATCTCGACCTGCCCGAGCGCAAGCTGATCCTGAAGGCCGACGGCTCAGTCGATCGCGTCATCGTGCCGGAGCGGCTGGCGGCGCATAAGCTGATCGAGGAGTTCATGATCCTCGCCAATGTCGCCGCCGCCGAAACCTTGGAGAAAGCCGGCAGCCAGCTGATCTATCGCTGCCATGACGAGCCGTCGCTGGAGAAGATGCGGGCGCTCGGCGAGGTTCTGGCCTCGATCGGAATCAAGCTGCCGAAGGACGGCGTGCTGCGGCCGGTGCTGTTCAACCGCATCCTGGGCATGATCAAGGGCTCCGAGAACGAGACCTTCATCAACGAGGTCGTACTGCGGACCCAGGCGCAGGCCGAATATGTCGCCGAGAATTACGGGCATTTCGGCTTGAACCTGCGTCGCTACGCGCATTTCACCTCACCGATCCGGCGCTATGCCGACCTCGTCGTCCACCGCGCCCTGATCGCCTCGCAGAAGTTCGGCGATGACGGGCTGCCGAAGGGCACGACGCTGGAGGCATTGCGCGAGGTCTCGACCCGGATCTCGGCGGCGGAGCGGCGCGCCATGGCGGCCGAACGCGAGACGGTGGACCGGCTGATCGCGCATTTCCTGGCCGACCAGATCGGCTCGTCCTTCGACGGGCGCATCGGCGGGGTCAACCGCGCCGGGCTCTTCATCAAGCTCGACGGCACCGGCGCTGACGGCTTCGTCCCGGCTTCGACGCTGGGCGCGGATTACTACCGCTTCGACGAGGCGGCCCATGCCCTGATCGGCGAGCGCACGGGCGAGAGCTTCCGGCTCGGCGACCGCGTGCATGTAAAGCTCGTCGAGGCTGCGCCCGTTGCCGGGGCACTACGGTTCGAATTGCTGTCGGAGGGGCGACAGGGTTCAGTGCGTTCCGCCGTCCGGGCAAGCCGCGGCACCTTCTCGGGAGGCGGCCGGCCGGGCTCGCCCTTCGGACCCGGCAGGAGCGGCGCAGGAAAAAGCGGCGCCAGCAAGCCGGGACGCGGCAAATCCGGCAAGCCCAAGACGGGCAAGAGGCGTTGATGACGATCCAGACCCATATTCCCGTCGACGGCCCCGCCGAGCGCGACTGGCGCAGCGCGATCGGCAACGGGCTGCGCGGCCGCTGCCCGCATTGCGGCCAGGGCCGGCTGTTCAAGGGCTTCCTGAAGCCGGTCGACGCCTGCGCCGCCTGCGGCGAGCCGCTGCACCACCAGCGCGCCGACGACCTGCCGCCCTATCTCGTCATCACCATCGTCGGCCATATCGTCGTCGGTGGCATCCTGATGGCGGAGAAATACGCCGACTGGTCGATGGGGCTGCACATGGCGATCTGGCCGGCGTTGACCGTGATCCTGTCGCTTCTCTTGATGCAGCCGGCGAAGGGCGCGGTCATCGGCCTGCAATGGGCGATGCGCATGCACGGCTTCGGCGGCACGCCCGACCGGCCCGAGCGCCAGCCCCTTCCCCCAGCGGTCCAGCCATCATGAACGATCACGCCGTCACATTGACCCAGGCCGAGCGCGTCCGCGTCGCCGCCAACATCCGCCCCAAGGATGCCGCGACGATGATGATTCTCGACCGCACGGCCGCGAAGCCGCGCATCCTGATGGGCAAGCGCCACCCCGGCCACAAGTTCATGCCGGGCAAATACGTCTTCCCGGGCGGCCGCGTCGACCCCGGCGACAGGCGCATGGCGGCGACGGGGGCGCTCGCCCAGATCTGCGAGGACAGGCTCTGCGCACGCACCGTGCGGCCGACCTCGTCCAAGGCGCGGGCGCTCGCCCTGGCCGCGATCCGCGAAACCTTCGAGGAAACCGGGCTGCTCTTCGGCTCGGCGGAATATGGGGCGCCGGAGAAGCCACCGGCCGGCAGCTGGACCGACTTCGCGAGCCACGGCATCTATCCGGACCTCTCGGCCGTCTCCTTCGTGGCCCGCGCCATCACGCCACCGCGACGCCCGAAGCGCTTCGACACCCGCTTCTTCACGGTCGATGCCTCGGCCTCGGCCAAGCGGATCGAAAATGTCGTCGGCCCCGATTCGGAGCTGATCGATCTGGTCTGGGTCGATTTCGACGAGGCGAAGGAACTGGACCTGCCGACCATCACCAAAGTCATCATCCAGGAGGTCGAAGCCCGCATCGCCGGGGGCTTCGCGCCCTATCTGCCGGTGCCATTCTTCTGGGAAAAGAACGGCAGCTTCGTGCGCGAGGAACTCTGAGGCTCGCCCGCGGCGTGAAAACCGCGGCCGGCCACGGCATTCCACCTTGACTTCGACAGGCCTTTACGGCATTCCCACGCCCGACGGTTTGCCGGGTCCGCCCGGCCATTATCATTTCCCGTGGGCCTCACCAGCCCCGCATGGTTCGAGGATATCCCCATGGCCAAG
>DATDBB010000217.1:0-16863 GCA_036525085.1 Allobosea sp.
ATGACGTCGTCGCGCTCCAGCAGCGAGCGCGTCGCCGAATGGCGCATCCGGTCGATCTGCTCGTTGATCGAGGATTCCTTCTCGATATAGGTGTCCGAGCGCGGCACATAGGCCTCGGGCTGGTAGTAGTCGTAATAGGAGACGAAGTACTCGACCGCGTTGTCGGGGAAGAAGCTCTTGAACTCGCCATAGAGCTGCGCCGCCAGCGTCTTGTTCGGCGCCAGGATCAGCGCCGGGCGCTGGGTCTTCTCGATCACCTGCGCCATGGTGAAGGTCTTGCCCGAGCCGGTGACGCCGAGCAGCACCTGGTCGCGCTCCTGCCGGGAGATGCCATCGACGAGGTCGGCGATCGCGGTCGGCTGGTCGCCGGCCGGCTCGTACTCCGAATTCATCCGGAAGCGGATGCCGCCCTCCGACTTGTCCGGCCGCTCGGGCCGATGCGGCGTCCAGGGCTTGCCGGGCTGGATGAAGGGGCTGCCGGTTTCGAGCAGCGCCTGCAGCGAGGTCGCGGTCGCAGCCGCCGCGCCTTCGGCGCCGGCAAAGGCGGAATCGGCCTTCTTCGAGAGCTTGCGCTTCGGCCTTTCCTCGCCGCCGGGCCGTTCCAGCGCGTAGTCCGGCTTTGCTTCGTAACCTGCCTGCGGCTGGTCGCTGAAGCCCGACGCGCCGCCGGGCACCGCATTGCCGCGATTGATCGCCGGGTTGAGCAGATCGGCGAGATAGCCCTCCAGCGGCTTCAGCTCCGGCTTGGTCGCCTTGGAATTGGGCGTGCGGGCGGAAGACGGCTTCTTGGCGGGCTTCGGCTTGGCGGCGTCGGTCGTGTCGGAGATTTTGGCCATGGCCGCAATATGGGGCGGAAGCCGCTTCCGCGCGAGAGGGCGGAGTGCATGGCCGGGCGCACTGGTGACAGGAGCTGGCAGGAGAGATCTCCCCGTCATTCCGGACAAGCCGCGCCAGCGGCGCCGATCCGGAATCCATGCCGGAGCGCTTGCCGGAGAGGTTCAGGCATGGATTCCGGGTCTCCGCTTCGCTCCGCCCGGAATGACGGAGCCTTTATGGCTTCAGGGAAGGCCCTTTAGCCCTCCACCTCGACCTCGCTGTGCGATTTCAGCGCGTAGCCGCCGCGGGCCTGCGTCACCAGATAGGCCGGGTTGTCCTTGCTGGCGTTGCGGCGGATTTCCGTGCCCTTGATCCTGCGGGTCACGGGTTCGGTGAAGACCTGCTCGATGCGCCCGCGCGCGACATGCGCGCCCCAGCGCCAGGTGACGTTAGTTCCGGGCCGATGGGGCTTGCTCATGGCGGGCTCCGCGGTGGCGATGCGGATTGAACGCATGAGGGCGGCATCCGGATCACGCGACGACCCTCACCTGCTCCCCAGCCACGCCTCCATCCCTGCCGCCGCCGCCACCCCGGTCGCGAAGCAGCCCTGCAGCAGATAGCCGCCGGTCGGCGCTTCCCAGTCCAGCATCTCGCCGGCGACGAAGACGCCGGGCAGCCGCGCCAGCATGAATTGCGGATCGACCTCGCCGGCCGCGATGCCGCCGGCCGAGGAGATGGCGCGGGCGATCGGCATCTGGCCGACGAGCCGCAAGCGTGCCGATTTGATCGCCGCGGCCAGCGCCTCCGGCGCCTCGTCGAGCCGCCCGCCGGCGCTGTCGCGCAGCACGGCGACGGCAGCCGGCGAGAGCCCCGCCGCCTTGCGCAGATGGTTGCTCAAGGTCTCGCCCTTGCGGCGCTTGGCCAGCTTCTCCGCCAGCCGGGCGAGGTCGAGATCCGGCCGCAGGTCGAGCGTGATGTCGGCCGCCCCCTCGCGCTCGATCGTCTCGCGCAGCGGCGCCGACAGGGCGTAGACCGCGCCGCCTTCGATGCCGGCCGGATCGAGCATCGCCTCGCCAGCGACCTCATGCTCCCTGAAGCGGATCGCGATCCGCTTCAGCGGCGCCCCGGCGAAGCGCTCCCGCAACAGCGGCGACCAGTTCACGGCGAAGCCCGCATTGGCCGGCCGCAGGGGCGCGATCGCGACGCCCTTTTCCGCCAGCAGCGAAACCCAGCCGCCATCCGAGCCCAGCCGCGGCCAGCTCGCCCCGCCCAGCGCCAGCAGGGTCGCATCGGGTCGGACGATCACGGGAGCCCCATCGCGCCCTACGAAGGTCAGCGCGCCATCCGCCGTCCAGCCTGTCCAGAGCCGGCCGGTTTCGAGCCGGACACCAAGCCCGGCCAGCCGCGCGAGCCAGGCGCGCAGCAGCGGCGAAGCCTTCATCGCCTTCGGGAAGACGCGTCCGCTCGACCCGACGAAGCTCTCGGCGCCGAGCCCGTCGGCCCAGTCGCGCAGCGCCTGCGGCGGGAAGGCGCGGATCGCCGGCTCCAGCCAGGGCTGCGCCGCGCCGTAGCGGCCGAGAAAGGCATCCAGCGGCTCGGAATGGGTCAGGTTGAGCCCGCCGCGCCCGGCGAGCAGGAATTTCCGCGCCGGCGACGCCATCCGCTCATGGATGGTGACGCGATGGCCGGCCCGGGCCAGCCGCTCGGCAGCGATCAGCCCGGCCGGCCCGGCGCCGATGATGGCGATGTCGCGTGAGGGCATGTGATCTCAACTCCTGGCGATCCGTGCCATGCGCGCCCGACATGGACGACGCTCCAACCTTCCTGCCGTCATTCCGGACAAGCGGCGAAGCCGCGCCGATCCGGAATCCAGGCCGGAGCACGTGCCGGAAAGGCTCAGGCATGGATTCCGGGTCTTCGCTTCGCTCGCCCGGAATGACGGCGGTTCTTCGGAAGGCCGGATTGCTTTAGCCTTGCCGAGCCCCGATCGAAACCCCGCAGGCGAAAGAGCCACAATGCCGACCATCGCCGCCTATCTCGGCGCCGCCCTCTTCGAGATCGCCGGCTGCTTCGCCTTCTGGGGCTGGCTGCGGCTCGGCAAGCCGGTCTGGTGGCTGCTGCCCGGCCTGGTCTGCCTCGCGCTCTTCGCCTGGCTGCTGACGCTGGTCGAGAGCGACGCCGCGGGCAGAGCCTATGCCGCCTATGGCGGGGTCTACATCGCCGCCTCGCTCGCCTGGCTCTGGGCGGCCGAGGGCGTCCGGCCCGATCGCTGGGATGTCACGGGCGGGCTGGTCTGCCTCGCCGGCGCGGCGATCATCATCGCGGCGCCGAGGTGAGGATCGAGGGCTTGTCAAATGCGCGCCGTCGTTCCGGGCGAAGCGCAGCGCAGACCCGGAACCCATTCCGGAACGGCTCAGGCATGGATCCCGGATCGGCGCCGCTACGCGGCTTGTCCGGGATGACGCGCGGATGTGAGAACGGGAAAGAGCCCCTTCAAGCCCGTGCAAACGTCTCGTCGAACGCATAGCCCGCGCCGCGCACCGTGCGCAGCGGGTCCTTAGCGTCGCCGGGCGTGATCGCCTTGCGCAGCCGGCCGACATGCACGTCGACGGTGCGCTCGTCGATATAGACGTCGCGGCCCCAGACCGCGTCGAGCAGTTGCGCCCGCGAATAGACCCGGCCGGGCGCCTGCATCAGGAATTCGAGCAGGCGGAACTCGGTGGGCCCGAGATGCAGCTCCTCGCCCGAGCGGCGCACGCGCCGCGTCGTCCGGTCGAGTTCGAGATCACCCGCAGTCAGGAGCCCGGCGACATGACCTGGCTTGGCCCGGCGCAGCAGCGCCTGGATGCGCGCGATCAGTTCGGGCAGCGAGAACGGCTTGACGACATAATCGTCGGCGCCGGTGGCCAGCCCGCGCACCCGCTCGGTCTCCTCGCCGCGCGCGGTCAACATGATGATCGGCACCCGCTCGGTGTCGCGGCGCGCCCGCAGGCGACGGCAGAGCTCGATGCCGGAGAGGCCCGGCAGCATCCAGTCGAGCAGGACGAGATCGGGCGTCGAGTCGCGCAGATGCAGCTCGGCATCGTCGCCGCGCGCGACGCTGTCGACCTCGAAGCCCTCGGCCTCGAGATTGTAGCGCAGCAGCAGCGTGAGCGGCTCTTCGTCCTCGACGATCAGGATGCGGGCGGGCATGGCGTGTTTCCGTTGGTGGACTTGACGTCATGGTCGGGCCTGCCCCGACCATCTCTCGACCGGCGCCTTCTCGTCATGAGTTTCTCGGGTCTGCGCTTCGCTTCGCCCGAGAATGACGCGCCGGTGTTAGGCAAGTCCTCAATTCCCCGTCACCGCCTCGACGCTGATGTCGGTGGTGTCGAGCTTGGGGCGGTTCAGGTCGAGCGACTCGCCGGTGACGAGGTAATGGATCGTCTCGGCGATGTTCGTGGTGTGGTCGCCGATGCGCTCGACGTTCTTGGCGCAGAACAGGAGATGCGTGCAGAAGGTGATGTTGCGCGGATCTTCCATCATATAGGTCAGCAGCTCACGGAACAGCGAGGTGTAGAGCGCGTCGATCTCGCCGTCGCGATGCCAGACCTCGAGCGCCTTCTGCTCGTTGTTGGCCGCATAGGCGTCGAGCACATCCTTGAGCTGGGCCTGGACGAGGCGGCTCATATGTTCGAGCCCGACCACGGCGCGATGCGGCGGCGAGAACTGGCCGGAGATCGCCACCGCACGCTTGGCGATGTTCTTGGCGAGATCGCCGACGCGCTCGATGTCGGAGGCGAGGCGGATCGCCGAGATCAGCTCGCGCAGATCCTGGGCGAGCGGCTGGCGGCGCGCGATCGTCAGCACGGCGCGCTCCTCGACATCGCGCTGCAGGTTGTCGAGCCGCTGGTCGGCGGTGATGACCTTCTGGGCGAGCGTGGTGTCGCGGCGCACCAGCGCCACGGTGGAATCGCCGAGCATGCGCTCGGACATGCCGCCCATCTCGGCGAGGCTGCGGCGCAGCGCCTCGAGTTCGGCGTCGTAGGAGCGGACGATATGTTCGGTCATCGGCGTATGTCCCTGTGCAGAGCGAGCGGTTCAGCCGAAGCGGCCGGTGACGTAGTCCTGCGTCTGCTTCTTGCTCGGGTTCATGAAGATCGTGTTGGTCGGGGCGAATTCGATCACCTCGCCCAGATACATGAAGGCGGTGTACTGCGAGATGCGCGCCGCCTGCTGCATGTTGTGGGTGACGATGACGATGGTGAAGTCGCTCTTGAGCTGCTCCAGCAGGTCCTCGACCTTGCCGGTCGAGATCGGGTCGAGCGCAGAGGTCGGCTCGTCGGACAGGATCAACTCGGGCTTCTGCGCGATGTTGCGGGCGATGCACAGGCGCTGCTGCTGCCCGCCCGAGAGGCCCATGCCCGAGGTCTTGAGCTTGTCCTTGACCTCGTCCCACAGGGCCGAGCGGCGCAGCGCGCCCTCGACGCGGTCGTCGAGCTCCGACTTCGGCGGCTTCTCGTAGAGGCGGATGCCGAAGGCGACGTTGTCGTAGATCGACATCGGGAAGGGCGTCGGCTTCTGGAACACCATGCCGATGCGGGAGCGCAATTCGTTCACGTCGACATCGTTGGAGATGACATTGCGCCCGTCCAGCATCACCTCGCCGGTCGCCTTCTGCTCGGGATAGAGCGAGTAGATCCGGTTGAAGATGCGCAGCAGGGTCGACTTGCCGCAGCCCGATGGGCCGATCAGCGCCGTGACGTGGCGATCACGGAAGTCGAGATTGATGTTCTTCAGCGCCTTGTGCTCGCCATAGTAGAAATCGAGGTTCTTCACCGCGATCCGGACGGGGGCATCGGCATCGAGCGTCTGCGGGCTCAGTTCCAGCGTCGAAAGCATCGACTTTTTCCTTCAGATCGAACGCGACGAGGGTTCAGTAAGGCTGCTCACTTGCCGCCGCGCACGATGCGGCGGGCGATCAGCGAGAGCAGCAGGATCGACATGGTGATGATCAGCGAGCCGGCCCAGGCGAGCTGCTGCCAGTTCTCGTAAGGGGCGGAAGCGAACTGGTAGATCGTCACCGGCAGGTTGGAAACGCCGCCCGCGAGCGTGGGCGAGAACCAGAAATTGTTGTTCAGCGCGGTGAAGATCAGCGGCGCCGTCTCGCCGGCGATGCGGGCGAGCGCCAGCAGGATGCCGGTGACCATGCCGGATTTGGCCGCCCGCCAGGTGATCGAGGTGATCACCACCGAAGGCGGCGCGCCGAGCGCCGAGCCAGCCTCGCGCAGCGGACCGGGCACGAGGCGCAGCATATCCTCCGTGGTACGCACGATGACCGGGATCGCGATGATGCCGAGCGCCACGCCGCCGGCCCAGCCGGAATAGCCGCCCAGCGGCTCAACCATGATGACGTAGACGAAAAGGCCGATCAGGATCGAGGGAGCCGAGAGCAGGATGTCGTTGATGAACCGGATCAGGTCCGCGAGCTTCGAGCCCTTGCCGTATTCGGCGAGATAGGTGCCCGCGAGCACGCCGATCGGCGTCGCCACGACGATGCCGAGGAAGGTCAGCACGACCGAGCCGACGATGGCGTTGGCGAGGCCGCCGCCTTCCGAGCCCGGACCGGGCGTGATCTGGGTGAAGGTCGCGACGGACAACCCGCCGATGCCCTTCACGATCAGCATGCCGAGAATCCAGAACAGCACGAAGATGGCCAGGAAGGTGAAGCCCGCGGCCGTAACACGCATGAGCTTGTCGGCGGTGCGGCGGGACTGGCGGACGCGGCCCCATTCGGCATGGGGCAGCGTGCGGACAGTGGAGGGTGTCGTCAGGCTCATGATCTGCAACCCGCTCAGAAGGTCTTGACGCGCGCGACGAGGATGCGCGCGATGACGAGGACGACGAAGGTGACGAAGAACAGGATGCAGCCGAGCGCGATCAGCGCGTTCATCTGCAGGCCTAGCGCCTCGTTGAATTCGTTGGCGATGCGCGAGGCGATGGTCGAGCCCGGATCCATGATCGAGGCCGAGAGCCGGTTGGCGTTGCCGACGACGAAGGTCACCGCCATCGTCTCGCCGAGCGCGCGGCCCAAGCCCAGCATGATCGCCCCGATGATCGACACGCCCGCCTGCGGCACCAGCACATGGCGCACCACCTCCCAGGTGGTCGCACCGATGCCATAGGCGCTCTCGCGCAGCACGGACGGGATCTGGTCGAGCATGTCGCGCACGATCGAGGCGATGAAGGGGATGATCATGAAGGCGAGGATGATGCCCGCCGTCAGGATGCCCAGGCCCGAGGGCGAGCGCGAGTAGAGGATCGTTCCGACGACCGGCATGCCCTCGACGATGTTCGAGAGCGGAATCTGCACATAGGCCGCAAAGAGCGGCACGAAGACGAACAGGCCCCACATGCCGTAGATGATCGAGGGCACGGCGGCGAGCAGTTCGACCGTCGTCGAGACCGGCTGCTTGAACCAGGGCGGGGCGAGCTGGGTGAGGTAGACGGCGATGCCCAGCGAGAGCGGGACGCCGATCACCAGCGCGATCAGCGCCGTCGAGAGCGTGCCGACGATCGCCGGCCAGGCGCCGTAGACGTCGGCCTGCGTGTCCCACTGGCTGCCGGTGAGGAAGGAGAGACCGAACTCCCGGAAGGCCGGCCAGCCGCCGATGACCATCGACAGCATGATGCCGGCGAGCAGCACCAGCACGAACAGCGCCGACAGGAAGCTGGCGTTGCGGAAGATGATGTCGAAGGTGCCCTTCGGCGTCTTCCGCTGGACGGAGCCAGCCGGAATGCTCATCTGGTCAGTCACGGCTGTCATCCGTGGAACTCCGGTCGTAGCAGAACAAATCGAGGCAAGGCGCACCAGGCAAGATGCACGAGAACTGTCGGTTCTCTTGATCGAGCCCTCATCCCCAGGAGCGAATATGAAATCCGCCGCTCCTCGGGATGAGAGCCGAGACAGGAAGTGGCGAAGCGGGACGAATCCCGCTTCGCCTGGGATCGCTGCGATCAGAAGATCGGCTTGCCGGCCGGGTCGGTGACGCCCTTCCAGGCGGCGCGGACCTGATCCTTGACGTTGGCCGGGAGCGGCACATAGTCGAGGTCGAGGGCGAGCTTGTCGCCGTTCTTGTAGGCCCAGTCGACGAACTTCAGCGCGGCCTGCACCTCTTCCGGCTTCTCCGGCTTGGCGTGGACGAGCAGGAAGGTGGCGGCGGTGATCGGCCAGGCCTCGGCGCCCTTCTGGTTGTTCAGCGAGATGCCGAAGCCGGGAGCCTCGTTCCAGTTGGCGTTGGCGGCGGCGGCCTGGAAGGACTTGTCGTCCGGGGCCGGGAAGTTGCCGTCGGCGTTCTGGATCAGGGCGAAGTTCAGCTTGTTCTGCTTGGCATAGGCGTATTCGACATAACCGATCGAGTTGGCGACCTGTTTGACCGAAGCCGAGACGCCCTCATTGCCCTTGCCGCCGATGCCGACAGCCCACTGCACCGAGGTGTTCGCGCCGACCTTGGACTTCCAGTCGGGCGAAACCCTGGAGAGATACTCGGTGAACACGAAGGTCGTGCCCGATCCGTCGGAGCGGTAGACCGGGTTGATGTTGGCGTCGGGCAGGGTCACGCCGGCGTTGAGCGCGACGATCTTGGGGTCGTTCCACTTCTTGATGTTGCCCATGTAGATGTCGGCGATGATCGGGCCGGTCAGCTTGAGCTTGCCGGCTTCGACGCCGGCGATGTTGATCGCGGGAACGACGCCGCCCATCACGGTCGGGAACTGGATCAGGCCGTCCTTGGCCAGGTCTTCGCCCTTGAGCGGGGCGTCGGTGGCACCGAAGGCGACCGTCTTGGCCTTGATCTGGCGGATGCCGCCACCCGAGCCGATCGACTGGTAGTTGAGACCGACATTGGTCTCCTTCTTATAGGCCTCGGCCCACTTCGCGTAGATCGGGAAGGGGAAGGTCGCGCCGGCGCCGGTGATGTCGGCAGCCTGGGCCACGCCGGACAGACCGATCGTGGCGGCAGCGAGAATAAGAATTTTGCGCATGAGATGTCCTCTCTGGATCGCACGTTTAGCGGCCCGTTCAGAACACCTTCTGCATGACAGCTTCATGACAACCCGTCACGTGCTCTGTCATAAAGCTCTCATTAAGGCTTTCGCGGCGGCGCTCCGAAGCGCGGCAGCACGGCGCGGAAGGTCGCGCCCTCGCCAAGCGCGCTCTCGATCGTCAGCCGGCCGCGATGGCGCAGGACGATGTGCTTGACGATCGCCAGCCCGAGCCCGGTGCCGCCGGCCTCGCGGCTCGCATTGGTATCGACGCGGTAGAAGCGCTCGGTCAGTCGGGGCAGGTGCTCGGGTGCGATGCCCGGCCCGTCGTCGCGCACGCCCACGCCGGCCTCGAGCGGACCATCCTCGACATCGATCACGACCTCGCCGCCGCGCTTGCCGTATTTGATCGCGTTCTCGACGAGGTTTTCCATCAGGCGCAGCAGCTCGTCCCGGTCGCCTGCGACCCGCACCGGCTCGGCCGGCGCGCGCAGCGTGAGCGTCACCTCGCGCTCGCGCGCCATCAGCGTCAGCGAATCGACGATCTCGCGCGAGATGCCGGTGAGATCGACCGGGTTCTCGGGCGCCAGATGCGCGCGCAGCTCGATCCGCGACAGCGACAAGAGATCGTCGACCAGGCGGGCCATGCGCAAGCCCTGTTCGCGCATGATCGTGAGGAAGCGGTCGCGCGCGCCGGCATCGTTGCGCGCCGGCCCCTGCAAAGTCTCGACGAAGCCGAGCAGCGAGGCCAGGGGCGTGCGCAGCTCATGACTGGCATTGGCGACGAAATCGACGCGCATCCGCTCGGTGACGCGCTGCTCGCTCAGATCCTCGAAGGTCAGCAGCACCGGCCGCCGCCAGCCCGTGCCGTGCAGCGACGCGATGTGGATGCGGAAGGTGCGCTCGACCGGGACGCGCTCGATCAGCTCGATGACCTGTCGCCCGCCCTGGCGGGCGACGCCGTCGATCGCCTCGATCAGGTCGGGGTCGCGCATCACCAGCGTCAGCGGCTGCCCGGCCTCCAGGGCCGGCATCAGCGCCCGCATCGCCGGGCTCAGCGCCTGAGCGACGCCCTGGACGTCGAGCAGGACGACGGCCGAGCCCATCGCCTCGATCAGGGCATGCGTCGCAGGGGCATTGGGATCGACGGCATCAGCCATGTTGGAAACCTCGACGCGCGCTGCGCCACGACCGACCGGCCGGCTGCGGAACGCGGGCCGCCCTTCCTGATCGCAAGCCCGGCGCGCGTCAATTCCCTTCGACGAAACCGCGGTCTAGGCTGGCATCGACCCATGAGGAACCATGCGATGGCCAAGAATGCGTCCGGTAGCCGGCTGAAGGGAACGATCCGGCTCGTTCCCGAGGCGCAAACGCAGCCGCCCGCCGAGCGCAAGTCGGCGACCTCGCGCAAGCCAGCCGGCCCCAAAGGCTTCGACATCGAGGCGGCCTCGCTGCCCGACGCGATCGTCGACGCGGCGTTCCGCAGCGGCGACTACCCTTACGGCAAGCGCATGAAGCGCAAGCGCTACAACCGAGAACTGCAGGCGCTGCAGATCGAACTGCTGAAGCTTGCCACCTGGGCACGCGCCAAGCACGAGCGCATCGTCATCGTCGTCGAGGGCCGCGACGGCGCCGGCAAGGGCGGCACGATCGGCCGCTTCACCCAGCATCTCAACCCGCGTCAGGCCCGTGTCGTCGCCCTGTCGAAGCCCTCCGACACCGAAGCCGGCCAATGGTACTTCCAGCGCTACGCCGCCGAGATGCCGACCGGGGGCGAGATCGTCTTCTTCGACCGCTCCTGGTACAACCGCGCCGGCGTCGAGCGCGTGATGAATTTCTGCACGCCGCAGCAGACGGACGACCTTCTGCACGAGGCGCCGGCCTTCGAGGGCATGCTGGTGCGCGACGGCATCCGGCTGATCAAGTTCTTCATCACCATCGGCCCGGAAATGCAGATGCAGCGGCTGCATGCCCGCTGGCACGACCCGCTCAAGCGCTGGAAGCTCTCGCCGATCGACTTCGAGGCGATCCCGCGCTTCGACGCCTATTCGGACGCCTTCGACGAGATGCTGGCCCGCAGCACGACGGAATGGGCGCCCTGGCATGTCGTTCGCGGCAACGACAAGCTGCGGGCCAGGCTCAACGCCATCCGCCATGTCCTTCTCGCCATCCCCTATGAGGGCAAGGACGAGGCGGCGATCGGCGAACTCGACCGCAAGGTCGTGGTCGAGGTCGACGATTACCTGCACAAGGGCGGCGAGAACGGGAAACTCTGAGCGGCATCCCTTTCGCTCCCATCAGCGTCATTGCGAGCGCAGCGAAGCAATCCAGGGGCGGCAGAGCTCTATGCCCTCCTGGATTGCTTCGCTGCGCTCGCAATGACGGCAAGAGCGAGCCGCCTCCTGAAAACCCACTATTTCCCCATCACGAGGTTGGGCAGCCAGGTCGTCAGCGGCGGCCAGAGCGTGATCGCGACGAGCACCGCCAGCAGCGGCAGCAGCCAGGGCACGATCGCCCGCGACATCGCCTCGAAGCTGATATTGGCGATCTTCGAGGTGATGAACAGCACGACGCCGACCGGCGGCGTGATCGTCCCGATCATGAGGTTGAGCACGAAGATCAGCCCGAACTGGATCGGATCGATACCGAACTGCGCCGCGGCCGGCGTCAGGATCGGGATCAGGATCAGCATGGCGGCGAGCGCCTCCATGAAGCAGCCGACGAAGAGCAGCAGCAGGTTGACGATCAGCAGGAAGATCAGCGGGTTGCCGGCGAGATCGACCAGCATCGGGCCAACCGTCTGCGGAATGCGCGAGATCGACAGGCACCAGCCCAGCGCCGCCGCCGTCATCACCAGCGCCAGCACGACGCCGGTGGTCTCGACCGTCTGGACGACGAGATCCGGCAGGTCGTCCAGCGAAAAGCTGCGATAGACGAAGAGGCCGAGCACCAGCGCATAGGCCGTCGCGACAGCAGCGGCCTCCGTCGGCGTGAAGATGCCGGCCATCATCCCGCCGAACAGGATGACGGGCGTCATCAGCGCCCAATGCGCTTCCTTGTAGGCGACCCAGAGCTGGGCCGCGCCCGGGAAGGGATGCCGCGGCAGGTCGCGCTTCCTCGCGACATGGACGACCATCGCCATCAGCAGCCCGGCCATCAGCAGGCCGGGGATGACGCCGGCCAGGAAAAGCCCGCCGATCGAGACGTCGGCCGAGACGCCGTAGATCACCATCGGCAGCGAGGGCGGGATGATCGGGCCGATCGTCGCCGAGGCTGCCGTGATCGCGGCCGCCGTCTCGCCGTCATAGCCCTCATCCTTCATCGCCTTGATTTCCAGCGTGCCGACGCCGCCGGCATCGGCCACCGCCGAGCCCGACATGCCCGCGAAGATCACGCTGGCGAGGATGTTGGCGTGGCACAGGCCCCCGCGCAGCCAGCCGACGCAGGCCGTGGCGAAGGCGAAGATCCGGTCGGTGATCCCCGCCGAGTTCATGATGTTGCCCATCAGGATGAACAGCGGCGCCGCCAGCAGCGGGAAGGAATTGGCCGATTGCGCGATCTTCTGCGGCACGATGCCGAGCGGGAAGCCTCCCATGAAGGCAAAGGCGATCGCCGCCAGCCCCATCGAGACGAAAAGCGGCACGCCGATCAGCAATGCAGCGAACCAGACCGGCAGGATCTGCAGCATGATCGTGGTCATAGCGGCTGGCTCCCGGGCTCCGGCGCCGCGAACCTGCGGCCGGCCAGCACATCGGCGATCTCGGCTGCGGCCTGCAGGATCAGCGCGAAGCCAGCCAGCGGCATGACGATGTAGAGCGCCGCTGAGGAAACCGGCAGCGCGATCGATTCGACGTCCCAGTTGCGCTCGATCAGCGCGAAGGAATAGCGGATCAGCACGGCTGCGAAGACGATGATCGCGAGCTGCGTGACGATCTCCAGTACGCGCCCTGCCCCCGCCGGCAGCTTGTCGGCGAAGACCGTGATCCGGATATGAGCGCGCCGCCTCGCCGCGATGATCCAGCCGACGAACCCCGTCCAGACCAGCAGGTACTGCGCCAGCTCATCCGTCCAGGCGAGCGGCGCGTTGAGCTGGCGCGACAGCACGCCGAGCAGAACCGACGCCAGCAGCGCCAGCAGCAGCGCGACGGCGGACCAGCGCACGATGCGGTCGGAGAGGTGGAGGAGGGATTTCATGGTGGTCGATGGCCCGCCGCGCGCGATCCTTCTCCCCCTCGGGGGAGAAGGTGGCCCGGCGAAGCCGGGTCGGATGAGGGACGGACGGATAAGGGCGGCGCCAGCCTTCCCTCATCCGTCTGCTTCGCAGACACCTTCTCCCCCGAGGGGAGAAGGGAAAACCTCACAGCGCCGCGAGCGCGTCCCAGGTGCCCTTGCCCCATTTGCCCTCGAACTGCTTCGGCAAGGTGGCGAGCACCGGCTTGGAGAAGCTTTCGAGATCCGGCTCGGTCACGGTCATGCCGGCGGCCTTCAGCGTTGCGACGAGGCTGCCTTCCTGGCTGGCGAGCTCGGCATCCTGCCATGTCACCCCGTCCGCGATGGCGGCCTCCAGCAGGCTGCGATCGGCATCCTTCAACCCCTTCCAGAAATCGGTGTTCACGATGACGAGGCGCGGCGTGATGATGTGGCCGGTCAGGATCAGGTGCTTCTGCACCTCCTGCAGCTTGGCGCTGTGGATCGTCGGCAGCGGGTTCTCCTGCCCGTCCACCGCGCCCTGGCTCAGCGCCAGATAGAGTTCGTTGAAATTCACCGGCGTCGCCTTGGCGCCCCAGGCCTCGACCATGGCGCGGAAGGTGTCGACCGGCGGCACGCGCAGCTTGAGGCCGGCGACGTCGGCCACACTCTTCACCGGCTTGGAGCCCGTGGTGAGATGGCGCTTGCCGTAATAGGTCACGGCCGCCATCCGCATGCCGCGCTTCTTCTCGAGTTCCGCGTTCATCTGCGCGAAGACAGGCGCCTTGGCGACCTTCGCCATATGGGCGGCGTCGCGCCAGAGATAGGGCGCCTCGACCACCGAGAGCTGAGGCAGGAAGGCGCCGAGCGCGGCCGCCCCGTCCGTCGTCATGGTCAGCGCGCCGGAGGCGACCGATTCCATCATGTCCTTGCCGGAGCCGAGCTGGCCGGCCGGGAAGGTCTGGATATCGATGCGGCCGGCGCTCTTCTCCTTCACCTGTTTGGCGATGCGCTCGACCATCTGCACCTGCGGATGGGTCGTCGGCAGCATCTCGCCCCAGCGCAGCACGGTCGCCTGCGCGCGCAGGATGGTCGGCATCGCGATAGCGCCGCCGGCGAGAGCGGCGGAACCGGCGAGAAAGTCGCGTTTGGAAATCCTGGTCATCGTGGTCTCCTCCCAATGCGGCCGGTTTTCCGGCTCGATATCGACATTCCGGCCGTCGGTCGAACCGCCGGCTGGATCAAGAACGCCGTCATTCCGGGCGGAGCGAAGCGGAGACCCGGAATCCATCATAGAGGGCGACGGCGCTTTACGATGGATTCCGGAGCAGCGCCGCTTCGCGGCTTGTCCGGACTGACGGCGTGGTTCCCAGCAAAACCCCTTCGTCAATAGTTCATCGCCCGCGTGCGGGCGTTGCCGATATGCATGCTCATCGCCTCGGCAGCCCGCACGGGATCGCGCGCCTCGATCGCCGAGATGATCTTCAGATGGTCCTGCATCACCGGCACGATGATGCTGTTGTGGATGCGCGTCTCGTATTGCCGGATCAGCCGGATCTTCAGCCAGGTGACGCGAAAGGCCTTCGAGACGATATCGTTGTCGAGATGATCGATGATCGCCTCGTGCATCAGCCGGTCGACATCCTCGGCATCCTCGATGAGCTGCGGGTCCCCGCCGGCCTCGGCGCGGGCGACGATCGCCTCGTGCCTCACGCGCTGCTCGGCGATCTCGTCGTCGCTGGCATTGGCCGCATAGAGCGCGGTCGCCTCCTTTTCGAGGAAGAGCCGAAACTGGAAGGCGTTGCGGATCAGGTTGAGATCGACATGGGCGACCTGCATGCCGCGCTGCGGCACGGTCTTGATCAAGCCTTCCGCCTCCAGCCGCGGGATCAGCTCGCGGATCGCGCCGAGCGGCAGCCCCGTCATCGCCACCAGCTCGCGCTGGGTCACGAACTGCCCGGGCTTGATCTCGCGCGCCAGCAGCCGCTCCGTAAAGGAGGCATAGGCGCGCTCCCTCAGCTTCAGCGGCTCCGCCTCGCGGGCATCGGGCTCGGGCTGGTTCAAGACGTCGTCTCCTCTCAGGCGGCTTTCGCCTGCGTGATCCTGTCGAAGGCTGCGAAGAGCCGCTGGCGCGTGGCTTCGTCGAGCGCCTCCAGCGGAGCGCGCATCGCCCCAAAGCCAGCGTCGCCATGCAAATGACCGACCAGCGCCTTCACCGCCGGCAGCACCGGATGCGAGCAGATCTCGTCGACCAGCGCATTCACGACCGGGCTGTCGGTGCCCTCATAGACCATCGGGCGCAGCAGATGCGGCACGAGATTGGCGACGCCACAGATCGAACCCTGCGCGCCGTTGCGCACAGCCTTGGCCAGCTGCCGCTCGTCGCCGACGAGGATAGCGAGTTCGCCATGCGCCTTCAGCAGCGCCTCGGTGTTGGCATAGCTGCCGGAGGAATCCTTCACGCCCACCACGATGCCGGGGAAGGCCATCTTCAGCCGTTGGACGAGGGAAACGCTGATGTCGACCGCCGTCACGGAGGGGATGTGGTAGAGGATGACGTTCCGCACCGAGCCGCCGAGCTTCTCGAAGAACTGCGAGAACCAGCGATAGAGCCCCTCGTCGCTGACCCCCTTGAAGTAGAAGGGCGGCGCGACCAGCAGGCCCTTGGCCCCGGCATCGAGCGCAAGACGCCCCTGCTCGACAGCCTCATGCAGCGAGGAGGCGGCGACGCCGGCATAGATCTGGCGGGCCGGATCGATGCCGGCGCCGATCAGCGCGCCCATCATCGCGCCGCGCGCCGGCAGGCCGAGCGCAGCGCCCTCCCCGGTCGTGCCGTAGAGCGTGACGCTGTCGCAGCCCTGCGCCAGCACATGACGCGCATGCTTGACCAGGCGCGGCAGGTCGACGCCGCCGCCCTCCCGCATCGGAGTGGTGATGGCGCAGGAGAGGCCGAAACGATTAGGGGCGAGGGACATGATCGCGTCTTTCAGGAGAAGGAGATATCTGACATGTTAGTGGGATGATACTTTCGGGGCAAGCACTTCGCCGTCATTGCGAGCGCAGCGAAACAATCCAGGGAGGCGTCGAGCGAGCGGCTTTGGATTGCTTCGCTGCGCTCGCAATGACGGAAAGGGTCAGCCATCCTTGAGCCCTCCCGCCGAGAGCCCGGCGACGATCTCGCGCTGGGCCAGCACAGTCACCAGAAGCACCGGCAGGGTGACGAGGAGGGCTGCGGCCGCGAGCGGCCCCCAGGAGATCTGCTCGAAGGTCAGCGAATTGTAGACGGCCGAGGGCAGCGTGCGGCTGTTCTTGCCGCCGAGCACGACCGAGAAGATGAAGTTGTTCCAGGAGAAGATAAAGGCGAGGATGCCGCCGACCACGATGCCGGGCCGCGCCAGCGGCAGTGCGACATGGCGAAAGGCCTGCCAGGTCGTCGCGCCGTCGATGCGCGCGGCGTCCTCGAGCTCGATCGGAACGTTCTCGAAATACCCGATCATGATCCAGACGATGATCGGGATGGTGATGACCAGATGGGTGATGACCAGCGCCGTGATGGTGCCGACCAGCCCGGTCATCTGGAACAGCAGGAAGAGCGGGATCAGATAGGACAATGCCGGCGTCATCCGCGCGACCAGGATCAGGATCGCGAACTTCGTCGCCTTGCCCCGCGCGATGCCGTAGCCGGCCGGCACCCCCACAGCGAGGCCGATCAGCACGGCGCCGCCCGTGACCAGGATCGAGTTCCAGAGATAGAGCGCGAAATTGTTCTGCGCGAAGACGTCGACATAGTTCTTCAGGGTCGGCGGATTCGGGATGAAGACCGGCGGGAAAGCGGTG
>DATDBB010000218.1:0-4219 GCA_036525085.1 Allobosea sp.
GCCGCACGTGGGCCCCGAGGCAAGTTTTGCGCTTGCCCGTGAGTAGGCATTCGGATGTCCCGCGTTCCCGAGCCGAGGATGGTCGAGGGAGCAGCTGATTGCGCCCGAGCAGCCAGAACAGCTTCTCGGGCCGTGCCAGAAAGCGATCAAAAGCCGCCGACCGCCGCACGGCGCTGCGCAGTGCGTTATCCCGGCAGCGCGCCGTTTTTTACGCCAGTTGCGCGCCGTCCGGCTGTAAGCCTCCGGGGAGGGCCGCGGTCAGGGCTTCGTCTTTGCGAGCCGAACTCTGGCCGCGTTGCGGCGGGCCGCGATCCGTCCGAGGGCGTACTTGATCGGCAGTTCGTCGAAGGTGTCCGGGTCGTAGTCGTCGAGCCAAGTGACTGCGGTTTCATGTTCCTGGTGGTCGGGATCAGCGCGGGCTTCGAGGACGTCGTAGAAGCCGGGCACTCCGTCGCAGTCCTCCGGCGGGCCGTTGCGCTCGCCTGCGATGTAGCGGGGATAGCCGATGCCGGGCTCCCCCTGGCGGATGTCGGTGATGCGGATGGTGTGCACCCAGTCGTCCCCGAAGTCGTAGGTGTAGGTGATGACGGTCTCGCCGGGCTTCAGCACGTCGCGCAGACGGACCTTGGCGGCCTCCTTGCGGGGCGCCGTGCCCCAGTCCTCGTCGTCGGGGAGGCCATAGGTGCGGCCGTCGATCACGAACTCCCACAGGTGATAGTCCATCCAGCCCATCGTGGCCTGGACGATGTCGTGCAGGACCTTGAGGGTGATCGAGGTCGGCAGCTCGACCTCGCGCCAGATCGGCGGGTCAGCGCCCTCGAGCGCGATCCGTGCGGTGGCTATCTCGGCGAAGCTGTCGATGGACCTCGGTGTCTTCATGCCGCCAGTGTGCCAGCGGCCGGGCGCCAGTTCCATGGCAGGAGATCGTCGAGGCGCGAGGCCGGGATGCCGGCGATGCGGGCGAGCACGTCGGCGAGCCAGGCCTGCGGGTCGAGGTCGTTGAGGCGCGCGGTGGTGATCAGGCCGTACATGAAGGCCGCTCTCTCGCCGCCGCGGTCGGAGCCGGCGAAGAGCCAGGCTTTCCTGCCGAGGGCGATGCCGCGCAGGGCGCGCTCGGCGGCGTTGTTGGTGAGACAGACGCGACCGTCGGCGAGGAAGCCGGCGAAGGCGTCCCAACGCTTCAGCATGTAGTCCATCGCCTTCGCGACCGGAGCATGGCGCGAGAGACCGGCGCGCTCGCGGCGCATCCAGGTCTCGAGCTGGGCGACCAACGGGGCTACCTCGGTTTGCCGGACCGCGAGACGGGCGCCGGCGTCGAGGCCCTTGATCGCCCGCTCGGTGTCGAAGACAGCGTCGATGCGGACAACCGCCTCGCGGGCGAGCGGCGAGACCGACGGCGCCTGGCTGCCGCGGCGGGCGGAGGCGGCGATGTCGGCGAGCTCGAAGAACTTGCGCCGGCCATGTGCCCAGCACAGCGCCTCGGTCACCGCCCCCGGAGAGCGGTCCGGAGCGTAGAGGCTGCCGAAGCCGGCATAGGCGTCGGCCTGGAGGATGCCGCTCCAGCCGGCGAGGTGCGTCGCCGGATGCTCGCCGCGCCGGTCGCGGGAGTAGCGGTAGAGCGCAGCGGGCGGAGCGCCGCCGCCGAAGGGCCGGTCGTCGCGAACGTAGACCCAGAGCCGGCCGGTGTCGGTCTTGCCCTTCGCCAGCACCGGCACCGGGGTATCGTCGCCGTGGAGCCGCTCGGCCGCGAGCACGTGCGTGGCGATCCGGTCGTTGAGCGGCGCGAGCGCGGCCGCGCAGGCGCCGACCTGGTCGGCGAGCGTCGAGAGGCTGAGATCGACGCCTTCGCGCGCATAGCGCTCGGCCTGGCGGTTCAGCGGCTGGTGCTGGCCGAACTTCTCGAAGAGGATCGTCGCCAGCAGGTTCGGCCCGGCCCAGCCCCGCGGGGTCGGATGGAACGGCGCCGGCGGCTGGCTGATACGCTCACAGTCTCGGCAAGTGAACTTCTCGCGCACGGTCTGGACCACCTTCCAGCGTCGCGGGATCACCTCGAGCGTCTCGGTAACGTCCTCGCCGAGCCTGACGATCCGCCCCGACCCGCAGGCTTCGCAGCAGGTTGGCGCCGGCACGACCACGCGCTCGCGCGGCAGGTGCGCCGGGAACGGCTTGCGCACCGCGCGCCGACGCTCCCGGGCCGGCGTCGCTGCGACCGATGCACCGAGCGCGGCGAGGTCGTCCTCGGTCGCCGTGGCCTCGAGCTCCTCGAGTTGCAGTTCCAGCTGCTCGAGCAGCCGCGCCTTGCGCTCGGACCGCGTCCCGTAGAGCGCCCGCCGCAGCTTCTCGATCTCGAGCCGGAGGGCCGCGATCATCGCCTCGGCGTTGGCCAGCACCGCCCGGTCCCGCGCAGCCCCGGCCGCCTTCGCTTCCGCGGCCACAGCCCGCGCCTCGGCGGCCGCAAGGGCGGTGCGCAAGGCGTCGATCTCGCTCGGCTCGGGCGTCATGTCCGGAGTTTATCGCGCCTCGCCAATGCGTTGGAGTAAAATCGACAGGAGCGGCCAACGAAATCACCCGGCGGCGGAGGGCCGCCATGTATGCCGCGGGTTCCGCCAGTCGATGCCTTCGAGCAGATAGCCAAGTTGTGCCGCCGACACCGCGACCGCCCCGTCCACCGGCGTCGGCCAGATGAACCGTCCGTGGTCGAGCCGCTTCACATAGAGCGACATGCCGACCCCGTCGTGCCAGAGCACCTTCATCAGCGATCCGCGCCGACCCCGGAAGCAGAACAGTTCCCCGGCATGCGGATCGCGCCCCAGCCCCTGCTGGACGAGAAGCGCCAGCCCGTTCATCCCCTTCCGCATGTCCGTCGCGCCACCCGCCAGCCAGACCTTCGCCCCGGGGGGAAACGCGATCATGCCCGCTCCAGCACCGCGACCACCCGCGCCAGCGCCGACGCATCGATCCCGGCGCCGACGATCAGCCGTCGGCCGTTCCCGAGCACGATCTCGATCCGATCCGCGCCCGATGCCTGCTCGGGTCTCGACGCCACCTCGGGCGCCATCAGCAGAGGGGCGAAGCTCGTCTGCCTGTCCGCCCCGAGCGTCCCCTCGCGAAACTGCCGCCGCCAGGTCGTCAGCAGCGATCGCGAGATCCCATGCCTCCGGGCCGTCGCCGAAACCAGCCGCCGTCCCGCGAAGCTCGCCTCCACGATCCGGAGCTTGTCCGTCTCGCTCCACGGTCGGCGACGTGCGGCATCTGCCGCCGACAGAACTTCGATCTCCAGTCCGGACTTAAGGTCGACCATAAGGTCGCACCTACCACCATCGTCCAAAGCCAGTCAGGCGGCCCTCGGCGGCATGCTTTTCGACGCTGCCGAAGCGCTCGGCGACGCCTTGCCGGATCGGCTCCAGCGCCTCGTGCCGGGTGCCGTGCAGGGCGGCATGGATGCCGACGCATGTCGCCGAGCAATGATCGACGGCGACGAACACCGCGACCTGACCATCCTCGACAGTGAGGGCTGCGGTCATGTCGGTTCCCCACATCGCGTCGATGACCTCGGGGCGATCGTGCCGTCGTGGCTGCGCGGGCTGCGGGGGCGGCCCGCCCGGGTCGTCGCGAGGCCGTTCTCGCGCATCAGCCGGCGCACCCGCTCCTTCGACGTCCGCAGCCCCGGCATGGCGCAGCCGCGCCCATACCTTGCGGTAGCCCTCGCCATGAAAGGGGCTGTCGGCGAGCACCTGCCGGATCGCCTCAACGAGGTCGGCGTCAGACATCGCGCCCACCGGCCCCGGCCGACGTCGCGGCGCGGGCGGCGCCATCGCGGCCCGTCGACCACGGTAGATGCCTGCCCGGGCGACGCGCCAGACCCGGCAGACCGGGCGACACCGTAGCGGCGTTCCGCGGAGATCGAGATGACGGTGCTCATCGCTTCGACCTCCGCGCCGCAAAAGGGGCGCCGCCCGCCTCCAGCCGCGCGATCTTCGTCTGCAGAAGCTCGGTGTCCATGGTCAGCTCGCCGACCTTGGTCCGCAGCCGGTCGATCGTCTCGTCGCGCGCATCCCGTGGCCGCGATTTCAGGCTCGCAGAGCCACCGTCGAGGAAGGCGTCGCGCCAGCCGCTCAGGTCGGCCGCCGTCACCGCGAGCTCGCGCGCCACCAGCTCCAGCGGCTCGCCTCGCAGGAGCCGCAGCACCGCCTCCCGCTTGACCCGCCGTCATCCGCCG
>DATDBB010000219.1:0-9151 GCA_036525085.1 Allobosea sp.
AGGGCAAAGCCAACAAGGTCGCCCTCACCGCCGTCGGACGAAAACTCGTCACGATCCTCAACGCCCTCATCAAGGCCGACACCCCCTATGATCCAGCCCACGCTTGACAGCCCGTCACACAGTTGCTGGACAAGCCGCGAAAGCGGCGCCGATCCGGGATCCATTCCGGAGCGCAGTCCTTGTGAGGCTCCGGAATGGATCCCGGGTCTCCGCTTCGCTGCGCCCGGGATGACGGCGCGTCTTCTGGTCGAGATCACACAGGAGGAGCGCATGAAAAAGAGCGCGGAAACCGCGCCCTTTATCTCGATTGCAGGCCGAAATCGCTACGCCGCAGGCAGCGCCGCGCGCGGCGATTCGATCCGCACCAGCGCCTTCTTGACCGCGTCCTGCACCTTCTCGAAGGCTCGGACCTCGATCTGCCGGACACGCTCGCGCGACACGCCGAACTCCTCGGAGAGCTGTTCGAGCGTGATCGGGTCGTCGGCCAGGCGGCGTGCCTCGAAGATACGCCGCTCGCGCGGGTTCAGCACGTCCAGCGCCTCACGCAGAGCCGAATGGCGGTTGTCGGCCTCCTCGGACTCGGCGAGCCGTCGCTCCTGGCTCTCGCTGTCGTCGACCAGCCAGTCCTGCCATTCGCCCTCGCCATCCTCACGCAGCGGCGTGTTCAGCGACGCGTCGCCGCCGAGGCGGCGGTTCATGTCGACCACGTCCTGCTCGTTGACGCCGAGCTTGGTCGCGATCTGCTTGACCTGCTCGGGGCGCAGATCGCCTTCGCCGAGAGCCGAGATCTTGCTCTTGGCCTTGCGCAGGTTGAAGAACAGCTTCTTCTGGTTGGCCGTGGTGCCCATCTTCACCAGCGACCACGAACGCAGGATGTACTCTTGAATCGACGCCTTGATCCACCACATCGCGTAGGTGGCGAGGCGGAAGCCCTTGTCGGGCTCGAAGCGCTTAACGGCCTGCATCAGGCCGACATTGCCTTCGGACACGACCTCGCCGATCGGCAGGCCGTAGCCGCGATAACCCATGGCGATCTTGGCGACGAGCCGCAAATGAGACGTCACGAGCCTGTGCGCCGCGTCGCGGTCGCCATGCTCGCGCCAGCGCTTGGCCAGCATGAACTCCTCGTTCGGCTCCAGCATCGGAAACTTGCGGATTTCGTCGAGGTAACGTGAAAGTCCGCCTTCGGCGGACAGGACGGGCAGCGAAGCACTCGCCATGCTCGTTCTCCTTGTCGGGCCCCCGCTTCGCGGCAGACCCACCGCGCGATCAACCTTCGCGCAGGCTCGGATGTCATGACCGGATTCAACGCGGGAACCCTTCGAGGGTTCGGGTCGATCCGGTCACTTTGCGGCGCCCCCTTGGCCATCCGCATCCGACGTCCAGTATATGCCAAGAGAGCTTGGCGGAAAGTGGGCGATCAAGCCAGATCGGCTCACAGCCTCGCGAGCGCTGCTTGCAGATTTGCAAACTCTTCTGGTGGATCGGACTCGAACAGCATCTCCTCGCCGGTGACGGGGTGCTCGAAACCCAGCACCGCCGCATGCAGCGCCTGCCGCCCGAGCGCGGTCAGCGCCTCGCGCGCCTGCTCCGGCAGGCGGCCGGCCTTGGTCGCGAAACCCGACCCGTAGAGCTGGTCGCCGAGTAGCGGATGGCCGATGTGGCTCATATGCACGCGGATCTGGTGCGTGCGGCCGGTCTCCAGCCGGCACTCGACCAGGCTCGCCAGCGGTTCGGTCTCCTCGCCGCCCTTGAGCAGCGGCGGATAGCGCTCGATCACCGTGTAATGGGTGATCGCCTCGCGCCCGCGCTCCTCGCCGACGACCATCATCTTCTCGCGGTTCTTGTTCGAGCGCTCGATCTGCGTCGCGATCGTGCCATGCGGGCGGCGCGGAAAGCCCCAAACGATCGCCAGATAGGCGCGCTGCAGCGGGCCGGTGCGGCCGTGATCGGCGAACTGCTTGGCCAGCTTCTGATGCGCGCGGTCGTTCTTCGCGACGACGAGCAACCCGCTGGTGTCCTTGTCGAGCCGGTGGACGATGCCTGGCCTGCGGACGCCGCCGATACCCGAGAGGCTCATCCCGCAATGGGCGATCAGCGCATTGACCAGCGTGCCGTCCTCATGCCCGCCGGCAGGATGGACGACGAGCCCGGCCGGCTTGTCGATGACGATGAGGTGCTCGTCCTCGTAGACGACATCGAGCGGGATGTCTTGGCCGACCGGATCGGGCGGCCGCGCGGCGGGAATGACGAGCGCGATCTCGTCGCCCTCGACGACCTTGCGCTTGCCGTCGCTGGCGACGACGCCATTGAGACGCACGCCACCTTCCTTGATGACCTGCTGCAGCCGCGCCCGCGAGATCTCGCTGGCGAGCATGGCGAGCGCCTTGTCGAGGCGTTCGCCGGCCTGTTCGGCGGCGACATGCAGGGTGACGCCGGCATCTGCCGGCGCCGCTTCGGCGTTCGTTTCGGATGTCATGACGCACGCTATAGGCTGCGCAGCCTCCCGCCGCACGCCTTTTCGCGTCGGGCCGCCGGCTGTCTCAGCCGAACAGCCGGAACTTGCCCTTCTTGTCCTCGACCGGCGGCAGCTCGTCGGGGCCGGGATCGTCAGGCGCATGCGCCACGGGGAAGATCACCGGCTTGAGGCGACCATCGAGTGCAGCCGCCGCGACGGGTTCGGTCGCGACCTTCTTCGGCTCCGGCTTCGGCTCCGCGACGGGCAAGGGGACAGCCTCAGGGGCTGGCTTCGGCGCGGGCTCCGGCACCGGAGCGGCACTAACCTGGGCCTCCTGCTTCGGCTGTTCCACGACCGGCGCGGGTGGCGGCGGCGGTGGCGAAGCGACCGCCACCGTGACGACGGGCTCCGGCTCGACGGTCTCGGCCTTGGCTTCGATCAGCGGGGTCGAATCGTCGAGATCGGCCAGCACATCGTCGAGCGCGGGGGCATGGCTGCCGAGCGTCGCCGGCGGCACCGTCCAGACGAAGGCGTCGAGCCGGCCCGAGATCGGCGAGACCGGCATCCAGCTATCGGAAACCAGCCCGTCGGCGACCCAGGCGGCATCGCGCGGTGCGCGCGTCGCCCGCGACAACCATTCGCGGACGCGGCCGGCAGCGCCATGCTCGGCTTCCTCCAACTCGGCCATCAGCAGGCAGGCGCGCACCGAGGCGCCGCCGGCCAGAAGCGGCTTCAGCGATTCGCGCGCCTTCTGGAAGTCGCGGGCATGGATGGCTGCCCCGGCCAGCGCGAGCACGCCCTCGGGATCGGACGGCCGCTGCTTCGCCAGCGTCACCGCCCGCGCCAGCCGGTCCTGCGCGCTGTCGCCGGGCCGGACATCGAGATAGGCCGCCGCAATGTCGGGATGCGAGACCTCCTTCCAGGCGGCTTCGAGCAGCTTGACCGCCTTGCGGATATCGCCACGCTCGGCCAGCATCCGCCCGGCGAGGGCGGCGGCCGGGGTCAGGCCGGGAGCGAGCTTGACCGCTTCCAGCGCGGCCGCCAAAGCCTTTTCCGGCTCGCTGCCCTGCGCCTCCAGCGCTTCGGCAGCCAGCAGGACCGCACGCTGGCGTTTGGCCTCGGCCTTCTCGGCCAGGCGCAGCGCCGCACGGCGCTCGACGGCGGTGCGGGCCGCCTGCCAGTCGCCGGCATTGGTGTGGAAATCGAGCAGCGCGTCATTGGCCCAGGCCAGCGAGGGCGAGCGCCGCACCGCATCGTCGGCAAAGGCGCGCGCTGCCGCCATGTCACCCCGGCGCTTGGCCTCGACGAACAGGCCGCGCAGACCGAGCACGCGTGTCTCCGGCTTGTCGAGCATCGTCTTGAAGGCGGCTTCCGCCCGGCCGCGATCGCCCGAGAGCTGGGCGGCCTGCGCCTCCAGCAGCAGCGTCAAGGGCTCGTCGCCGGCATAACGACGCGCATCGACGGCATGCCGGCCCGCCGCGATCGGATCGCCCGCGCCGATCGCGACCATGCCGCGCGACACCGCCTCGAAGCCGCGAGCCCGGCGCCTGGCGCGCGAGGCGAAGCTGAAGGCGCCCGGCAGACCCAGCACGAAGCGCAGGAGGGCCCAGGCCAGCATCGCCAGCATGGCGAGCACGACCACGCCGATGGCGCCGATCGCGACGCTGGTTTCGATCCGGTAGCCCTGCCAGAGCACGGAGACCTCGCCCGGCCGGTCGGCCAGCCAGACAGCCCCGACGGCAAGAGCCGCGAAGACGGCGAGATAGAGCAGTACGCGAACCATGAACCCCTATCCTCCGTCAGCCGGCCACGCCGAGCGCAGCCACTGCATCCTGCGCGATTTTCGCAATCGCCGCATCCGCCGCCGCCCGCTTCTGCAGGGCTCCTCCGAAATCGGCGCTGGCGCGGCGCGCCGGATCGGGCAACTGCGCCCACAAGGCCGCAGCCGCGACGTTGTCGCCCTTCGCAAGCGCGTTCTCGAGCCGCATGGGCAGCGTCGCGGGATCGTTGGCGCCGGTGTCGCCGACCGGGCGGATGCTGACGATGCGGCTCGCCAGCCCGAGCAGCCGATCCTGCCAGCCGGCCGAGGCCGGCAGCAATTCGCGCGCGAACATCGCCCGATGCGTACGCAGTTGCGAAAGAAGCGCGTCCTTCGTCGGCGCTCCGGTCGTGGCGACGGCATTCAGCGCGGCAAGCTGCTCGGGCGAGCCGCCGCCCTTGGCCAGCGCCGCGACATCGCCAGCGAAAGGCTGGCCGGAGGCCAGCGCCGACTGGACGCGCTCAGCCAGCACGATGCGCGCAGCGGCCAGCGCCTGGGGGCTCGGCGCGGCGGCCGCCTTGGCCAGGGTCTCGACCGTGCCGATGCGGGCAGCGACGCGCTCCAGTTGCTGGCCGACCGCAGTGGCGGCGGCCTCGGCGCGCTGGGCCTGCGCATTCAGCCCCGCAATGGCGCCGGGTTCGGGCGCCTGGGCTGCGGCGACCTCGTTGACGCGGGCTGTGGCCGCCTGGGCCGCCGCACCTGCCTTGGCGGCAGCGTCGGAGGCCGCGGCGGCCTTGCGGTCGAGTTCCGTCGCTGCGCCTTGCAGCGCATCAAGTCGGCCCTGAAGCTGGGCGACCTGCTCGGCGGTAACGGCAGGCGTCATGCGGCTCATCGCCAGCATGACGAGGCCCGCTCCGACCACGCCGCCGACGAGGCCGGCCAAAGCGAGCGCCGGCAGGCGCGATCCGGCGGGCTCGGGCGGGGGAGCGGCGACAGGTGGTTCGTCGCCGGAGGCGGTTCCCGTGCGGTGGGCTCCGGCGAATTCCTGCGGCAGCGCCTCGGTCGGCAGCACCGCCTCGGGCGCGACATCGGCCCCGGCCGGCGACGCCGCGGTTTCGGGCTTGGCCTCTGTCGAATCCGCGTCCTGCACCGTCAGTTCGATCGTCGGCGGCGTCCGGCCCGACCGGCTGCGCGCCTTGTTGCCGGACTTGTCGCCAAGGTTGGACTTGCCGTCAGGAGTGCCGCTAGGCGTCTCGGGTTCGTTCATCGCGTCCTTGTCCGTCTCGACGCCATCAGGCGCGACCGGGACTTCTGTAACATCCCCGCCGGCGCGATTGCGAGCGGACACTTGGTCCAGCGCCGCCAGCAATGCGGCCTCCTCCGGATATTCGGCGACCAGCACCGTGCTCGCGCCGGCCGAGATCAGCGGCCCGGCGACATCTGCCGACAGCGCGACATGGGTGAGGTCGAGCAGCGGCTCGATTACACCAGCATCGCGCGCCAGCTTCAGGCAGGTGCGCACGCCGCGCGCCGAATAGTGCAGCGCGCCGTCGACGGCGCCCTGGCGCAGGGCCTCCTGTGCCTGCTCGGGGAAAGCCGCGATTGCCTCGACCGCATAGGCGACCCAGGTCGCGACCTCGAAGCCGGCAGCGGCGAGCTTGTCCGCGACATCCTCATGGCGGTCGCGCCCGACGATCAGCAGGAGCCGCGCCGGTGCCGTCAGATTGTCGCGGATCAGGGCGACCATGTCGTCGCGATTGCCGTTGGCGCTGCGCGCATCCTCGAATCCGGCCTCGCGCACCTTGCCGGCCGTGCGCCCGCCGACGGCGAAGACCGGCAGGTCCTGCCAGGACGGCGGCAGCTCGGCCAGCGCGGGCACGGCGTTGCCGCTGGTCAACGCGATCGCGGCGAAAGGCCCCTCGGGTGCCGGCTCCGGCAGCCGCGAAACCGCAAACAGCGGCGCCAGCACCGGCTCATGTCCGTGCGCACGGATCGCGACGGCGGTGCGCTCGGCCTCGGCCGGTGGGCGGAACACGAAAATGCGCATGCGGTCTCCTCTTGCCGTCCACCCTCGTCGTCGCCTGGGCCTTGTCGTCAGGCCCTTGTCGTCTGACCCTTGGCGCATCAATCCCGCGTGCCGCCGCAACGTGCAAGCCGGTGCTTGCGCCTGGCGTGCCGACACGACAGTCGTCGCCCAGGGCACCGCTTGTCAAAGTCGCGGATCGACGTCCGGGTTCCCGACGCGGCTGACGGACGTCGGACCCCTTGGCCTTCTGAGTGCTCGCACACTATACGGGGTAGGTCCCGGCGCGAGATCGCCGGGCGACCATCCGCCGGCCTTTGCCCCCTTCACCCGCACCCGAGACCTTGTCGACCCATCATGCGCGTTCTGGGGATAGAAACGACTTGTGACGAGACCGCGGCCGCCATCGTGTCGGTCGAGCGCTCCGGCGAGATCAAGATACTGTCGAACGAGGTGCTGAGCCAGATCGCGGCGCATGCCGCCTTCGGCGGCGTCGTGCCGGAGATCGCCGCACGTGCCCATGTCGAGGCGATCGACCGCATCGTCGAGCGCGCCTTCGAGACCGCCGGGCTGAAGCCCGCCGAAATCGACGCGGTCGCGGCAGCAGCCGGCCCCGGGCTGGTCGGTGGCGTCATGGTCGGCCTGACCACCGCCAAGGCGATCGCGCTGGTGACGGGGCGCCCCTTCATCGCGATCAACCATCTCGAAGCCCATGCCCTGACGGCGCGGCTGACCGACGATCTCGCCTTCCCCTATCTGCTGCTGCTGGTTTCGGGCGGGCACACGCAGCTTCTCGCCGTTCGCGGCGTCGGCGACTACCTCAAGCTCGGCGGCACCATCGACGACGCGGTCGGCGAGGCCTTCGACAAGATCGCCAAGATGCTGGGCTTAGCCTATCCCGGCGGCCCCTCGGTCGAGCGCGAGGCGGCCAAGGGCGATCCCGAGCGCTTCGACTTCCCGCGCCCGATGCAGGGCAGGCCCAATCCCGATTTCTCGCTGTCGGGCCTCAAGACCGCGGTGCGGTTGGTCGCCGAGCGTATCGCGCCGCTCTCGGACCGCGACGTCGCCGATCTCTGCGCCTCCTTCCAGGCTGCCGTCGTCGATGTGCTGGTCGACCGCACCCGGGCGGGGCTGCGCGCCTGCAACGCGGCGGGCATCACGCCGACGGCGCTGGTGGTGGCCGGCGGCGTCGCCGCCAACCAGCCGATCCGGCGCGGGCTGACCCGTTTCGCCACCGAGGCCGGCCTGCCGATGGTCGCGCCGCCGCAGGCGCTTTGCGGCGACAATGGCGCAATGATCGCCTGGGCCGGGCTGGAGCGGCTGCGGCTCGGCATGGTCGACGACATGAGCGCGCTCGCACGTCCGCGCTGGCCGCTCGACGAGCTCAGGCCACAGAACGCGGCCCCCGCGACGATCAGTGCCACGGGATGAGTAGCGCCGGCGATTTCGGCACCATCGGTGTCGTCGGCGCCGGCGCCTATGGCGCGGCGCTCGCCCTGGCCAGCGCACGCGCCGGCCGCAAGGTGCTGCTCTGGGCTCGCGACGAGGCAACGGTCGCAGCGATCGCGCGGACACGCCAGGCCCCGCGCCTTCCGGGGGTGAAACTTCCCGAAACGGTCGCGGCGACGGCGTCCCTGCAGGCCCTTGCCACAACCGACGCCCTGCTTGTGACCGTGCCGACGCAAAGCCTGCGGCAAGTCTGCGAGGCGCTCGCGCTGGCGCTGCCCGCAGGCCACCCGGTGATTTCGGCCGCTAAGGGCATCGAGCAGAAGACCGGGCTGTTCACGACGCAGGTGATCGCGCAGGCCTTTCCCGGCGCGGTGCCGGCGATTCTTTCGGGCCCGAGCTTCGCAGCCGATATCGGTCAGGGCCTGCCCACCGCCGTGACGCTCGCTGCCGAGGACCCCGACCTGGCGCAGGCCCTGGCCGAGGCGCTGAGCTCGCCGGCCTTCCGCATCTATCACGGCGCCGATCCGCGCGGTGTCGAGATCGGCGGCGCGGCCAAGAACGTGCTCGCCATCGCCGCCGGAATCGCGATCGGGCTGGGCTATGGCGAGAGCGCCCGCGCCGCATTGGTGGCGCGTGGCTTCGCCGAGCTGCGCCGCTTCGGCGAGGCCCATGGCGCGCAGGGCGAGACGCTGATGGGGCTGTCGGGGCTGGGCGATGTCGTGCTGAGCTGCGCTTCCGCGCAATCGCGCAATTTTGCCTTCGGATTGGCGTTGGGACAGGGTCGAACAGTCGCGGAAGCCGCCGGCGGCAAGCTCGCGGAGGGCGCCTTCACCGCCTCGATCCTGGCGCAGATGGCCCGGGCACGCCATGTCGAGATGCCGATCGCGGAAGCTGTTTCCGCCATCATCGCCGGCGAGATCGGCGTGCGCGACGCGGTCACGGGCCTGCTCGCCCGCCCGCTGCGCGCAGAGCTGTAGAGGGAGATTGCCATGGCAAATGACTGGTCGGATCTGACGAAGCGCGTGGCGCGCGGCATCGCCGAGGTCAGGAAGACGACCGGCTCGGAACTCGTCGCCGAGAGCCAGCCGGTGCCGCTGGCCGGGCGCATCGCCGGTCCCGTGATCCAGCACCGCCGCCGGCGCGCCGAGGGCACGCATCGCTTCGTGCTGATCCTGCCTTTCGGCGAGGCCGAGGTTCGGGTCGAGCTCGAGCCGCAGGACTACGCCGCCCTGACTCGCGAGATGGTGCGATTCTGGAACGAGCAGGGCCCCGAGGCCTCGAAGCCGCCGGTGCCGCAGGCCGATGACGAAACCGGCGGGGAATAGCCGGTAGGCAGACAAGCGCGAATTCGCTATCGACGAATCCACTCGTTTTCGACCCCGCTACCGTCCGGACATCCCATGGCCCACTGGCTCGTCAAATCCGAACCCTCGAAATGGTCCTGGGAACAGCAGGTCGCGGC
>DATDBB010000220.1:0-18600 GCA_036525085.1 Allobosea sp.
GGAGCGCCCGGGCCTGCAGGTGCTGCGCGTCGCGCTCGGCTCGGGCGAGGTCGCGCTGTTCTATGCCGCGGTGTCCTATCTGCCGCTCGCCGACACGATGACGATCTGGCTGGCGGCGCCGGTCTGGTCGGCGGTGCTGGCCGCGCTGCTGCTCGGCGAGCGCGTCGATGCCGGCCGCTGGCTCGCGATCGGGGTCGGCTTCGTCGGCGTCGCGATCGCCCTCAACCCGACCGGGGCGAGCCTGTCGATGCCCGCGCTTCTCGCCCTGATCGGCAGCATCCTCTTCGCGGGCATGATGATCGCCGGCCGGCAATTGCGCGGGACGCCCGATGTCACGCTCGTCGCCTGGCAGACGCTGGGCGCGCTCCTGATGGGGCTGGTGCTGCTGCGCTTCGGCTGGGTGACGCCGACATGGGCCGACGCCGCCCTGCTCGGCCTGCTCGGCATCGTCGCGATGGTCGCCCATCTCTGCGTGACCCGCTCGCTCAAGCTCGCGGAAGCCTCCGTCGTCGTGCCCTACCAGTACACGCTGATCGTCTGGGCACTGGTCTTCGGCTGGCTCGTCTTCGACGACTGGCCGACCCCGGCAATGCTGGTGGGCGCGGCCCTCATCGTCGCTGCCGGCATCGCACTGCTCCTGCTCGAACGCCGTGCGGCACTGGCGAAAACCGTGCTTGATCTGCCCTGACGGGCCACGCGACACTCTCTGCACCGCAGGCGAAGGATACCACCATGGCCCTGATCACCTATCTCACCCCCGTCAAGTTCGGCTTCGGCGAGATCGCCGGCATCGAGGCCGATCTCGCCGGCCTCGGCGTCGCCAAACCGCTGATCATTGCCGACAAGGGCATCGTCGCGGCAGGCATCGTCGAGACCGTGATGGGGCAATCCCCGATCCTCGCGGCAGCGCCGGTCTTCGACGGCACGCCGACGAACCCGACCGAGGAAGCCGTAGAAGCCGCGCTCGTGCTCTATCGCCAGCATGGCTGCGACGGGCTCGTCGCCATCGGTGGCGGCTCGCCGATCGATCTCGCCAAGGGCGTGGCATTGCTCGCGACCCACCCCGGGACCCTCGAGACCTATGCCGCCATCCTCGGCGGCATCCCGAAGGTGACGGCCGCCGTCGCCCCCGTGATCGCCGTTCCCACGACGTCGGGCACCGGCAGCGAGGTCGGCCGCGCTGCGCTGATCACATTGAAGGATGGCCGCAAGCTCGGCTTCATCTCGCCTTATCTGATCCCGCGGCTCGCGATCTGCGACCCCGAACTCACGCTCGGCCTCCCCGGCTGGCTGACTGCGGCGACCGGCATGGACGCCGTCACCCACTGCATCGAGACCTATCTCAGCCCGCGCGAGAACCCGCCCGCCGAGGCGATCGCGCTCGACGGCCTGAAGCGCGCTGCCGCCTTCATCGAGCGCGCGGTCAAGGACGGCTCCGACCGCGAGGCCCGCAAGGAGATGATGATGGCGGCCCTCCAGGGCGGCCTGACCTTCCAGAAGGGGCTGGGCGCCGTGCATGCGCTGTCGCACCCGCTCGGCGGGCTCAAGGAGGTCTCGCTGCATCACGGCACGCTGAACGCCGTGCTGCTGCCGGCGGTGCTGCGCTTCAACGCCTCCCATGCCCAAGAGAAATACGCCGAGATCCGGCGCGTGCTCGGCCTTGCCGACGATGCCGATCTGGCCGAATGGCTGGCCGGCCTGACCAAGCGCCTCGGCCTGCCGGCGACCCTGACGGATATGGGCGTGCCCCGCAGCGTCGTCCCGGCAATCGCGGAAGCGGCGACGAAGGACCACTCCAGCGCCACCAATCCGCGACCTGCGACGGCGGCCGATTACGCGGCGATGCTGGAAACCTCGTTCTGATCTGGTCGCCGTCATTCCGGGGCGTCGCGAAGCGGCGAGCCCGGAACCCAGAACCGATAAGCCTTCCGGACAATGCGGTGATGTCGGCGCTCACCGATATTATCGCATCGGTTCTGGGTTCCGGGCTCAGGCCTGCGGCCTGCCCCGGAAGGACGGTGCGGTTCCCCGACAGGAGCGGCTCCCTCAGTAAAGCCGCGTCCGGTAGCCTTCCTCCATATTCGCCTCGGCCTCGGCGACGCCGATCGCCTTGGTCTGCTCCGCGACGATCCGTCCGAGCGACGGGAAGCCGCCCCGCTCCACCTGCACGGCCGGATCCCACAGCTTCGAGCGGATCAGCGCCTTGCCGCAGTGGAAGAAGGCCTCCTCGACATCCACCACCAAGCCGAGCGTCGGGGTCCGCTCCTGCACCGTCATGGGCTCGAGCAGCGCCGCATCGCGGGTCAGGAGTGCGCGCCCGTTGACCCGCAGCGTCTCGGCGATGCCCGGCACCATGAAGATCAGCCCGACGCCGGGGGCGGCGAGGATGTTGGCATAGCTGTCGACGCGGTTGTTGCCGCGCCGGTCTGGAATCAGCAGCCTGCGCTCGTCCAGCACCTGCACGAAGCCCGGCGCATCGCCGCGCGGGCTGGCATCGGCACGGCCCGCGCCGTCGGCGGTCGCCAGCACCAGGAAGGGCGAGAGCGCGATGAAGTCGCGGCAGAAGCCGTCGAGCCGGTCCAGCACCTTGCGCTCGGCCAGCGGGTTGACCGCACCGACATGCGCGCGCAGATCGGCGGGATCGGCGATCAGCGTTTCAGAATCATGGCTTTGCGTCGTCATGGCGCCCTCTTCGATAATCGCTGCGAGTGTCTGCGATCCCGGCGCGCCATGCCAGCCAAACCGTCATGCAAAAGGCACATCGCCGGGTCGAAATGCCACAACGCTCGCCAATGAGCGCCGATCCTGCCCATCCGGCTTGACCCTCGACCACTCCGCCGCCATCGTGCACTATCTCGACCGCCCATCTGCACGAGGCCCTGCCCATGCGCCGCGCATTGCTGCGAACCGCCCTCGCCTCTCTCGCTGTCCTGACGGCGGCCATCTCGGCCGAGGCCTCCGGACGCCGCCAGGTGAACCCGGCCGACATCGCCGAGAACCGCATCATTCCGATGTACGGCAACCTGCCGGCCTGCGAGGATCCCGCCGTGCTGGGCGAGATCACGAGCTGGTTCAATTCGCGCGAGGCCAAGTTCTGGGGCCCGCTCCAGGCCATCGGCTATGACAAGATCCGGCCGATCGGCTTCCGGCCCTGGGGCGACGATTTCATTCCTCGGCGCTTCTGCACCGGCCAGATCGCGCTGAACGACGGCACCTGGCACCGCGTCGACTATTCCGTGCGCGAGAATCTCGGCCTCTTCGGTTGGGGCTGGAACGTCAACTGGTGCGTCAGCGGCCTCGACCGCCACCGCTCCTATGCTCCCGACTGCCAGATGGCCCGGCCCGGCCCCGAGAAGTAGCGCCGGCCCGTGACGCTCGCGCGGTTCTGCCTGTGCCTGCTGGGATTGCTCAACATTCTCGGCGGTGCGGCCCAGGCGCAGGGCTCCCGTCAACGCGGGGCTGAGCCCGGCGATTTCGACTTTTATGTCCTGGCCCTGTCCTGGTCCCCTGGCTTCTGCGAACTCGACGGCGATCGCGACCGCAACCGCGAGCAATGCGCTGAGGGCGCCGGCCTGCGCTTTGTCGTCCATGGCCTCTGGCCGCAGAACGAACGCGGCTATCCTAGCGAATGCGGCCCGGCCGGACGGACGCCCTCGCGAATCGCACTCGACCAGGCCAAGGGCCTGTTCCCGAGCGAAGGGCTCGCGCGCCACGAATGGCGCAAGCACGGCACCTGCTCGGGCTCCAGCCCGAGCGACTACTTCGCCGATGTCAGGCGCGCCCGCGACAAGGTCGTGATTCCCCCCGTCCTCGCCAAGGCCGAGCGCAACCAGAACTGGACCGCGATCGATCTCGAACGGGCCTTCGTCGCCGCCAATCCCGGCCTGCGCACCGACATGATGTCGGTCGCCTGCACGCGCGGCGTGCTTCAGGAGGTTCGCATCTGCTTCAGCAAGGACCTGCGCGATTTCCGGATGTGCCAGGAGGTCGATCGCTCGGGCTGCCGCACGCGCGACATCACCGTCGTCGCGCCGCGCTGACAGCGACGGTAAACCCGCGTAAGAGCGCGGCATGAATTATCGCCACGGCTTCCACGCCGGCAATTTCGCGGATGTCCTCAAGCACGTCGTGCTGATGCGCATCCTGACCCATCTCAACGGCAAGGCCACGCCGTATCGAATCGTCGATACGCATGCCGGCGCCGGCCGCTACGACCTCGGCTCCGAAGAGGCGCTGCGGACGCATGAGTGGAAGGACGGCGTCGCCCGGCTCGACCGATCGCCACTGGCGCCGCCCGTCGAGGCCCTGCTCAAGCCGTGGCGCGATGCGGTTTCCGGCGCTCGCGCGCTCTACGGCGCCGACGCCTATCCCGGCTCGCCCTGGCTCTGCCGGCAGGCGATGCGTCCCGATGATCGCCTGATCGCTGCCGAACTCCATCCGCAGACCCACAAGAAGCTCGTCCAGGTCATCGGCCGCGACGAGCGCTGCAAGGCGCTGGCGATCGACGGCTGGAACGCGCTGCGCGGCAATGTCCCGCCCAAGGAACGGCGCGGCCTGGTGCTGATCGACCCGCCCTTCGAGGAGAAGGACGAGTTCGAGACGCTGGCGGCCGAGTTCATCTCCGCCCACCGCAAATGGCCGACCGGCATCTATGCGCTCTGGTACCCGCTGAAGGATCGGCGCGCGATCGAGCGCCTGCTCGACGCGGTCGCGCTGGCCGGCATCGGGCGCCTGCTGCGACTCGAGATCGATGTCGACCGCCCGGAAGCCGCAGGCGGGCTCAGCGCCACCGGCATGCTGGTCGTCAACCCGCCCTGGACGCTGGCCGAGGAGGCGCAAATCCTGCTGCCGGCCCTGACGGAGCGCCTCGCCCAGGGGCCGCGCCCGCGCTATCTATGCGAGCCGATCCGACCGGACGGCTGAACCGCCTGCTCTTCCATCCAGGGTCTCATCCATGCTTGTCCTGCGCTCCTCGCCCGCCTCCCCGTTCGGCCGCAAGGTCAAGATGGCGGCCTCCGTCCTCGGCCTTCAGGACCGGATCGAGATCGTCCCCGCCGACACCAATGATCCGGCCGAGCCGCTCCGCCAGCAGAACCCGCTTGGCAAGATCCCGACCCTGGTGCTGGAAGACGGCACGACCCTGTTCGATTCGCGGGTGATCGCCGAATATCTCGACCATCTCGCCGGCGGCGGCATTTTTCCGGCCGGAAACGAGCGCTTTGCACAGTTGCGCCTGCAAGCGCTGGCGGACGGACTCTGCGACGCGGCCCTGCTGCAGGTCTATGAGACGCGCTTCCGCCCGGAAGAGGGCCGCAACCCCGCCTGGGTCGCCAATCAGGCCGGCAAGGTCGAGCGGGCGCTGGCCGTGCTCGAGGCCGCACCGCCCGCCTTCGGCGACAAGCCGCGGATCGGCGAGATCGCACTCGCCTGCGCGCTCGGCTATCTCGACCTGCGCTTCGCCGGCACCTGGCGCGCCGATCATCCACGCCTCGTGGCATGGCTCGACGCCTTCGCCGCCAAGGTCCCCTCCTTCGAGGCGACTCGCTTCAAGGGCTAGCGCATACTGCGTCCGACGGAACCGCGCCGTCATTCCGGGGCTTCGCGAAAGCGAAGAGCCCGGAACCCAGAACCGATGCGGGTCCCAGGAAAGCGCCGGGACGCCAGTGCTTCCTGGTCGACGCGCATCGGTTCTGGGTTCCGGGCTCAAGCCTGCGGCCTGCCCCGCAATGACGGCACGGTTCCGTCAGCATCGCCTCGAATTCGACATGCGCTGCGATGCCCTGGAACAGGAGCCGCCGGCCGCGCAATAAAAAAAACCCGGTGGCCGAAGCCACCGGGTTCAAGAGGTCCCCGGGAGGGGAAGCAGACTAGAACTTGTAGTTCAGGCCAGCGCGGACGACCGAGAAGTCGGTGCCGACCTTCACGCCCGAGTTGAGCACGCTCTTCTCGCCGAGATCGACGTAGAGATACTCGACCTTGGCGGTCCAGTTGTTGGTGAAGGCGTACTCCAGACCGGCGCCGACAGCGTAGCCGCCGGTGTGGGTCTTGTCGGTCGAGCCCAGGCCGCCGATCGAGGTCTTCACGTTGCCGTAGGCCCAGCCACCGGTGATGTAGGGCAGGAACCGATCGTAGGCGAAACCGACGCGAGCGCGGACCGTGCCGAAATACTCGGTGCGGACGCTGTCGCCGAAGGCATTGGAGCCGGTGCTCAGATCGGCGCCCTGGATGTCGGCCTCGGCGCCGAGGACGAACTGGCCCATCTGGTAGTTGTAGCCGATCTGGCCGCCGCCGACGAAGCCGTCGAGGTCACCGATGTTGACCGTGCGGGTGGCGAAGGTGCCGGCGTTCACATTGCCCCAGCCGTAGCCGGCGTTGGCACCGACGTAGAAGCCGGTCCAGGTGAAGGCGGGAACGTAGACCGGCGCAACAACCGGGCCCTTACGGGACGGCAGGTCCGCAGCGGAGGCAGCGCCGGCGGCAACGATGCCGAGCGCGGCGACGCTCGAAAGCAGAAACTTCTTCATAGTCAAACTCCTAGGGGTCGTCGCTTTGCCGGTTGGCCCGGCGGGTGAATTCGATGGAGCGGTTATAAGACCAGAACTCGGCTTTGTCTGTTGCGCTGGAAGCACATCTGCCCTGCGAACCGCGGCAGAAATGCGGCACGAATGGGATGACTAGGGCAAAGGCGTAAAAGTGCTTTAATGATTGTTAAAGCACACTAAATGGTAAATCGAATACTAATGGAGTTGTATTGCCCTGCACCAGCCGCGACCAATAACGCGCGATATCACGCAAGGTTCCTACGCTCGCCACATTTTCGCAGCCCTGCTTGCGGCCCCTTCCGGCGCATGCTTAAGCCTTGACCGATCAGGCAGAAAACGAGACCCACGGGTGCCGCCCCTTTCGATTTTTATTATTGCGCGTGACGAGGCGGACCGCATTAGCCGCACGATTCAGGCGGTTCGCGCGGTCAGCGATGACATCGTCGTGATCGATTCCGGCTCGAAGGACGGCACGCAGGCGCTCGCCGAGAGCCTCGGCGCCCGTGTCATCTACAACCCCTGGCCGGGCTATGGCCCGCAGAAGCGCTTCGCCGAGGATCAGTGCCGGCACGACTGGCTCCTGAATCTCGATGCCGACGAGGTCGTGCCCGAAGACCTCGCCGCCGAGATCGCCAGCCTCTTCGCGCATGGCGAGCCCGCGGCCGACGCCTATGAGTTGCGCATCGCCGAGATCTTCCCCGGCGAGCCCGCGCCGCATCGCTTCGCGTATGTGCTCGCGCCCGTGCGCCTCTATCGCAAGAGCAAGGGACGCTATTCGCCATCGCCGGTGCATGACCGCGTCGATCTCGCCGCGGATGCGCGCATCGCGCGCCTCAAGGGCACGGTGCACCATTATTCCGTGCGCTCGCTCGGCGAGCAGATGGCCAAGCTCAACGGCTACAGCGACGCCCAGGCCGACGATCTCGACAAGCGGGGCATGACGCTCTCGGTCTTCCGCCTCGTGGTCGAGTTTCCGGCCAACTTCATCAAGGCCTATATCGGCCGGCGGCACGCACTGCGCGGCGTCTATGGCTTCATGACCGCGATGAACTACGCCTTCTATCGCTATCTCAGGGTCGCCAAGCACTGGGAAAGGCGGCTGCAGCGGCGCTGGCCCGATTCGGCGCCGCGCGACCGGAATAGGCACGATGTCTGAGGTCGCCCTCGTCACCGGCGGTGCACGGCGAATCGGGCGCGCCATCGTCGAACGGCTTGCGGAGGCGGGCTACGCGGTCGCGATCCATTGCGGCAGCGCACGCGCCGAAGCCGAGGCGCTGGCCGCGGGAATCCAACAGCGCGGCGGCCACGCCGCGGTTGTGAGCGCCGATCTCGCCGATCCGGTTGGCGTCGATGCGCTGCTTCCGGCCGCGGAGGCAGCGCTCGGCCCGGTCACGCTGCTCGTCAACAATGCCTCAAGCTTCCTGGTCGACGACGTCACCTCGATCGACGTGCCGACCTGGAACCGGCAGTTCTCGATCAATCTGCGAGCTCCTTCGGTGCTGGCCGGGGCCCTGGCGAATCGGCTGCCGAATGGCCGGCACGGCGCAATCGTCAACATCATCGACCAACGCGTCTGGAAGCTGACGCCGCAATACTACTCCTACACCCTGACCAAGGCCGCCCTGCTGACGGCGACCAAGACCATGGCGCAGGCCCTGGCTCCACGCATCCGCGTCAACGCGGTCGGGCCCGGCCCGACGCTGCCCAATCCGCATGATGGCGCCGAGGCGATGGAGCACGAGGCGGCCGCGACCCTGCTCGGACGCAGGATCGACGCTGGCGAGATCGCCGATGCCGTGCTCTATCTGGCGCAGGCACGCTCGGTCACCGGCCAGATGATCGCCGTCGATGGCGGCCAGCATCTCGGCTGGCGCACCCCCGACATCATCGACTGAGCGGCGCTCAGGCCCAAATGGCTTCAGGCGCCCGTATCGGGACGATAGGGCGCGCGGCCGCTGGCGAGCGCGCTGTCGAGCAGTTCGAGCCGGTCCTGCCCCCAGAACACCTCGCCGCCCAGCACATAGCTCGGCGCGCCGAACACCCCGGCCTCGACCGCCGCGCCGATGGTGGCCTCGTAGCGCTGCCTAACCTCCTCGGTCTCGGCGGCAACTGCGAGCGCCTGCGCATCGAAGCCGGTCGCCGTCGCCACGGCCGCGATCGCTTCCGGCCTAGTCATGTCGTCGTCGCGAGCCCAGACGCCCGCCATGATCTGCGCCATGAAGCGGCCGGGATCGCCGCCCGCCTGCACGATCGCGATCAGGAAGCGATCGGCGAGGGAGGGATCGAACGGAAAATGCCTGGGCTGGAGGATAAGCGGCTGGTTGCGGCGCTCGCGCCAGCGCTGCAGGTCCATCAGGCGATAGCGCTGGCGCACCGGATGGCGTTTCGGCAGCGGCAGCCCCCCGGTCTCGTCGAAGACGGCGCGCAGCGGCACCGGGCGGTAGACGATGTCGCAGCCATGCCGCTTGGCTATGTCGAGAAAGGTCGCATGGCCGAGATAGGTCCACGGCGAATGCAGCGAGAAATAGTAGTCGATGGCGCGAGGCATGGCTGAAGTCGCTTCCGGGACAGGTGGCATGGAATCAGGATCGTCGAAGCCACGGCGTAGAGGCGTCGTGGCTCCTCGTCGAGGCAGGCGAGGCCTGGTCTTCCGCTCAGGCGGCCTTGTTCTTCAGTGCGCCGATGATGGCGGTCAGGATCGCGCCGCCGGCGCCACCGGCGATCAGATGGGTCATGATGCCGCCGATGCTGAGATTGCCGCCCTGTGCGGCGGCACTGATCGCCGGAAGGACGAGGGGGATCAATTGGCCGAGCACGCCGCCGCCGACGAGGCCGGAGATCGTGTTGCCCAAGGTTCCCAGATCGAAGGTTGGAGAGGCTTTTCCTGCAGCGTTGCCGCCGATCGCGCCGGCAACGAGATTCATCAAAATCTGTTCCATGCTACCCCCAAAAGCCACGTGATGTGGCCGCGGGACGATGACTCCGCCTCTGAGTCGATGCAACTCCCGCTGGAAATGCGACGGGAGTTCGCCACTTGCAGGTCGGAACTCGCAGGTCAGAACTCGCAAGTCAGAGTGCGCAAGTCAGGCCAGCGCGATCGCCGAGATCAGCCGGCCATAGTCCGGCTCCGAGCGGTGGGTCGCGCGGCGATAGCTGAAGAAGCGCTGCTCGTCGCCATAGGTGCAGAGCGCAAGATCGACGAAGCGGCCGATTCCCGCCTCCTGCGCCCGTAGCGCGATGAAGGCCGGCAGGTCGAACATGGCATGGGCCGGGCGCTCGGAGGCCGTGAAGAAGCGCGCATAGGTCGCGTTCTCGGCCTTGAAGCGCTCGATGAATTCGGGTCCGACCTCATAGGCCTTGGCGCTGATCGTCGGCCCGAGCACGGCAAGGATGCGCTCGCGCCGCGCGCCGAGCTTCTCCATCGCAGTGACGGTCGCGGCGACGATGCCGGTGAAAGCGCCCTTCCAGCCGGAATGCGCAGCCCCGATCACGCGCGCCTCGCTGTCGGCGAACAGGATCGGCCCGCAATCGGCGCTGGAGGCACAGAGCGCGACGCCATGCGCGGTGCTGACCATAGCATCCGCCTTCGGCCGCTCGCCCGGCCACGGGCCGGTCACGACTTCGACATCCGCCGAATGGACCTGGTAGAGGCTGACCAGATGCGTCGGTTCGACAGCCATGTGAGCCGCCATGCACTTGCGGTTCTCCGCGATCGCCTCGGGAGCATCCGCCGAGCCGAGGCCGCCATTGAGCGAGGCGTAGATGCCGGTCGAGACCCCGCCCTCGCGCGTGAAGAACGCATGGCGGATGCCGGGCTCGGCGGCGAGGTCGGGAGAGGTGATCAACATCGTGTCGTCCATTCGGGCAGCGGGAGCGATATCAGCCCTGCTCTGGCAGCCGATGAAGGTCGAATCCGGGCAGCGGCGGCAGGTCCGCATGCGATAGCGCCAGAACCTTGAACAAATCGCCCATGCCGGTTTCGCCGCGCTCGGTCAGGCGGTCGAGGGCGGCCCCGATCGCCTGGACCTGCTCCGGTCTCGCCCTGCCGCACAGCGCCTGCGCCCGTTCGGCCAGCCCCAGCGCCAGCAGGAAATCACCCTGGCGGACCGGCCCATGCACGGCCGCCTCGCTGCGCAAGGCCGCCTGCGCCATACGCGCGAAATCGACATGCACCGTCAAATCCGCCTCACCGGGCTCTGCCAGCGGATCGACGAAGTAGTGCCGCCGCATCGCCTGCAGCGTATCGCCGAAGCCGGACTGCATCGAGCCGTAGTCGATGAACAGAGCCCCGCCTCCGTAGCGCGCGACATGGCCCGCGACGTCCGAGACGAGGCGAAGCGCCGCCGTAGGCTGCTCCAGAACGGCGCCCTCCTGCCCTGTCGTCGCCGGGAAGACATCGCCGGAAAGCGTCTCGCCGCCAAGGACTTCACCAAGGCCGAACGCCAGCTTCCCATCGCCATCGAGCCCGACCAGCCGCTCGCGCCAGCCGTGCTTCGTCATCACAAACTGGTCGAGCGGCAGCGCATCCAGCAATTCATTGGCGACGACGATGACGGGACCGTCCAGCGCGGTCTCGACCCTGTCGTGCCAGACAGGCACGGCCTTGCCGGCGAGCGTCGCCGCCTGGATCTCGCGAAGCGCCGGGCTGGTCTCGACCAGATGCACCGACCCCGCCGCTTGGAAACCCGGTACGATCCGCGTCGCTCGCAGCATGTCGGCCATCAGCGTGCCGCGCCCCGGGCCGATTTCGACCAGCGAGAAACGCGCCGGAGCGCCCATCGCCTGCCAGAGATGCGCGGCCCAGAGCCCGAGCATCTCGCCGAACATCTGGCTGATCTCGGGCGCGGTGGTGAAGTCCCCCGCAGCCCCGAAGGGATCGCGCGTCATGTAGTAGCCGTGGCGCGGATGGCCGAGGCAGAGCGCCATGTAGCGCGAGACCGGCATCGGCCCCTCATCGGCGATCAGGCGGATCAGTTCCGCCTTCAACCCGCTCACGCGGCAGGTCTCCTCGCCCGCAGCGCCAGGAAGAGACCGGCGGCAAAGAGCGGCAGCGACAGCAGCATGCCCATGGTGATGCCGCCCGACAACGCATCGACCGAACTGCCGAACAGGAAGCCGAGTTGCGGATCGGGCTCGCGGAAGAACTCGCAGACGATGCGCGCCACCGCATAACCCATGCCGAACACGCCCGCGACCAGTCCCGGCTTGCGGAACCCGCCCGCGCGCACCAGCAGCGCCAGCAGGACGAACAGCAGGATGCCTTCGCCCAGCGCCTCGTAGAGCTGGCTCGGATGGCGCGGCAGCGGCCCGGCATTCGGGAAGACCATGGCCCAGGTCACATCCGGCGCCGGCCGGCCCCAGAGTTCGGCATTGATGAAATTGGCGATACGGCCGAGGAACAGCCCGATCGGCACCACGGCGGCGGCGAGGTCGAAGACCGAAAGCGCCGGATAGCCGCGCCGCCTGGCGAACAGCCAGAGGCCCGTCGCCGCGCCGATCAGCCCGCCATGGAAGGACATCCCGCCCTGCCAGATCGCTACGATGTCCTGCGGCCGCTCAAGATAGCGCGGCAGATCATAGAACAGCACGAAGCCAAGACGGCCGCCCAATACGACGCCGAGCGCCACGAACAGCAGCATGTCGTCGAGTTCTTCCGGCTTGGGCCGGGCGCGACCGCCCCAGAGGCCTTCGGCCGAGACCAGCCGGCGCGCATACCACCAGCCGCCGAGCAGGCCGACGACATAGGCGAGCCCATACCATTTGACCGTGAGCGGCCCGAGCTGCAGCGCGACCGGATCGATCATCGGGAAGGCGATGGCGAAGGTTGGCATGGGCAGGGTCCGGTGGCGGGCGCCGCGAAATGGCGACGCCAAAGCCGCGAGGTCAAGTGAAATGGCAAAGCGCCGCTAACTGGCGCCGTTCTCAAGAAGACGCGAGCGCGGTTCTCAAGATGGGGACGAGTTCCCGGAACGCGGATCGTGTGGACCGCACTTTCCACGCCGAGATCACGGCATCGGCATTGATGTCGGCATGGTGCATTCCATCCACCTCGACATCGTAGAGGCAATAGGAATGAATGCGATGGTAGTCGCGCCGGGCGTCGCCGAGAGGCCGGTCGCCCCGCAATCCCTCCCGCCGCTCGAGCTCGGCGAGATCGCAATGAACGCCGACGAAGAACACGTCATGGCCCGAAAGGGTCTCTGCGAGGCGCAGTAACCAGCGCGCACTCTCCATAATGTGTTCGACGATGAGGTCGTTGCCGGCCTCGACATAGGCGAGCAGCGAACGTTCGAATCCGAGAAAGAAGGCCTCCCGCATCATCCGCCAGTCGAACTCACCGCTCCTGATCCGAGTCGTGGGCAACACGCCGGAGTCACGCAGATGATCGATCGAGATATGCCAGAACGGCGTATCGATCCGGCTTTGGATGGCACGGGCCAGTGAGGACTTGCCGCTGCTCGACGCGCCGTTGAGCAGGATGATGCGGCCGGGAAGAGGCTGCGCGATATCAGACACGGGATGTCCTTAGGGGAACGGATCGGAGTGAATGGCGTCTCACCTCGCTTCTTACATTCCTGACATGACGAAGCTGTTCCGGCGTCCTACATGCAAGCCATGAATCGCGAACGCCAGGACGATCTGCCAGAGAACGAGATCGAGGACGAGGAGGCCCCGCTTCCCGCCGAACCCACACTTGTCCTCGCGGAAGCCGCGCCCGGCGCGCTGAAGCACGGCATCGAGGTCATCGCCGGTTTCGCGAAGCACCTGCCGAACAAGCCCGGCGTCTACCGCATGTTCGATCGCGCCGGCGAGGTTCTCTATGTCGGCAAGGCCAAGAGCCTGAAGAACCGCGTCACCGCCTATGCCCGCGGCATGGCGCACACCAACGCCGTCGCCCGCATGATCGCCGAGACGGCGAACATGGAATTCGTCACCACCGGCACCGAGACCGAGGCGCTGCTGCTCGAATCCAACCTGATCAAGCAGCTCAGGCCGCGCTACAACGTGCTGCTGCGCGACGACAAGAGTTTCCCTTACATCCTGCTGACCGGCGACCACGAGGCGCCGCAGATCGCGAAGCACAGAGGCTCGCGCCAGCGCAAGGGCGACTATTTCGGCCCCTTCGCCTCGGTCTGGGCGGTGGAGCGCACCATCGACGCGCTGCAGAAGGCTTTCCTGCTGCGCTCCTGCACCGATAGCTTCTACGAAAACCGCACGCGCCCCTGCCTGCTCTTCCAGATCAAGCGCTGCGCCGGCCCCTGCACCGGCGAGATTTCGATCCCCGACTATCAGGCGCTCGCCGGCCAGGCCCACGACTTCCTGTCAGGGCGGTCGTCGAGCGTGAAGCAACTGCTCTCGGCCCGCATGCAGGATGCGGCCGAGAACCTCGAATTCGAGAAGGCTGCGCGCTATCGCGACCGGCTGGCGGCGCTCTCGGCCGTGCAGGCCGGACAGGACATCAACACGCAAGGCGTCGAGGAGGCGGATGTCTTCGCCATCGACGAGCAGGCTGGGCAGTTCTGCGTCGAGATCTTCTTCTTCCGCAACAAGCAGAACTGGGGCAACCGCGCGCTCTTTCCCCGCGCGGACCGCAGCCTGACCCCGGCCGAGGTGCTGGCCTCGGTGGTCACGCAGTTCTACGACGACAAGCCGCCGCCGCGCCTCGTGCTGCTCTCGCACCCTGTCGAGGAGATCGAACTGATCGCGCAGGCGCTGTCGGCGCGCGCCGGCCGCAAGGTCGAGGTCGCCAACCCCAAGCGCGGCGAGCGGGTCGATCTCGTCGAGCACGCCCGCAAGAACGCCCGCGAGGCCCTCTCGCGCAAGCTCGCCGACAATGCCGGGCAGAGTTCGCTGCTGGCGGCGCTCGGCGCCGCCTTCGGCCTGGCGAAGGCGCCGCGCCGGGTCGAGGTCTACGACAACTCCCACATCATGGGCACCAACGCCGTCGGCGGCATGGTCGTCGCCGGCCGGGACGGCTTCATGAAGAGCCATTACCGCACCTTCAACATCTCGGCCGACACGATTGCCGGCGATGATTTCGGCATGATGCGCGAGGTGCTGCAGCGCCGGTTTGCAAGGCTGGCGAAGGAGGCGGGAACCGCGACCGGCTCTCCTCCCCCTGGTGGGGAGGAGTTGGAGGTGGGGGGCGAAAAGCCGGAGCACGAAATCGCCTCGGAAGCCGCGCCCGCCCCTGCCGTCGACCCCGTCCTCGACCCGCTCACCAAGCCGGACGCCCCCCACCCCTTCCCCTCCCCACAAGGGGGAGGGGCAGAGCCTGACTCACCGACGGCAGCGCCCTTGCCGGAAGACGACGACGCCTTTCCCTCGCGGCCTGATCTCGTCATCGTCGATGGCGGCAAGGGACAGTTCGAGGCGGCCCGCCGGATCATGGCCGAGCTCGGCGCCGGCGATATCCCGCTCGTCGCCATCGCCAAGGGCGAAGACCGCAACGCCATGCGCGAAACCTTCCACATGGCGGGCCGCGAGCCCTTCAAGCTGCCGCCGCGCGATCCGGCGCTCTACTTCGTCCAGCGCCTGCGCGACGAGGCCCACCGCTTCGCCATCGGCACGCACCGCGCCCGGCGCAAGAAGGACACGATGAAGAACCCGCTCGACGAGATCCCCGGCATCGGCCCCTCGCGCAAGCGGGCGCTGCTGCTGCATTTCGGCACGGTCAAGGCGATCAAGCGCGCCAAGCTCGACGACCTCATGCGCACGCCCGGCGTCAATGCCGCCACGGCCAAGGCGGTGCATGATTATTTCCATGACGCGTAAGGCGGCCAGGGCGAATATCGCCAAACCATAGCTGCGCTCGCCCGAATGCCGTCGCGGCTTTGCGCCGCGCATGCCCGTGATCTCTGCTTTGCGTGTTGACGCTGTCACCGGCCGGCTGCTTTGGTGCTTCCCGTGACGATTCTTCCAGACGCCATCAGGCGGCGCGGACCCTGGTCCCTGCCGAACCTCCTCACCTACGGCCGGATCCTGGCGATTCCGGCGTTGGTGGCGATTTTGTTCTGGCCACGCGACGACTGGATGCGCTGGCTGGCGCTCGGAATCTACACGCTGGCGGCCGTAACGGACTATCTCGACGGTTACATCGCGCGGGCCTGGAGCCAGCAATCGGCGATTGGCCGCATGCTCGATCCGATCGCCGACAAGCTCCTGGTCTGCGCGCTGCTGCTGATGCTGGTGGCCGACGGCACCATCCATGGCTGGTCGCTCTGGGCTGCCATCGTCATCCTCTGCCGCGAAATCCTGGTCTCCGGCCTGCGCGAGTTCCTGGCGGAGCTGAAGGTCAGCGTGCCGGTCAGCCGGATCGCGAAATGGAAGACGACGGCGCAGCTTCTCGCACTGGGTTTCCTAGTCGCCGGCCCCGCCGGCGACAAGGTGCTGCCGCACAACACCCAGATCGGCATCGTGATGTTGTGGGTCGCTGCCGCCCTGACCATCTATACGGGCTGGGACTATTTCAACGCCGGCATCCGCCACATGGTCGATGAGGACATGCGCGAACCATGACGCAGGCTCTTGCGACGCAGACGCAGGCTACAGCCGCACGGACCCTCAGGCTGGTCTATTTCGCCTGGGTGCGTGAGCGCGTCGGCCTCGCCGAGGAGCAGGTCGCCCTGCCCGAAGGCGCGCAGACCGTGCTCGATCTCGTGCGCTGGCTGAAGGGCCGCGACGAAGGCTATGCCGCCGCCTTCGCCGACGAGACGCTGGTCCGCGCCGCCATCAACCAGACCCATGTCAAACCGGGCGCGAGCCTCGAAGGCGCGAGCGAGATCGCCTTCTTCCCGCCCATGACCGGCGGGTAGGTGGGCGATGGCCCTCGTCCAACAACGCGGGTCATCCCGGACGCAGCGAAGCGGAGATCCGGGATCCATTCCGGAGCGATACCCGTATAGGCTCTGGAATGGATCCCGGGTCTCCCTGCGGTCGCCCGGGATGACGGCGCGGTGGGAACAGAAATGACCACCCCAACCATCCGCATCCAGCGCGAGGATTTCGACCTCGCCGCCGAGCTTGCCACGCTATCGGCCGGCCGCCGCGACATCGGCGCCGTGGTCAGCTTCACCGGGCTGTGCCGCGACGAGGGCGGGGCGCTGGCAGCGCTCGAACTGGAACATTATCCGGGGATGGCCGAGGCGGAGATCGCTCGCGTCGCTGCCGAGGCCGCCACCCGTTGGCCCCTGATGGGGCTTCTCGCGATCCATCGCTACGGGCTCGTCAGGCCCGGCGAGCAGATCGTTCTGGTCATCGCGACATCCGCCCACCGCGGCGCCGCCTTCGAGGCCGCCGATTTCATGATGGACTACCTCAAGACCCGCGCGCCCTTCTGGAAGCGCGAGCATCTCGCCGACGGCAGCGTCGGCGGCTGGGTCGAGGCGAAGGCGAGCGACGACGCGGCGGCTGGCCGGTGGGAGTAACGTCGATGCGACCTTTTCTCTCGGCCGGTCTCGCTCCCGTGCTGGCGCTGTGCCTGGCGGACGCAGCCTTCGCCGCCCCCGCCAGCAAGACCTTCCGCGACTGGGTGGCCGGTTGCGACAATCTCCTCAGTTGCACCGCCCTGTCCCTACCCTCCGAGAGCGACCCGGATGTCGCATTCCTGAAGCTCGAGCGGCCTGGTGGCGCTGCGGGCCAGGTCAGGATGACGCTGCGCGTCAGGGCCGAGGGCCTCACCGCGCCACAATCAGCTGAGCTCGCACTGGATGGAGTGCCCTTCCCCGCAGCGAAGAGGGCGCTGCCGGCGACGCTCGTCGACGAGGAGGGAGCGACCATCGCGATCCCTGCCGCGGAGGCCGAAGCGCTCATCACGGCCGCGCGCAAGGCGACGAAGCTGACCGTATTCCTTGCGGGCAAGCTCTACGACGTGTCGCTGGCCGGCTCCGTCGCCGCGATGCTCTGGATCGACGAGCAGCAGGGCAGGCTCAACACCACCTCGGCGCTGATCCGGAAAGGTCCGGGCACGGCCGTCCCGGCCGCGCCGCCGCTGCCCGTCGTCACGGCGAAGGGATCGGCTCTGCCTGCGATTCCCGCCAAGGCGGCAAAGGCGCTGACCATGGCATTGCGCAAGCAGCTCAAGAAGCTCGACCCCGATCTTTGCGAGGAGAGCCCCGCCGATCTCGTGGATGTCGAGAATGCCTGGCCGCTCGATGGTGGCGCCCGTCTGGTCGGCCTGCTCTGCTCGCGCGGGGCCTATAATCTCTCGACCGGCTTCTGGATCGTGCCGGGAACGGACGTCGCCAAGGCGCGCAAGGCCACCTTCCCGCAACTGGATGGCGGCAAGGACAACATGCTCGTCAACGCCGAATTCGATTCGGCCAGCGGCCAGGTCAGCTTCTACAACAAGGGCCGCGGCATCGGCGATTGCGGCGCGCTCGGCAACTATGCCTGGACCGGCGCGGGCTTCGTCCTCACCGCATTCCAGGCCATGGACGAGTGCAAGGGGCTGACCAGCGACGACTGGATCACGCTCTTCCGCAGCGAGGTGAAGGTGGCGAAATAGACCGAGACAACCGCGCCGTCATCCCGGACAAGCCGCGAAAGCGGCGCCGATCCGGGATCCATCAGAGGGCGCAGTTCCCTACGATGGATCCCGGAGCTCCGCTTCGCTGCGTCCGGGATGACGGCGCTCAGTCGAGACGATCAGGCCGCCTTCGACTTCGGCCTGACCGCGTCGGAGTAGTCCTCCATCACCACCCGGCCCATATTGCCGGTGATGAAGTTGTAGGGGCCGATCTCGGAGACCAGCGTCACCTCGGCGGCCGAGCCGGTGATGAAGCATTCGCTGAAGCCTTCCAGCTCCTCCGGACGGATCCGGCGCTCGATCACCTCGAAACCGCGCTGCTTGCACAGCTCGATCACCGACTGGCGGGTGATGCCGTTCAGGAAGCGGTCGGCGAGCGGGGTGTGGATGACGCCGTCCTTGATGAAGAAGATGTTGGCGCCGGTGCATTCGGCGACATTGCCTTCCCAGTCGAGCATCATCGCATCGGCATAGCCGGCGCGCTCCGCCTTGTGCTTCGACAGCGAGCAGATCATGTAGAGACCCGCGGCC
>DATDBB010000221.1:0-4207 GCA_036525085.1 Allobosea sp.
GGACACGATGCACAAGGATCTCTACCGCGGCCGCGCCGCCGCGCTTTCGATGATCCCGACCTCGACCGGCGCCGCCAAGGCGATCGGCCTCGTCATCCCCGAGCTCAAGGGCCGTCTCGACGGCTCCTCGGTGCGCGTGCCCACCCCCAACGTCTCGATGGTCGACTTCAAGTTCCTCGCCAAGCGCAAGACCACGGTCGAGAAGATCAACGACGCGATCCTCAAGGCCAGCAGGCGCGGTCCGCTGAAGGGCATCCTGGCCGTCACCGACCAGCCCAACGTCTCGGTCGACTTCAACCACGACCCGGCTTCCTCGACCTTCGCGCTCGACCAGACCAAGGTCATGGACGACAAGTTCGTCAGCGTCGTCGCCTGGTACGACAACGAGTGGGGCTTCTCGAACCGCATGAGCGACACCGCCGTCGCAATGGGCAAGCTGCTCTGACCTGATGCTTCTCGAGGCCGCGCCGCCTTGGCGCGGCCTCGGTCCTTTATCGAATCGCCCTTCTCGAACCGAACGGAACGACCATGGCCAAGATCGAGCCGACCGTCGCGTCGCAAGCCGAGGTTTCCATGCCGACGACCGCCACCCCCGCACCGGCCTATGGCACACCCTATGTCGTCGGCAGCGCCGCTCCCGCGACCGAGGCCGCGCCCTTCACCGAGCCGCGCCAGCTCGACCAGCTCTCCCGCATCGAGGAGAAGGCCGCGCGGATCGAGGAGAAGTTCGCCCGCTACGAGGCCGTGCTGACCCGCGCCGAGGCCTCGCTGGAGCGCAGCGCCCACAAGGTCGACGCCGCCGCCGGCACCATGGACTTCGCCGCGATCCGCGGCGAGGTCGCAGCCCTACGTGATCGCGTCGATGCGACGCCGCGCGCCGCCACGCTGTTCACCACGGCGATCGTCACTGCCGTCCTCACAGTCGTCCTGACCATCCTCGTGCTGCGCTTCGGCGTGCCGGGCCTGATGCCGAAGCTGCTGCCGTGACCGCGTTCAAGACGCTCGACGACGCCGATCTCGCCGGCAAGCGCGCCCTCGTCCGCGTCGACCTCAACGTCCCGATGGAGGACGGCAAGGTTAGCGACGCGACCCGCATCGAGCGCATCCTGCCCACGATCCGCGAGATGTCGGCCAAGGGCGCCAAGGTCGTCCTGCTCGCCCATTTCGGCCGGCCCAAGGGCCGTGACGACAAGAACAGCCTGAAGCAGGTCGTGCCGGCCCTCGCCCATGCGCTCGGGAGCCCTGTCACCTTCGTCGCCGACTGCATCGGCGAAGATGTCGCCAAGGCCGTCGCCGCCGCGAAGAACGGCGAGGTGCTGCTGCTCGAGAACACCCGCTTCCACGCCGGCGACGAAAAGAACGATCCGGAGTTCGTCAAGGCGCTCGCCGCCAATGGCGACCTCTTCGTCAACGACGCCTTCTCGGCCGCGCATCGCGCCCATGCCTCGACCGAAGGCCTTGCCCATGTCCTGCCGGCCTATGCCGGTCGCACCATGCAGGCGGAGCTGGAAGCCCTGTCGGCCGGCCTCGACAATCCCGCCCGCCCGGTGATGGCGATCGTCGGCGGCGCAAAAGTCTCGACCAAGCTCGATCTGCTCGGCAACCTCGTGAAGAAGGTCGATGTCCTCGTCATCGGCGGCGGCATGGCCAACACCTTCCTCGCCGCACGCGGTGTCGATGTCGGCAAGTCGCTCTGCGAGCATGATCTCGCCGCCACCGCCCGCGAGATCGAGGAGAAGGCCAAGGCCGCCGGCTGCGAGATCATGCTGCCGGTCGATGCGCTGGTCGCCCGCGAGTTCAAGGCCCATCCCGGCCATCGCGTCGTCCAGGTCGGCGAGGTCGCGGCCGACGAGATGATCCTCGACGCCGGCCCGCTCAGCGTCGCCGAGGTCGTGCTCAAGCTCGACAACGTCAAGACGCTGGTCTGGAACGGGCCGTTCGGGGCCTTCGAATTGCCGCCCTTCGACACCGCGACGGTGACCGTTGCGAAGGCAGCCGCAAAGCGCGTCAAGGACGGCAAGCTGGTCGCGGTCGCGGGCGGCGGCGATACGGTCGCCGCGATGAACCATGCCGGCGTCGCGGAAGACCTCACTTACGTCTCGACCGCCGGCGGCGCCTTCCTCGAATGGATGGAAGGCAAGCCGCTGCCGGGCGTCGAGGCGCTGCGGAAGGCGTGAAGCAGAACGTCATTGCGAGCTAAGCGAAGCAATCCAGTATCGTAGTGCGCTGCCGCCCCTGGATTGCTTCGTCGCTACGCTCCTCGCAATGACGAACAGCGGGCAGCGATGTGGTCTTAGACGATGGCCCGTTGCGCCGGCTCTCGCCGATGTTACGATCGATCTCATGAGTTCGCCTCGCGACACGGATGATGAGCGCCTTCGGCGCGCTGTCCGACAGGAAGTCGCCGCCACCCGGCGTTCCGCTCAGGCACGCATGCAGAGCCTTTCCCCGGAAGCGGCCCGAGCGGCGACCATTCGCCGACGCGAGATGTGGGCCACCTTGATGCGCGAGACCCAGGTCGAACTGGTAGCGAAGGCGGCAGAGATCGATCGTATGGTGCGCTTCTCGGATCGCTTCGATGCCCTGCTGGGTAGATGCAAGCGCTGACGGTTCGGCCATTCTCGAAGCGCGCGGCCGCTGATCTTAAGCGCCTTTCCCGCTTTCGCTTTACCTTTGTCGCAGTTCGCTTTTAAACGCTCCCCATACCCATTTGCCTTCAAGGGGAGTTCCATCGTGGCCCGTATTACGCTCCGCCAGTTGCTCGATCACGCCGCCGAGAACGACTACGGCGTGCCCGCCTTCAACATCAACAACATGGAGCAGGCTCTGGCCATCATGGCGGCGGCGGATGCGACCGACGCGCCCGTCATCATCCAGGCCTCGCGCGGCGCCCGTTCCTACGCCAACGACATCATGCTCAAGCACATGATGGACGCCGTCACCGAGATCTATCCGCACATCCCCGTCTGCGTGCATCTCGACCACGGCAATGAGCCGGCGACCTGCATGACCGCGATCCAGGCCGGCTTCACCTCGGTGATGATGGACGGCTCGCTCAAGGCCGACGGCAAGACCCCGGGCGACTGGGACTACAATGTCGGCGTGACCAGGACGGTGACGGAGATGGCCCATCTCGGCGGCATCTCGGTCGAGGGCGAACTCGGCGTGCTCGGCTCGCTGGAATCCGGCGAGGGCGAGAAGGAGGACGGCCACGGCTTCGAGGGCAAGCTCTCCCACGACCAGCTCCTGACCAACCCCGAGGAAGCGGTGAAGTTCGTCGCCGAGACCAAGGTCGATGCGCTCGCCATCGCCATGGGCACCTCGCACGGCGCCTACAAATTTACCCGCAAGCCCGACGGCGCGATCCTGGCGATGCATGTCATCGAGGAGATCCACGCCAAGCTGCCGAACATGCACCTCGTCATGCACGGCTCGTCGAGCGTGCCGCAGGACCTCCAGGACATCATCAACCAGTATGGCGGCAAGATGCCCCAGACCTGGGGAGTGCCGGTCGAGGAGATCCAGCGCGGCATCAAGCACGGCGTCCGCAAGATCAACATCGACACCGACAACCGCATGGCGATGACCGGCCAGATCCGCAAGATCCTGTCGGAGCACCCCGGCGAGTTCGATCCGCGCAAGTACCTGAAGCCCGCCATGGAAGCGATGACCAAGCTCTGCACGCTGCGCCTGCAGGAGTTCAACACCGCCGGCCAGGCCTCGAAGATCAAGCGCGTCGCGACCACGGCCGAAATGGCCAAGCGCTACGCCAAGGGCGAGCTCGACCCGACCTTCGGCTCGCAGAAGGCGGCTTGACCTGCAACGGCAGGGCAGCCTTTTCCGACTGAGACCAACCGATATGACGTCACGCCGCCGGCTCGCCGGCGGCGTTTTTCGTTGTCCGTCCGCCTGCGCTTGACGCGATTAGGTCATTCGTCCTAAGAGAATTAGGACGAATGACCTAGATGTTGCCTGACCATCGGGACGGCGATCGGAAGGAAGCAGCGATGGCCGCAGCCGCCACGCGCCAGCACATTGTCGAAGCCGCCGACAGGCTGTTCTACGAGCAGGGCTTCGAGGCGACCGCCTTCGCCGACATCGCGGCGGCCACCGGGCTCTCGCGCGGCAATTTCTACTACCATTTCAAGGCGAAGGACGAGATTCTCGACGCCGTCATCTCCCTGCGGCTGGAGCGCACGCGCCTGCT
>DATDBB010000222.1:0-5272 GCA_036525085.1 Allobosea sp.
ACCAGCCTTTCCGCCAGTTTGCTGATAGCCCCCTTCGTCATCCCCATCCTCTCGGCCAGGGCTGACGGAGGTGTCGGCTCCAAATCGAAGAGCGCCCGCATGAACGCCCACTCCGCGACGGTGACGTCTTCACCCGCGACCTTGCGCGCGAACTCCTGCGACACGGCGTTTGACACCATCCGCATCCAGTACCCGGTGTGATCGGTCAGTTCCGAGGCAGATGTCATGGGGCGCTCTTCGTTGACTAGGAAACTACTTCAAGGAAGTTTCCTAGTCAACCATAATTCCAGGGCCGAGTGAAACGGGGGCGTTCGGTTGTGACGTTTCGTGGCGCCTTCGGTCAGCCTTTCCATGGGGCGCGGTGGCGAATGAGATGGTTTGAGCAAGATTGCGATGCGTCGCGGCTCATCCCCTGAACGCCCCGCCGCCATCGCCCGACCCGAAAAGAGGCGTCTCCGTCATTTGGATGACGAAGGCGTGGCGGGCGCGGCGCTAGATTGGGAGCGATCGGCTCCGGGGGGGTAGGTCGATGGTCGCAAGCGTCGGCTGTCCTTCGCCGGCTGCCGACTTTGGCCGGCCGGATGTCGCGCCGCTGTTCTCAGGGGCGCGGGCGCAGCGGCAGCACGGCGCCGCGCAGCAGGGACACGAGCTGGCTCTGCTGCCGCGTCTCGGTCTTCTGGAAGATGCGGGCGAGATGGGTCCGCGCCGTCGAGATCCGCACGCCCTGCGCCGCCGCAGCTTGCGTCAGCGACAGGCCGCTGGCGAGCGCCGAGGCGAAGCGGGCCTCGCTCTCGGTCAGGTTGAAGAGCTGGCGGCTGCAGGTCACCAGATCGGTCGTCATGCCGAGGGGACGCAGGGCGATCATCACCTTGGGTGGCCCGCCCGCGCGGCTCTGCGAGGGCGCGGTCGGCACGACGCAGGCCGAGAGCGCGCGGGAGCCGTCCCCGCCGCCCTGGATGATCAGGCTGCTGCGATGTTCCGCCAGCGGGTCGGCAGCGCTGCGCAGCGCCGTTTCCACCAACTGCCTGAGCTGACGCTGGTCGCTGGACTGGCGCGCGAACAGGCGGCCCTGGCGGAGGCCGACGGAGCTGTCGGCGTCGGTAAGAATCTCGTCGGCGCCCTCGTTCGCATAGGAGACAAGCAGGTCGCGGTCGACGATCACGATCGCCATGGTCAGGGCGTCGAGCGCTCCGCGGGCCTCGTCGCGTTGGAATTTCAGGTGCCCGACCTCGCGCTGCAACTCCGCGACGCGCCGCAGCGTTGGCGACAGCCGCAAGAGCAGGGCGGTGTCGTTGGCATCGAAGGCCTCCTGATGCTGTCCACGTTGCACGTCGAAGAACCAGCAGGAAGGGCCGGCTTCGGCGACCCGGCAGGCGATCCCGCCATACATGTCCTGCGGCGCCATCCATTCGCGCCAGGCCCGGCTGGACCGAAGCGCCTCTTCACCGAAGACGTCGTTGTCGCGATAGACGAGGCCGATCGGGATGCCGCGCAGCGTCTCGCCCATTCGCACGAAATCATCCGCGAGATCTTCGTAGCAGCGACGCAGCATGGCCTCGTCGCTGTTGGTGCTGATCGCATCGGCCGCCGTCATGCCGGGACCGAGACGCGCGAGGCAGGCTTTCGAGCCGTTGAAGAGCTGGCGCAACTGGTCGACCGCCGACGGCATCCGCTCGGCGTCGAGCGCCCCCGCGAGCAGGCTATCCACGGCAGACATCACGGTGTCGACGCTCGGAGCCGGCATAATCGTCCTTTATCCTCGCAGTGTCCCCCGCAGAACGCTTACGGTGCGGAAGGGTAGCAACATGGGTTGCTTCCGGAAAGTCCAAAAACGATCCATAAAACGCGATCTGTCTTCACGGTTGCGTGCCGAGCAACTGGTCGATATCGGCCTGCGTACCGAGAGCCTCGAACACGCCCGGTCGGCGAGTCGCTATTGCGCCTGCCGCCGCGGCTTCGCGCAGCGCGTTGGCGGTTGCGCGGCCCCGCGCCAGGGCGAGGCCGAGCGTCGCCGCGAAGGCGTCGCCGGCGCCCAGCGCATCCACCGCCTCGACCGGCAGCGCCGGCTGCCCGATGGCGCCCTCGCTGCTGATCGCCACCGCGCCGGCCGCTCCCAATGTGAGCACCACGAGCTTCGGGCCGCGGGCCAGCAGCGCCGGACCCAGTTCCTCGATGAAGCGCGCGGGTTCGGCAGGCTCGCTTGCACCGGGCAAGATCTCCGCCGCGAGGGCCTCGGCCTCGGTCTGGTTTAGGACCAGAAATTGGGTGTCGGCCAGGACCCCCGGCGGGATCGGCCGGAAGGGCGAGGGGTTGAGCAGCGTCGGCACGCCGTTCTGCCGCGCCAGGGCGAAAGCCTCGCGGATGGGTTCGTCGCCGATCTCGAACTGCGCCATCACCATGGCCGCGGCCGCGATCCGCGCAGAGGCATCGCGCGCATGTCCGGCCGAGAGGGCGCGATTGACGCCGCCATCGACGGCAAGGCAGGTCTCGCCCTGCGCATCGGTGAAGCCGACGCCGCTGCCGGTCTTGCCGGGGAGGGCGATCAGCATCGCCGCGGGCAGTCCGGCCTTCTCGAGCGCCGGCGCAGCGAAGGCCGAGGCGATGTCGTCGCCGATCGCGAGCAGCCCGTCGACCTGCGCGCCGAGGCGCCTGGCTGCGATAGCGAGGTTAAGTCCCTTGCCTCCTGGCTCGATTGTCACAATATCGGCGGCGAGCGACTCTCCGGGGCGGGGGAAGCGCTGGACCTTTGCCGAGCAGGACACGACGAAGCTGCCAAGAACGAATATCGACCCGTCGGCCATCGCGTTTCGCCTCTCGCCTTCCTCCGGCATGTTTGCCGCTGCCGCGTACCCACATGCCCAGACCCACGCCCTCATCGATTGTTCCGTCGAAGCCGCCGTTCCAGGACCTGCTGGAGCTGCGCGACGACACCGCCAAGCCGCTATACCAGCAGCTTGAAGATCAGCTGACGCGGCTGATCGGCGACGGAACCTTGCCTCCGGGCACGACGCTGCCGGCCGAGCGCCAGCTCGCCGAGCGGCTGAGCATCAGCCGTGCTACCGTGCAACGATCCTACAATGCATTGCGCGAGCGCAAATTGCTCAGTGCGCAGGGGCGCCTCGGCTCGATCGTGCAGGGGCCTGGTTCGCGGCTGCATTCCGGCATGGACCGGCTCAAGGGCTTCACGGAAGAGATGCGGGAGCTCGGCCGGGTGCCGACCTCGCGCATCCTGGAGCGGGCGGTCGTAACCGATCGCTCGATTGCATCGATCTTCGGCCGCTCCTCGACTGCCCGCTTCCTCAAGCTCGTCCGTGTGCGCAGCGGCGACGGCACGCCGATGTCCCGCGAGGTCGCCTGGTACGATCTCGAACGCGCCCCGGAACTGGAGCATGCCGATCTGACGGGATCGGTCTATGCCGAGCTGGCGCGGCTCGGCGCGCCGCTGGAATGCTGCGAGCAGACCATTGAGGCTGCGGCGCCAACGTCGGACGAATGCACGATCTTCGGCTTCGCCGAGCCCTTGCCCTGTCTCCTGATCAAGCGCCGCAGCTTCGGCCGTGACGGCGAGATGCTCGAATATGTCGAAGGCCTGTTTCGCGGCGACGCCTACACTTACAAGCTGTCGCTGCGCATCTGACGCGAGAGCATTTTCGAGCGAAGCGGATACCGGTTCGCGTGAAGCAAAGGCTCCAGGTCCGTGTCGGGTGTGATCAAGGTCACAGAGCCGCGACGCTCGCTCGCCGACAATCTCCGTTCTTGCGATTGAACCCGTCGTCGCCGTGACGCGACGAAAGGGGGACAGGAGAATCTTCAGCCTGTCATGGCCGGGTCCGGCGCACTGTTACTTGAGGGACAGCGAAGATGCTCCAGCTTGTTGAATCTCCTCGCATGACGATGAGCTTCTCCTTTCTCTCCCCGACGGGCTATTCGGCTCCTCCCTCCCGTGGCGCCGACGCGGATTCGGACGATGCGGGCCGCGGCGCCAAGCCTCTCTTCATCATCGATGCCGATCTGCGCATCCATTTCAGCAACCAGGGCGCTGCGGCGCTGGCGCGCGAGGGACTTGGCGCGGGCGGCCGTCTGGTCTGCGCCGACAAGCTCTTCTCGGCCCGTCTCCAGACCTGGCTCAAGCGCCGCTGCGCCGGCGCGGCGCCGGAAGAGATCCGCCTTTCGCTGTCGACGCGCTGCGGCCGGCAGATCGTGGTCGATGCGGTGCATCTCGGCGGGGCCGGCATGGACCTGTTCGTGCTGACGGTCGACGACCCCCAGCGCATGATCGACCGCAATGTCGACGAGGTTGCCGAGGCCTGCGGGCTGACGCCGACCGAGGCACGCATGCTCGGCCTGATCGTGAAGGGGCTCGACACGGTCGTCGCGGCCAAGAAGCTCGGCATCGCCCGCACCACCGCCCGCACGCATCTCCAGCGTCTCTTCGCCAAGACGGGCACGGCCCGCCAGAGCGAGCTCGTGCGCTTCGTCGCGACCTTCATCGAGGAGGCGGCCTGACACGCGGCCGTACGATCAGCCCTGTCCGTGGGCGTCGATCCAGCCATCGACCAGCGTGAGGCCGAGCAGGAACTCGGAGCTGAAGGTGCTGCGCGTCAGCGGCTCGATGGTGATCGGCCCCGCAAGAAATGAGCGCTCTTCCGCCAGGGCTGCAACCGCCTCGGCATGCGACACCGTATGAAAGGCGATTGGTGTCCCTGGGCGCGCCTGGGCGAGGCGGCCGAGATCGGCGCCGATGACGTTGGCGATCTTGGGGTAGCCGCCGGTCGACTGGCGATCGGCCATCAGCACGATGGGCTGGCCTTCGCCCGGGACCTGGATCGCCCCCATGGCGACGCCGTCGGATGGGATGTTGAAGCCGAGCCTGTGGCTCAGCGTCGGTCCCTCCAGGAAGCAGGCCATGCGGTCGCCCCGGGTCGATATCCGCCAGGGCCCGGCGAGAAATGCGGCGATCTGGTCGTCGGAGAAATAATCGTGCTGCGGCCCGAGCAGCACGCGGATCGTCTCGGCCGGCCGCGCGAGCAGGGGTGCGACGACGAGGCCCGTCGCGATCTCCGCGTCCCTGGCCCCGCTTGCCGGCAGCCGGTCCCCCGCCCGCAGCATACGCCCTCCGACGCCGCCCATGCCGGTGCGCGTATGCGTCGCGCTGGAGCCGAGCACCGGCGGCAGGTCGATCCCGCCCGCGACGGCGAGATAGCACCAGACTCCGGCCGAGCCGGCGCGCAGTCTCAGCGTCGCACCCGGCTCCAGCCGCGCCACCACGCTC
>DATDBB010000223.1:0-20105 GCA_036525085.1 Allobosea sp.
CTACCTCATCAGCGACGGCGTTTCCGTCGGCTCGGTCTTCTACAAAGCCAAGTCGTCGCACCTCTCGGATGGCACGAACCAGCCGCCGAATGCGACCTATTGGGACCAGATTGCAGACTTCACGCCGCTGGCGATCGGCGCGGATAGCGTTGGGACGGTCGCGCTGCAGGACGGAGCCGTCACAACGCCGAAACTTGGCGCGCTCGCGGTCACGACGACGAAGCTCGCGGCGGATGCGGTCACCACGGCGAAGATCCTCGATGCGAACGTCACGACGGCGAAGCTCGTAGACGACGCCGTCACGAACGCCAAGCTCGCCAACATGGCGGCGAACACGATCAAGGGAAGTGTCGTGGGCGGTGATCCAGCGGATCTGACGATGGCCAACCTGATTGCGATGCTTGGCGCGAGTGCCAGCAACAGCAGCAATGGGTACGCGGTCCTACCCGGAGCGGCGGGGACTCCTAACATTATCCTCCAGTGGGGAGTAGCGAGCAACGCCGCTGCTGACTTTGCCGTGCCCCTCAACGTCACCTTCCCCAACGCTGGTCGACAGGTCGTCGCAACGCCTCAAGGCTTCCCGGCCTCAACCGTCCTTTATGCGGTGACCTGCGATGGCTTAACGACATCCAACTTCGTCTTGCGGGGTCGGTATTCGACGGCCGGAACTGTTGGTCTTCAGCCGGGCATAGCCATTGCTTGGTTCGCGGTAGGATATTGACCCATGAAGTTCGTAATCTGTGACACTGAGGGTTTCCCGCTTCAGTACTTCGAGTCCGATCTGACGCCCGTACCTGAAGCGGCTCACGCCCTGTCGGAAGAAGTATGGCAAGACCTCATCAATCACTCCGGCTGTCGCAAGATCGTCGGAGGCGAGGTCGTCGTGACCGATCCGCCTGCGGCGCCCGGAATGCCACTCCTGCCCCTGTCGCCTCGTCAGTTCGCGCAGGGGCTCGCGTTGGCTGGCCACATCACAGAGGAAGAGGCGGAAGAGTGGGTTGGACCGGGCACCGTGCCCGCGGCACTGCTCGACCTTGTTGCTAACCTGCCCGGAGACGAGCAATTCGCCGCCCGGATGCTGCTGCGGGGCGCCACGAGCTTCGAACACACGCACCCGCTGACGGCCGCGCTTGCAGCTTCCTACGGCTGGACCCCACAGCAGACGGACCAGTTCTGGCGCGACTGCGCGTTGCTCTGACGGCAGGCGATCCCCATGGCGCAGCCCCTCCCCAATTCTCCACAGCCGCAGGCCTTCCCGCCGACCGGCCAGCCGCCCCGCAAGCTGGGCCTCTACGAACTGACCGGGCCCGACGGGGCTCGCCATTATGTCAGCGCCGACGACGGTGACGACGCCGCCCTCCAGGAGGCTGGCGAGATGCTATTTGGAGGCGCCCCCGCGCAGGGCGGTGTTCCTTCGAAGTCTCGATTGGGCAAGTACGAGGTCACTGGTCCCGATGGCGCCAAGACCATATTCGTGGCGCCGGACGAAGAAGCGCTGAATCACGGCGTCCAGAAATTCTATGACAAACCGCGAGGCGGCACGGCTTCTGCAGCCCCGCGGACCGATCGGCTGATCGAGTTCGAGGGCCGGCGCATCCAAGTGCCCGGTGACGCGACGGACGATGAGATCACTGCGATCCTGTCCGCGCCGCCGCGCCCCTCACCGCCGCTTGCCCCGTTCCAGCCGCCGAACCACGCGCCCCGCCCGACGCCGCAGCAGCGCGCCAACGATCCCTATTGGCAGGTCTCCGCTCAACGCGCCGCGGAAGCTCGCGACGAGGACGCCAAGTATGAGGCGCTCGGCCATGGCCCACGCCGGCAATCCAGCGTCCCGCTCGATCAGCGCGGCTACGCGCCCGTAGAGGCCGCAATCCAGGGCGGCGCACGCGCTGCGGCAGACATCGTCGGATTGCCCGTCGATCTGGCGACGGCCCTCAACAACGCCTCGCGTGGCGTTCTTAACATGCCCGGCTTCATCAAGGGTGCCATCACAGGCAAGCCCGACAAGGCCGCCCTGCCCTTCATCACCGAGCCGACCGGCGGAAGCGATTGGATCGCCAACCGCGCGTCCGAAGTAGCCTCAGCGGCCGGCGCTAGGCCGCTCGACTATGAAAAGATGGATGCGCGCGGCAAGACCGCCTACCAGGCTACGCGCTTTGGCCTCGCGGGCTTGTTGCAAGGCCTTGGCCTTCGCGGTCTTGCAGCCGCCCGCACACCATCCGACAAGCCCCGGCTGGCGGATGCCTTCCTGGATGCCTACGAGGGCCAACATGCAGGCAAGGCGATTGCGCGCGACACAGCGGCCGGCGTTGGCACGGGCACGGGGCTCGCCGCCGCGGACACCCTGCTGCCCGAGGATTCCCGCGGCCCCATCACGTCGCTGCTCGCTGGCCTCGCTGGTGGCGTCGGCGGCGCCACGCTGAGCGATGCGCTCACCGTTGGTCCCAAGGCGACCTATGCCTGGGCCACCTCCGCGCGCCCCGATCGCGACATCTCCTTCAACGCCGACGGCTCCTATGTCAGCAAGGCGACCTCGCGCGACGCGGCGAAGTTCTTGCAGACGGAGGCCGGCGGGCCGGTCGCCGCGCGCGAGGCCGCCGACACCATCGTCCGCAACGCCGACGAGTTCGTCGCCATGGGCGCGCCGGTCCCCACGACTGGCCAGATTTCGGAGAATGCCGGCCTGGCGCGGGTCGAGCGCGGAGTGCGCAACACCTCGACGCCCGCGGCCACACCGATCTTCGAGCGCGATCGCGCCATCAACACCTATGCCGGCCAGGAAATCCGCGGCATGGGGCCGGAGGGCGCAGACCCGAACCAGTTCCCCAAGGCGGCCGGCGAAGTGGCGGCCGGTATGCGCCGCCCCGTCGAAGCCGATCTGGTGAAGGCGCAGGCTTCGCGGGACAGCGTCAGCGCTCAGCGCGTCGCCGAAGGCAGTGCGCTAGCCGATGGCGCCGCGACCCGTCAGACGACGGCCAGCCAGTCGCTCGATGCCGGCATCACGGGCGACATGCGGAACTTGCGCGCCGCTCGTGCCGACGCGCTCGACAGCCGGACCATCGACCCGACCAATGAGGTCCGGCTCGACGCCACGCCGATTTATGATGCGGCCGATCGTGCGCTGGCGGCCGGCGTGAATCTGCCCGACGCCTTCCGCAAGCGCGTACCGGGTGCGTCGGACCTGGCAAGCCGGCGCCCGCATGAAGTCAGTGTCGAAAGCCCGATCCTTGACGCCAACGGCGCCCCGATTACCCGCACGGAAACTCAAGGTATCGCGGATATGAGCCTTGCCGAGCTCAACGACTTGCGGCCAGTGCTGTCGCAGTTGTCGGATACCTACGCGAAGGCGATCGGCAACGGCAACACGTCCGCGATCCAGCAGAAGGAAGCCGTGGACGGTCTCCGCACTGCGCTCAATCAGCAGATTCGCGGCTATGCCGAGACCGGCGCAACTCCGCAGGCCGAGCGGCTGGCCAAGGGGCTCGAACTCGGCGACGAGTTCAACGCGCGCTATCGCACGCCCGGCCCCGGCGATCCGGTCGTCGAGCTGTATCGCGACATGCGCAAGGAGCGCGGCGACCTCACCGGCCGCACGCTGACGCCGCCGGAGCAGACTGCCGGGCGCTTCATCAAGCCGCCGGCGCAGGGCGGCATCCATGGCATGCAGTCGCTCAACCGCGTCATGGAGACCGCCACCGATCCGCTGGCCATCGTCAACGCGCGACGCGAATTTCTCGTCGGGCTCGCCGCGCAGAAGATCGTCGAGAACGGGAAGGTCAACCCGAAGCGCCTCGGGCGGTTCATGGACGAGTACGGCCCTGTCCTGGCCCATGCTCCCGAGAGCAAAATCCAGTTCGATGGCATGATCGCCAACGCCCGCGCCGGCAAGGCTCTGGAGGACGGCTTCACGCAGGCCGTCGAGGCCGTGAAGGGCCGGCTGAAGCTGACCGATGCCGAGATCGCGGACAGCGCGCTCGCAACCGTGATGGGCGCCAGCGGCCGCAAGGGCGTCCAGGCCATCATCGGGAGCCGCAACCCGCCGGCGCAGATGGCCGACCTCGTGACGCGTATCGAGAAGGTGCCGGGCGGCGTCGACAGCCTGCGCCGCGCGCTGGCCGATTATCTTGCCGATCGCGTCACCAACACCAACCGCCAGGCGACGACCGATGGCGGGCTTCCGCCGTCATATGCGAAGCTCGTCGGGCTCGAGAAGGATCCGGACCTCGATCGCGTCATCGCCGCGGCGTGGAAGGACGATCCATCGGCCATGCAGGCGCTGCAGCGCGCCCGCCGCGTGCTCGAGCCGCGGGAGTTCCTCGCCACCGTCCAGGGCACCTCCGGCTCGCCCACGGCCAGCAACATGGCGGCGGCGATGCGCGTGCTCGAACTGGGCCTGCGCACGGTCCAGGGCGGCTTCCGTGGCGGTAACACGGCCCGCAACATCAAGGTCGGCCTCGGCACGCTGCTGCAGGGGCGCGACAATGAGGTCATCAACCTGGTGGCTCGCAGCCAGGTCGACCCGGCCGTTGCCCGCCATCTCCTCTCCAAGGAGCTTCCCGAGAACCCGACGGCCTGGGCTTCGAAGATGCGCAAGATCCTCAACTGGGAGGAGGCCGCGCGCCAGACCAACGAGGCAGAGGACCGGCCATGATCGCGACCAACGACCGCCAGCGGGCCTATCTCGCGCGCGGCCGCCGCTTCCGATCGACACCGGCGGAGGCCCTGTCGCTGCTCTTCGTGGCCGGCTACAGCGCCTGGGTGTCGACCTTCCCGCGTCGCGATGATTCCGTCGACGACGTTCAGGCCGAGTTTGAGCTGCGTGGGGAACCTGTGCCCTTCGATCTTGTCGCACCGCAGATCGAGGAGATCATGGCGCTGACGTCGGAGCTGATGGGTTTCGCGGGCCGGAGTTGATGTTGGCTTGACCTCGCAAGCATGCTGAATATGCCCGATCCTATCGAGATTACGATTTCAGACGCTTATGTGTTTCAGTTACCAGCAACGACCGAACGATCAAATGGCAACAGATCGAGGATTGGTGGCTGACCTATGCGGCCGTTGGTTTTTGACCGGCGATGGCCGCCTGTACCAAGGCGTTAATTTCCCGCGCTTTGATACAAAAACCCAGGTTCATGGGGATCGACATTCTGGCGATCGCCCCTATGGCGGTTGGGATCGGTACAGGCTCGATAGCACCAGACGCCGAGAATTGCGGCCCGCCCCACAAGACGCCGAGGAAATAGAACCTTGTGCCCACGGTGAGTATCTCACCCTGGGAATAGGCGCCTTCATTGGCTATCACGACAGGCGAGCCCGAGGACCCCGGAAAGCAGGCCGCGTCGATGAGAAACTCAGGCCGCCCGCAATAGTCCAAATTGTAGTCCGACGCTGTGATGCCCCGCCGAATGATGGGGCGATTGTGCGTGCTGTCGAAAAGGCCGGTCGGATAGCCCACCATCAGAATTTCCTCGACCGCGGATAAGTTCGCGTCACCAGATGGGATGTTCTTCTCTTCCAGCGCGGTGATGAGGTGCTTAAGCCCCTTCTGCGCAAAAATGCTAAAAACCTCGCCAACGCCAAAGCACGCCAAATCAATCCGTGGATCGGGATGATACGTTACGATTGAGGGTAGATTCAGGACCCGAAGAATTTCATGAGCATTGGGCCGCGCCCGTCCGCCCTCGTCGGCCTGTGAAAAAACCAGTTGAGCATCAGCCATTCCTTCGAGCACGTGGCGGTTCGTCACGAGAATCATCGCTGGCTGTCCGCCATTGTCAAAGCTGTAGAAGAAGCCGGTGCCGACCTGGCGCCCTCCCCGCCCATCGTTGGCGAGAATGCGGCATGTAATCTGACTGAGGCGACCAAACAGGCTTACGCTCACCTTACTCTCCCGCTCTCCACCTCGCGTACCCGCTTCGCCTGCCCACCCGCCCGATAGCTCAGCTCGACCTTCCAGATCGTCGCCCAGGCGAACAGATCGCGCACCGCGGCACGTCGTTCCACGAGAGGATGAAGCGGCCTGGAAGTCCCTGTAAAGCGCCGCAACGTCGCGCCGCGTCGCCGTCCCCGGAATTCGCCCGCCAGGCAGTTCTCTATGTACAAGTTGACGAATCCCCCCCGGCCCCTCATCGGCATCGTGATACTTGGCCCTCTAATGCGAGCGGGTTTAACCGATGCCGGAGTTAGAGCCGTTGTTAGTCTTGGGGATTGGTGTCCTCGCCGCGGCGATGCTCATAGCGGCTACACGCATTGTACGAAGTAGCCGCGAGCGCGCGCGTATTCCGAGCTCGCAAGAGATCCGGGCTCTTTTGCGAAAGCACAATGCCCTGATCGTGCATTTTTCCGGTCCTCAGGGGTCCTCGAATTCGTGGGATCCCGGCTTTCCCCAAAACCTGGAGAAGGTCATAAGTGGCGGTGCAATGGGCGGAGTTTCATGTTCAACTGTCTCGCCGAGCGATGCCGCTGATGCCTATTGGGGAGATGTTGGGGTGGTGTTGAGCCCGTCAGCGCCAGCGTCACTCTACGCCGCGTTCCATCGTGATTGCGGGTCGTATCTTGAAGATCAAAATGGGCGCCAGGTGCGATTGGCTGTAGACGGATTGAACCCGACCATCGCCTCAGTCGAACACAGCATAATTTTCAAATCGTCTCATAATGAATTGATTTTGAGGGATTACGAAATATTGGGTCTATTTGTTTACATGCCCGCCATTTCGATGAATAAATTTAGCGAACTCAGATTAATATTTCCAGACCAACCAATATACGTATTCAAAATGTCAGAAATATATGAAATTTCATCCGGAAACCCAACCGCGGCATTGCACTCGGAAATCTACGCGACCTCATAGAGCCCGGATCTGCTCCTCGAACTCCTCCGGGATGAGCCCGTGACGCGCCAGCACCTCAAGCGCGCTGACCTCCCCCGTCTCGTCGTCGGCGCTGACGTGGATCACCGCCAAGCCCTCCGCGTTTCGACCGATGCGCTCGCCATCCCGCAAGGCGTGTTGCTTCGTCTTGGCGAGAACGCGCTGCCCCGGCACGAGCCGTTTCCTGTGTGTCTTGAAGGGCTGGATGAAGAACGTTTCGACGGTGGCCACGGCTTGACTCCCCCTGCGTTGATGTTCTCATTACGTTCTCACTTTCGAGGACGCAAGCGATGTCAGCAGAACGGCAGGAAGATACCGATCCGGCCACCGAGATTGAGTGCGAAATCGACGACCTGATTGCCGAGCATGGCAGCGAGCGGTCGGCGATACGGGCGCTGCTGCACGATCTCACGGTACTCATGGCCGACGCCGACCGCTCCGTCTCGCGCGGCTACCTCCGCGGCCTGTTTTCTCACGGTGCGCGGCCCATGGCGGTCGACGATGAGCCGTGAGCGAGCCTCCCGACCTCGGCACGCCGCTGGTTCGCTACCCATGGGTCGTCGTCAGGTTGCGTTGCCACGTCTGCCCGCGCCACGCCGAGGTGCGGTTAGCGGCTCTGGCAGCGCGCTACGGTCACCGCGTGCCCATTAGCATGGTGCTCCACAGCTTCATGGTCGCGTGCCCGTGGAACCCGCACACTGAGCTCCGGAAGCTGCAGAAATACAGCATGCGCTGCGGTGCCTACATCCCTGACCTCAATTCCGGGCGTCCGCCGGACCTGCCGCCGTCCATGAACGGCCTGATCTTGATCGAGGGCGGCAAGGCGGACATGCTGCCGGCGGATCCGAAGCGCGAGGAACGGCGCCGGCGCGTGGGTGGCGACGATTGACGGTCATCGAGAGGGCGACGATGGGGGCGAAGTTCTTGGCGGCCGGTTTGGTAGCCGCGCTGTCAATGCCAGCGCAGGCTGCAGAAGGGCGCAAAGCTGATTTTCTGCAGGACTACATCACGTGCGAGATGTGGATGAAACACCATAGGACGTCGGCCATCGAGATACACGATGCCGTCGGTCGCTGGCTCGTCGATCTGCTCCGACAGAGTTCCCCATCGAAACTGTCGCATCTGGATGATCCCTTCATAATCCAGGCCGTTGAACGTTATTGCACTGCGCGGCCCGATATCTCTCTAAGTTCGGCTGCCTTTCTAGCCGGATCGAGATTACCCGATCCTTGAACGACGACGGATCGGGATATCCGTTCATGAGAACAAGCAGGGCCGGGAAATGTGCAATCTCTACAGCCTGACAAAAGGCCAGGCCGCTATCGTCGCCATGGCGCGAGCGATGCGAGACACGACCGGCAACCTGCCGCCGCTGCCCGGCATCTTCCCGGACTATCCGGCGCCGATCGTCCGCAACGCGTCGGACGGTGTGCGCGAGCTTGCGATGGTGCGTTGGGGCATGCCGTCCTCGAGACGGGCAATTTTCGAGAAGGCAAAGGTCAGGGCCGGCAAGCTCGAAGCGAAGGGCAAGCGGGTCGACTTCGACGAGTTGCTGCGGATGGAGCCCGACGGCGGCACTACCAATGTCCGCAATACCGCGAGCGCTCATTGGAAGCCGTGGCTCGGCGTCGCGAACCGATGTGTCGTACCGCTGACCAGCTTCAGCGAGTTCGACCATGGCGCGAAGCAGGACGTCTGGTTCGCCCTGGCGCCGGATCGGCCGCTGGCGTTCTTCGCTGGGATCTGGACGCCCGCATGGACAGGTGTGCGCAAGATCAAGACCGGGATGGAGACGACCGACCTCTTCGCCTTCCTCACCACCGAGCCGAACCGAGAGGTCGGCGCGATCCATCCGAAGGCGATGCCGGTGATCCTCACCGAGCCGGAAGAGATCGAGACCTGGCTGACCGCGCCATGGGAGCAGGCGCGCGCGCTGCAGCGCCCGCTGCCCGACGGTGCGTTGATCGAGGTCGCGCGGGGCGTGAAGAAGGACGAGGCGTCCTAGTAGCGATCGGGTCAACTTCAGCTACGCCGCAAGCCGCTTTCAGAGGTTCGAACCAGGAGCCCTCACATGTGGGCCTCGAGTTCGACTGTCCTCATGCGTGGCTTCTCATTCGAGACCCGCATCCGCAGTTTAACCCGAACCTTCCCATTCTCCGATTTGACAAGAAACTCACCAGAGGTTTCGGCGCCTGGCGCCGCGACGGCTTCCTGCTCGGATAGGTCTAGGAGCTTGCAAAACCCGTCCTCGGACACGCCGGCCGGGAACTGCCAGAATTCACCTCCAATGATCGACCCCTGGAACGAGTGAAGCCTGGTCCCGCGCTTAGGGCTGACCGAAACGAGCCGAACCCAGTCGGTCGACTTGTTGTCGAGATGGACATAGACCCAACGCCAATCGGGGTGGTCCTCGAACTTGTCGAGCGTCAGCCAGAGGTGCGGCCTTGTCAGCCGCGCTGCGTCGCGCCGGTTCATCCAAGAGACGGCAAAAGAGCCCGTGGAGATTAGCAGCGCGGCAAACGCCAAGACGTTTGAGAATGTAAAGTCGACGTTCATTGCCCTAGCGGAACACGCGGGGTCGCGCTCGGCAATCGCTCCGCCGCATTGTCCCCAAGGATCGATGATATCGGCGTCAACACGGGCCGCTGTGCTTGATCCGCGATCTAGCCCCCTATCGGCGGTCCAGCGCGTGTCATGGGCCTCCGTATCGATCAGCAACTCGCTTTGGGAACTGGAGGCGACGGCTGCAAACAGACCCTTCTGAGAACCTTGCCAATTACGCAGCGGCAGGTCAGAATCTGCGCCAGTTCCCAGCATGGAGAGCAGCAATGACTGGCGGCCAGACGCTCACTCTTCTTACTCTGCTGGTGGCCGTGGCGCTCTTCGGATGGGGCGTCGCCATCGCCTATCAGATCGCTTGGGATGATCAATTCTTCGCCTGGCTCGCGGGCTTCAACGGCAAGCTCCGCGAGAGCGATAGAACCTTTATCGCATGGGCGACGGTCTTCATGGCGTTCGGTGGCGCCCTCGCCATCGTGCAGGCGCAGCAGAGCGTCACTGGCTGGTTCGTGAAGCGAGAGCTCCAGCGCGTCCAGGAGACGTTCCGCGATGTGGAGATGGCCCTCGGGACCGCGGCGGCCGAGCAGTTCATGGCCTACAAGGTGCAGCGGATGCAGGCCGCGATCGCCGACCAGCGCTTCCTCAACAGGATCTTCGGCTGACAGCCATCAGGCCAACGGATCGACGTCATCGCCCATCTCGATCACCTCGATCACCTCGCCGTCGATCTGCTTGCCCTCTTCGAGCGCCCGCTTCTCCTCAAGCTTGGCGACAAGCTGTTCGAGCTCCTCGACGGTGTACTGGCTGAGCAGACGGTCGTCAGGCCCCGAGGGCTTGGCCGCGGACGAGAAGCCGGCGCGATCAAGTACGGCCTTGGCGGCATCCACGCGCACGCGGCCGGCGACCTTCTCATCGAGCATGATTTCGCTGAGAACCTTGATGGCTTTGGGCGCCAGGTCGTCGGCCAGGTACTTCGACAGCGACTGCCGCAAGACGAGGGAAAACTCCTGCGTCTTGGCGAAGTTATAGGTTCGAACCGAGTTGGGCAGGCCTGCTCGCTTTGAAGCCTCCTCAGGGCTGCAGCCCTTCGCGATCCACCAGCAGAGCTCGCGCTGCGTGGCGTCGTCGAGGCCAGTACGGCTCGGGGGACGGGGCATTTTTCGGAACTCCGATCACGACACTTAACCACAGGGTTAAATCATAACGGGTCCGAAACGATTTAGCCAGAACTAACCTGGTGGTGGATCGTCTTCTGGCGTCAAAATGGGCTGTTTTCGGCGCGCGGCCTGCGCTCGCTCCAAAGATTTTGCCTTCCGGCGTGCGTCCCGCAATTCATCGATCGTCGGTTGCCACCAGCCACGCGCTTTATCGAATACTGAGGCCGCTTGGCGGGCGGGCCAGGTACGCACCAACTCGTCATGGGATGGGCGCCGCCAAAGAGCCCATACGAGGTCGCCAGCGGTCTCTGAGCTCCAAGGGTAATGCTGGCGAGCGACATCCGCGTCGACCACCTCGCCGGTGACCTCTGTGAAGGCCACAGCGCCTTCGTGCGATAGGAGTGGTCGATCGAGCGGGGGGAGCATGCCGGCCGGGACCGGATAGCGACGACGGCGCTTCTCCCCCGACACCGCTTTCGCCTTCCCGTATTCGGGCGAGGCCTTGAATTCATCGCGACGCCGGCGCCGTTCCTCTGGCTCATTGCGGATCGCCGCGGCCTCGATGGTTGGCCACCGCTTCCGGAGATCCTCGATCGACCTGAAGGGAACCCTCCAGACGCGCTCGTCGCCATCCCACCATGCCCATGGCACGGCTCGGAGCTCTTCCACCACCGTCTTCGAATATGGCGTGCGAACCAGCAGTTCCCTCTCCGGTTCGAGGTATCGGCTCTCGATCGGGTCGAACAGGAACGCATCGCGGCCGCGCTCGTCGGCATAGGCCAGGGCGCCAGACAGTTCGCGCTCGAGCCATCGGTTCAGCCGACGCTCTGCCCTGGTCCCTGGCACGAACCATGCCCGCCGGTCGTCCCGCCAACGTGCCCTCGGAAAGGACAGACGGAAGCGCTCGATCAGCGTCGCATCGTACGGGAACGAGGCCGTGGCGCCTGGCGCGTCTTCGGCCGCCGGCTCGACGCTGACACTGATTTCGCTCGGGGCAGCCATCGCCGCTCAGCCTTGTCAGGGGCACCACGCCCGATCAAGACCAAACACGATCCGTCGGGCGCTGTTCCCACCGTTCACCGAAGCGTCTCACTTGGCGCGGCGTGGGACGCCCGGTTCTTCAGCCAAAAGCCAAGGGTCATTGGTGCAGCTCTAAGGTGCGATGCCATGGGCAGCTGATGAAATGTTGAAGATGTTGCTTGCGCGCGACGTAAAAGGCATTTTTCTCTTTTTTAATTATTTCCTATTCCCCCTATTTTCTCCGCCTGTTCGTTTCGTTCCCTGTCCGCGCGCAAGCAACATTTTCAACATCACGTTTGCCATGGCTTACGCTGCTCCAGCAGCTGCGGCGCGGCGCGCGGCGCCGGCTTCCTTGATGGCATTGTGCGCGGTGAACCTCCGAGCCGCCTCGCCCATGGCGCGAGCCGCAAAGATGTCATGTACCGCGGGGTTGACCGCCCATCGGGTCGGCTTCCCGTCCTTGAGCGATAGGGACCGGACCCAACCTGCGCGCCCGAGCGCGACCATGGCAGCGGCGCGTTCTGCGGCATTCTCCACGGACCGAAGGGCCTTCTGCTGGAGGTCGCGGTTGCTAATCTCCCGAAGCTCGTTTGTCAGGATGTAGCCGGCGGCTTTCCGCGGCGCGTCGGAGTTGGCCCCGAGGCCGCCTATGACATGCTCGTAAAAAAACCGCTGCTGGTCCCACTGGTAGTCGAGCAGGAAGCGTTCAGCGCGGTGCGCAGTTTCCGGCGAGATAACGAGCGGGGCATCGTCGAAAAGTGCTTCGCTGCTTGAGGCCCATTCTGCCAGATGCAGGATGAGCGCGATGCGCGCCCATTCTCCCTCCAGCTTGTCGATCCATCCAGGAAGGCCAGCGGGCAGACCTTCGCGATTGATATTGGCGCGAACGAAGGCCGTCACGCGCTTGCGGCACAGGTCCGCCTCCGGGTGCATCTTGAAGATCGCTGCGTCGCGATCCGGTTCGAGGCCCGAGAGTACCCGCACGGCGTCGTCTACGATGCCCGCAAGCCGTTCGTCCGGCGCCCGATCGGGCGCCTCCCGCGACTCTCCCATATTGCAGATGACGAAGCGCTGCATCATGCCGTTGCCGCCGAAGCCAGTCGCCGTCTTTCGGATCACGCTCGGTTGGATTCCACCTATGATGTTGACGGCATGCAGATCAGTCCCGACGGCGTCGCGCGACACGCGGGCGACGTCCCAAGAATCGCCGTTCTTGGCCGAGAGGTAGAAAGGGGCGTCCTTGCTGCTTTTGCCGCCCCTATAGGCGTCGAAACTACCGAAGAAGCCGTCGAGCTCGTCGAGAACGATCGTCGCCCCGTGATCGCTCTGCGATTCTCGGATAACGACGGCCTCAGCAGTCGCATCATTCAGAATGCGGCGCCGGTCGCGCGGCTTGATGGGGTCATCGGTAACTGCCGTTGGTGATTTGGCCTTTCCCGCCTTAAGCGCGGCAGTATAGACTTGCATATTCTGCTTGTACTGCAGGTGCCGCTCGCGCTCGACTTTCTTGAGCGGTTCCATGATGGCGCTCTGAATCGGGCTCTTGCCGGAGCCGGGGCCGCCAACGGTCATCACCCAAATGATCGGGCGGTTCTTGAAGCCGGTATCGTTCTGCTTCACCTGGACCCTAAAACGAGCGGAGATGCTGGCCGCGAGCATCCCGAGCGCCAACGAGGAGGAGGCGCCGCGAGAGACCCCTTTTCGCTCGGCTTCGTCGTCGGCCCATGCTTGGAACGCAGGAGGCAGGAAGTCCTCGCTCAGGTCAGGAGGCGCGCGGTTTTTGGCGGCATCCTCCCATGGATCCTCGGGCTGCGGCCATTCGGCGTGCTGCTCCGCTCTGGCCTGAGCTTCGGCCTTCGTCACCTCCGCGCTGACGTCTTCGAACTCGACGTCCGCGCTGCTCGAGCCGATCGGATTCTGCCGATAGGCCGTGACATTGTTCACAATGACCTGGAGCTCATCGGCGTCCCAAGGGGGCTCGCAGCGTTCATTCCAATCGCTCTCCAGCATTAGGTTGAGCGCGTCGTCTGACGTAAGCCCGAAGTCAATCAGCTTCGCAGCAACGCGATATGCCGCGGCGTTACCTCCGTTTCCTTGGATCGCGAGCTCTGCATGGCTTTTGAGCCAGTCCGCGGCCCTCGCTTTCGCGATCTCCAGAGCGTCATCGTCGAGCACAACGGCCGTACCGGCGATCTTGACCGGCTTCGTCGCTTCCAATCGCTGCGCCAGCCCTTCAGGGATGAGCGCAATCGGCTCATCAACGAGCACCTGGTAGAGCTTGCCTTTCACGATTGATCCTGGCGCGACGACGTAGCCACTGTCACCCCGGATATCGAGTCCTAAGCCGAGCTTCCCGGCGGACGAAGGCATCCAACGCCGGTCGTCATACTTGAGATAAAAATGAAGGCCGTGCGGCGTTTTCACCACGCGGGTCTTCGGCACAACCCCGTTTTGCTTCTCCAGATGTTGGTACGCTTCCTGTCCGTTTTTGCCTTCCCGGATGTCCACATCGATGACGACAAGATCGTTGCCCGTCGCGATGCCGATGTTGTAATTCAGCGGCTCGCCCGTCAGAGGCTCCGTCCAGAATCTGTAAACGCGGGCGGGATCCGGCGAAGCTTGGTGGAAGCCACCTTCGACCGCGGGGAACTTCTCGCCGGGAAGAAGCGGGAAAACACGAAAGCCCTGTTCCGCCAGGGCGACCGCCCGCGCGCGCAAATCGCTCATGGCAGAAACTCCCTGATGGTTTTCCTATTCCCCCACGAGCGGACCTCGATCGAAGCATCTGGAGCGAGCGCGCGAGCGGTCCAGACCCATTTGGCCGTCGACTGCCAGGGAGCGAGAATGCGCACACCATTATTCGGCATGGTGATACGAAAGAGCCCGTCATCCGCATGCTTGTGACGCTGTTCGATCAACACCGACTGAGCGTCCTCGAAGAATGCCCGCAGCAAGGCGGGCGACCACTCCTCCGGGTCCGGCGCCAATTCGACATAGCTGAATCGTGCTTGCTTACTGAGGGGCCCTACGATCACGACCCTGCCCGACGTCGGGTTAGAAGCACGATGCAGGAGCAACGCGCTAGGCCCGTAAGCGACGGTAATTCGCCCCTTCCGGTGCTGCTTCCAGGGCACCAATAGCGCCTCGGGCGACGGGGGAGTGATGGCCAGTGCCACGCCTGAGACGAGAGTACAGCCGTCAACCTCCGGAAGCCGAGGCAGGCAATCGAAGGCGATATCCACCGGAGCAAGGTTTAATTCTCCGCAAGCGGAATCGTAATCTACTGGCGAGAGATAAGACAAGTCGAGCACATCTCGGTGACGGCCCAACATATAAACATTTCGGTATTTGGAAGCGCGCGACTGCGCGTCTTCCATTGCGCAATGCGCAGGATTTCTGTTACTGTTCATCTGCAAAGCCTAAATTCTGCCCGGTGTCCGCGTGCTGGCGGCGCCGGGCATTTTTGCTCCAGCGCGGGCATGTGACAGGGACAGTTCAGGCGCGGCCGCGCGCGTCGAGCCACTGGCGGTAGTCGCCAAGGCGCAGCCGGGGCATCCCCTCGACCAGTAGCCACGACGGCCCCCTGCCCTGTTTGCGCCAGACGTACCAGGTGACTTCGGCGATGCCCGATAGGGCAGCGACCTCGGCCGGCGCCAGCAACAGCTCGTCGGGCGCGCCAGAAAGGTCCGGCACACGGTCCCATCTGCGGGGTCGTTCGCTACGGGTTGCGCGCGCTCGCGCCGCCCCGACGGCGATCTGTGGCGAAGCCAAATTGCTCATAGTCCGGTCTCCCCTGATCAGGAGCCCGCGCCCGCGGAAACCATGCGAGGTATGCCGCTATTGAGCTTGAGCCTATGGTCAGGGGATTATCGACGCTATGGACGTCTGAGCTTGCGCGCTTTTGAGCAGCCCACGGGCAAAGCGGGCAATCCATCCATAGTACTTCACTTAGTCTTATAGCGCAATATCTAGCGTTTACGCATCAGCCGGACGGATGCATACACCCGAACCGCCCAGCGGCGCGCGGCCAAAGCACGGGCGGGCCACCGATCGTTCTTGTCATAGATCCGCTCGAGCTCGTCGCGCTGATGCGCGAGCATCATCTCCGCAGTGACGTCGTCCACGCCAAGCTCCGTCAGACCCGATCGCATGGTGCGCCGGAGGTCGTGGAGTGTGAAACGCACACCCGATGCGGCTTCTAACTTGCAAACCATCTGCGTCCAGCCGCTCATTTCACCGCCAGTCTTCGACGAGGCGAAGACGAGGCCGGATGACAACCGAGGGCATTGGCTCAGTAACGATAGCAGGGCAGGAACGAGGGGGATTTCGTGCGGCCTGCCTTGTTTGGTGTGGGATGGTGGCAAAACCATGCGGTCGGGCCGTACCATTGGCCAAGTCAGACGGGACATCTCGCGCCGCCGGGCGCCAGTCAGGATGAGCGCGCGGACGTAGCGGCCAAACGTCGTCCCTGGGTCCGCCGCGAGCCAAACGCGCGCCAGCTCGTCGAGGTTGAGTGCCCTGCCCTTCTCCCCTTGGTCGATGCGTTGAGCGCGTGTCGCCCGTTCCCGCCGCAGTCCCGCCAGAGGATTGGCGGGCGTAGAGCCGTTGTTCGTGGTCCACTCAAGGAACGTGCGCAATCGCGTACGAAGATCGGCGGCGGCGCCTGGACCTCCGATGACGCGCTTGCGAGGGCGACGGGCCTTGCGATCCTCCTCCAACGTCTCGATCGTTTTCAGGACGGCTGCCGCGTCGATCCTCTCGACCAGCTCTCGGCGTGTCAGTGTAGCGACGTCGCGACGCTCGAGGCCAGCAAGCCCGCGGCGCAGAACCGACATCGCGGTCGCTAGATTGGCATATCGTCGCCGCGTCAGGCTCGCCTCATACGCATCAAGCACCTTTTCGACGCTGGAGGATTCGAGCCGCTTCTGCTCGCGCCTCTCTGCCGCGGGATCCTTGCCGCTCGCGACCAAGCCCGCATGAGTTTGCGCAAGCTGGCGGGCTTTCACGACGGTGATAGCTGGCCACGCGCCGAGCCCGATCTTTTGCGGTGCGCTCCGACCGCCGGCGCCAGCCGGTCGATAGACAAAGACCCATGCGCGTCGCGTCTTGCCGACACGTAGGGCCAGACCGTTCATTGCCGAATCCCATACCAGCATATCGCTCTTGTCGGCGGGCAGCGTTAACCCCGCCACGGCCGCATCCGTCAGTTTCAACTTGGCTACCGGCTGGCGCGATGGCGACGGCACTTTCTCAGTTGGCAACATTCTGGCAACGTCCGGATGTTGATTGCTCACTACGACATGCTAAAGCATGCAATTTTACTATGCTATTGAATTTCATGGCATACGCTCAAGCTCACATGATGAATGCTAAGGCCCGCTAGATCGACAGATGACCGTCGCCTCACTCTTCACACGGGAGTGGTCACAGGTTCGATCCCTGTGTCGCCCACCACTCTTTCCTCGTTGAATGCGGTCCCCGTCGTGCATGAGCGCTAAGAGCGGCGCGTCGGCATGCGGGAATATCTGGACAACCCGTTCTCGCGCGCGTTCTTCGGAATCATATCCGTCGTTCGCGGCGCTTCGATGCCCCCCTCCAGTGAGATGCGCGCCTGGGCAGCTCAGTCGGCTACGCTATAAGCGTAGCTTTTTCTTGCGAAAACTACGCTTATAGCGCATATTCGCGCTATGGAGTTCGAATGGGACGAGACGAAATCGGAGCCCAACCTCGCTGAACGAGGTTTCGGGTTCGATTTCGCCGCCCTCATGTTCGAAGGCCCTACGCTTGATAAGGTCGATGATCGCTTCGACTACGGCGAGACCCGGATCAAGGCGATTGGTGAGGTGGATGGCCGCGTGCTGGCCGTCATCTAAACCGATGTTTTTGCCGGAGAGGTTCGCCGCATCATTTCGGCGCGACCCGCCAATCGCAAGGAACGGAAGTTATGGCAATCGTTCGCAAGACCCTAGCCGGAATCAAGGCCGCTCGGCCTCAGATCGATCCCAAGAAACTGGACGCCACCACAGAGGCGGATATTCATCGTCAGATGATTGAGGACAGCGAAGACCCCGATGCTCCTCTGACCGGGTATTCACTCGTGCGTCCGCCTCTACAGGTCCGTAAGCAGCTCGGAATGACGCAAGAGCAATTCGCTGCGGCTCTTCATATCCCTCTCGCTACGTTGAGAAACTGGGAACAGGGCCGAACCCTGCCCGACCCGGCTGCGCGAGCCCTGCTGACGATCGTAGCGAATGAGCCGGAAGCGGCCCTGCGAGCGTTGGAGCAAGCCTAGAGCATCGGGAGCCGATGCCGGTTAATGATCGGAAAGAGCGGGACCCCGGTCCAAGCGCGGAACTCGACGAGCGAGATCACGACCACGATCCCGAGCGCGATGCCGCCAGCCTTACCTCCCTTCCCCCGCTTTCGTGTCGTTCCGGAGGCCCGTGCTCAGTCTTGAGGGTCGCCGTCGATAGCGGCGAAGGCCTCCATGCCTGCTCTCGCGCACCACACGCGCAAGCTGCCGGCAACGCCAGCCCTTGCGGCCTTCGCGGCCGAGCCACATTTCAAAAATGAGCGACCCGTTTGATCTCGAGCGCTTCGTCTCGGCGCAGGGCGACGTCTTTGTCGAGGCGCTGGCCGAGCTTCGCGCCGGCCGCAAGCGCGGCCACTGGATGTGGTTCGTCTTCCCGCAGCTGCGCGGATTGGGCATTTCGCCGACCTCGCAGCACTTCGGACTATCGGGCCTGGGCGAGGCCCGCGCCTATCTGGCGCATCCGCTGCTCGGGGAGCGGCTCCAGCGCTGCACGGATGCCGTTCTGGCGGTCGAGGGCCGGAGCCTCCGCGAGATCTTCGGCTCACCCGATGACATGAAATTCGCGTCCAGCATGACGCTGTTTTCGATCGCGGCGACCGCGAGGCCCAGCCTGTTCGATCAGGCGATCGAGCGCTGCTGCGGCGGGCAGCAGGACGCCCGCACGATCGCGCTCCTTCAGGGCTGAGGCTGCGCTAGACGCTCTCCTCGTCGGCGCGGCGCATTTCCCATTGGCGGTTCAGCCTGAGCGCGAGCAGTGTGACCACTGCGCCCGAGAGCAGATAAGCGCCGGCCGAGATCAGCCCGAAGCGGGTCGAGAGCACCAGCGCCGCCAGCGGCGCGAAGCCGGCGCCGAAGAGCCAGGCGAGGTCGGAAGTCAGGGCCGAGCCGGTGTAGCGATAGACCGGCGAGAAGGCGGAGGCGACCGAGCCCGAGGATTGTCCGAAGGACAGGCCGAGCAGGATGAAGCCCCCGATCATGAAGACGATCTCGCCGAGGAAACCGCCATCGAGGAGCTGCGGCGCAAAACCGCTGAACACCGCGATCGCGATGGCGCAGCCGCCGAGCAGCGAGCGGCGTCCGATCCGGTCGGCGATCATCCCCGAGGCGACAATCGCCATGGCGCCGAAGACCGCGCCGACCGCCTCGATGACGAGGAACCGCGCCGGCCCCTCCTGCGTGAACAGATAGACCCAGGAGAGCGGGAACACCGTGACCATGTGGAACATGGCGAAGCTCGCCAGCGGGGCGAAGGCGCCGATCACGACATGCTGCCCCTCGGCACGCAGCGTGTCGATGATCTTGGCCGGCTGCAGGTCGCGGCTCTCGAACAGCCTCTGGTAGTCCGGTGTCACGACCATGCGCAGCCGGGCGAACAGCGCCACCACATTGATCGCGAAGGCGACGAAGAAGGGATAGCGCCAGCCCCAGTCGTAGAAATCCTCCGCCGAGAGATTGCCGACGAAGAAGGCGAAGAGCCCGCTCGCCACGATCAGGCCGAAGGGCGCGCCGAGTTGCGGGATCATCGCATACCAGCCGCGATGGCGCTGCGGCGCATTCATCGCCAGCAGCGAGGCCAGCCCGTCCCAGGTGCCGCCGAGCGCGATGCCCTGCCCGATGCGCGCCAGCGCCAGCAGCCAGACCGAGGCGACGCCGATCCGCTCATAGCCGGGAAGGAAGCCGATCGAACAGGTCGAGATGCCCAGCAGGAAGAGCGCGAGCGTCAGCTTGGCGCTCTTGCCGATCTTGCGGTCGATGGCGGTGAAGATCACCGTGCCGAAGGGGCGCGCGATGAAGGCCAGCGCGAAGATCGCGAAGGAATAGAGCGTTCCGGTCAGCGGATCAGCGAATGAGAAGACCAGCTTCGGGAAGACGATGACCGAGGCGATCGCGTAGACGAAGAAGTCGAAGAACTCGGAGGTGCGGCCGATGATGACCCCGATCGCCATCTCGCCCGGGTTCACCGCGCCATGGCTCTCGCTTAGATGGCTGGCATCGCGTTCGGCCGTCAGCGAGACTTGCGTCGCGGGCATCTGAGCCATGATCTCTAACCGTTGCGCGTGGTTCCAGGGAGGGCGGCACCGTAGCGTTTTGCCGCGGAGCGGCTGCTAGTGCATTATCGGACGGAAAGGCGGCATTGGGCAAATTGTCCAATGTCCCCTTTGCTGCAGTGCAGCTAGCGGTCTCGCC
>DATDBB010000224.1:0-3153 GCA_036525085.1 Allobosea sp.
GCTCACAGCCGCTTCGCCACCTCTTCCAGCATCACCTCGGTGGCGCCGCCGCCGATGGACTGCACGCGGGCGTCGCGGGTCATGCGCTCGATCGTGCTCTCGCGCATGTAGCCCATGCCGCCATGGAACTGCAGGCAGGCATACATCACCTCGTTGACCAGCTCGCCGCAATAGGCCTTGACCATCGAGACTTCCCGGGTCGCGTCGACCCCTTGAGCGTCCAACCAGGCGGCGTGATAGACGAGCTGGCGGCCGGCCTCGACCTTGCTCGCCAGCGTCGCGAGCTTCTGGCGGATGGCCTGCTTGTCCCAGAGCGGCGCGCCGAAGGCCTTGCGGGTCTTCACATAATCCAGCGTCAGGTCGATCGCGGCCTGGGCCTCGCCGATCGCCATCGCGCCGATCACGGTGCGCTCGTTCTGGAAGTTGCTCATGATCGCGTAGAAGCCGCGCCCCTCCTGCCCAAGCAGATTCTCGGCCGGGATCCGGCAATCCACAAACGACAGTTCCGCCGTGTCGGAGGAGCGCCAGCCATGCTTGTCGAGCGCTCGCGAGACCGAGAAGCCCGGCGTGCCCTTCTCGACCAGGAAGATCGAGACCGATTGCGAGGGCTTGGCCGACAGATCGGTCTTGGCGGCGACGCAGTAGAGATCGGCATGGACGCCATTGGTGATGAACATCTTGGCGCCGTTCAGCACATAGGAATTGCCCTCGCGCCGCGCCGTGGTGCGGATGCCCTTCACGTCCGAGCCGGCATCGGGCTCGGTGACGGCGACCGCGACGATCTTTTCGCCGGCAATGATCGCCGGCATCAGCCTGTCGCGCTGCGCCTGGCTGCCGGCATTAGCGATGTGGACGGAGGCCATGTCGGTGTGGACAAGCGCGGTGATGGCGACACCCGAAAAGGTCGAGCGGCCGAGTTCCTCCGCCAGCACGACCGTCGCCATGGTGTCCATCTCGGAGCCGCCATATTCGCTGGGGTAGCGGATGCCGAGGAAGCCGAGCTCGCCCATGCGGCGAAGCACCTCGCGGGGGACGAAGCCGGCCTCCTCCCATTTCAGGGCGTGCGGCTTGATCTCCGTCTCGACGAAGCGGCGGACCTGGTCGCGCAGCGCCTCGTGCTCCTCGCTGAAATAGGGCGAGCGGCGGGCACCTTCGCTGAGCTTCTCGACGGCCGACATGGCTTCCTCCCTGCTTGACCGCTGCGTCGCGATCTGACTACCTACCGGACGGTAGGCGAATGGGGCGACGAGATCAAGACGCCCATCGCTTCACCGCGCAACAGAGAATACGCCGATCAGGAGAGATCGCGATCCATTCGCGGCCCTGAACCGCGACCGGGATGGAAGCACCAGATGGCGAACATGGCAGCGCAGGCGGCAGCCCCTCCCCCGCTCTCCGACATGATCGAGACGCTGCGCGAACGTCACGCGCTGATCGCGACAGGCGGAGGCGAGAAGCTACGGGAGCGCCACGAGGCTCGCGGCAAGATCATGGTGCGCGATCGCATCGACCTTCTGCTCGATCCGCAGACGCCCTTCCTCGAATTGTCGCCGCTGGCGGCCTGGGGGCTCTATGGCAACGAGGTGCCGGGCGCCGGCATTGTCACGGGTATCGGCATCGTCCGGAACCGCGCCTGCATGCTCATCGCCAATGATGCGACGGTGAAAGGCGGCTCCTTCTTCGCCGAGACGGTCCGCAAGCATCTGCGCGCGCAGGAGATCGCCGAAGAGCATCGCCTGCCCTGCCTCTATCTGGTCGATTGCGGCGGCGCCTTCCTGCCCGAGCAGGACCGGGTCTTTCCCGATCGCGACCATTTCGGCGGCTCGTTCTACAACCAGTGCCGGATGTCGGCGGCCGGCATCCCGCAGATCTCGATCGTCTTCGGGGCTGCGACCGCTGGCGGGGCTTATATCCCGGCGCTGTCGGACGAGGCGATCATGGTGAAGGGCACGGGCCGCATCCATCTCGGTGGCCCGCCGATCGTGAAGGCGGCGATCCATGAGGTGGTCGATGGCGAGACGCTGGGCGGAGCGGAGATGCACACCCAGGTCTCGGGCGTCGCCGACCATCTCGCAACGACGGAGATGGAGGGTCTCGCCAAACTGCGCGAGATCGTCGGCTCGCTCGGCGATGCCGGGACGCTGAAGGCGCCGCCGCACGCACCTGCTCCGCCGCATCTCGATCCCGCGGAACTCATCGATCTCGTCCCGACCGATCTGCGCCGGCCCTATGACGTGCGCGAAGTCATCGCCCGCATCGTCGACGACAGCGCCTTCAACGCCTTCAAGCCGGATTATGGCGCGACGCTGGTGACGGGCTTCGCACGCATTCACGGCCATCCTGTCGGCATCATCGCCAATAATGGCGTGCTGTTCTCGGACTCGGCCGTGAAGGGCGCGCATTTCATCGAGCTCTGCGACCAACGCCAGATCCCGCTGCTGTTCCTGCAGAACATCACCGGCTTCATGGTCGGAACGGAAGCCGAGCGCGGCGGCATCGCCAAGCATTCAGCCAAGCTGGTCTATGCCGTCTCTAATGCGCGGGTGCCGAAATACACCGTGCTGATCGGCGGCTCGTATGGCGCTGGCAATTACGGCATGTGCGGGCGGGGTTTCCGGCCGCGCTTCCTGTTCTCCTGGCCGAATGCGCGCATCGCGACGATGAGCCCCGAGGTGGCTGCGAATGTCGTCACTGACCTGCGGCGGCAATCGCTGAAGGGGGCGGCGGACGAGGCGGACATCGCCATGCTCGATGCGAAGACGCGGGCCCAGTTCGAGGAGCAGAGCGACCCCTATTACGCGACCGCGCGGCTCTGGGACGACGGCATCATCGAGCCGGCCCAAACCCGCGACGTGCTCGGCCTTTGCCTGTCACTGGCGGCGGGCGAACCGCGCGATACGTCGCCGCGGCCGGTGTACAGGATGTGATGGTGATGCTGTCGATCCCCCACTGTCATTCCGGGGCGGCCAATGGCCGAACCCGGAACCCACGACCGGGTGAGAGCCCGGCAATCACCGTGACGAGGGCCCACCCAGTCGTGGGTTCCGGGTTCTTCGCTGCGCGAAGCCCCGGAATGACAAGGGCTAGCTGATGTTCTCGACCATCCTGATCGCCAATCGCGGCGAGATCGCCTGCCGCATCATCAAGACCTGC
>DATDBB010000225.1:0-10132 GCA_036525085.1 Allobosea sp.
AGGGCAAAGCCAACAAGGTCGCCCTCACCGCCGTCGGACGAAAACTCGTCACGATCCTCAACGCCCTCATCAAGGCCGACACCCCCTATGATCCAGCCCACGCTTGACAGCCCGTCACACAGTTGCTGGACAAGCCGCGAAGCGGCGCCGATCCGGGATCCATTCCGGAGCGCTTGCCGGAGAGGTTCCGGAATGGATCCCGGGTCTCCCTGCGGTCGCCCGGGATGACCCGCACATTTCAGATATGCCGAGCCTTGTGTGTCAAAAAGCTCAAACCAGATCGACGGGCCTGCCCACCGCCTGCACCAGCAGGCGCGGATCGCCGAAAAGGCGTCCCGCCACGCGCTTGACGTCGGCCAACGTCACCGCCGCGAAGAGCTGGTTGCGCTCGGCGAGGAACTCCGGCTCGAAGCCGTTGATCGCCAGGCCGAGCAATTCTGAGGCGATTTTCGGGGAGGTGTCGAAGCGCAGCGGATAGGAGCCGATGATGTAGCGTTTGGCTTCCTCGACTTCGTGCTCGCTCGGCCCTTCATCGGCGAGCTTTGCCATCTCCTGCCGGATCACGGTCATCGACTCGGCGGCGCGTTCGTTCTTGGTCGCGGTGCCGCCGACCAGCATGGCGCCCTCGCGCAGCGGCAGCAGGCTCGAGGAGACGCCATAGGCGAGGCCACGCTTCTCGCGGACCTCCATGAAGAGCCGCGAGGTGAAGGCGGAGCCGCCGAGGATGTGGTTCAACACGCTGCCGGCGATGAAATCGGGATCGTGCCGCATCAGGCCGGGGCCGACGAAGCGCAGCACGGTCTGCGGCACGTCGAGATCGATGACATGGGTCTCGCCCAGCCCCTGGATCGGCAGCGGCTCGCCCGGCAGTGCACGCGGCAGGCCCTCCGGCAGCGCGCCGAAGACCTGATCGAGGCGGCGGGACAGCTCCTCTGCCGTGATGTCGCCGACGACGACCACCTTCAGCCCGGCGCGGGCGAGCAGGTCGCGCGAGAGCGCTTTCAGCGCGGCAGGCTCGAGCCTGGAGACGCTGTCGACATCGCCCTTCTCGGGGCGGGCATAGGGGTGCCCGGCGAAGGCCGACGCATAGAGCGCATTGCGGCAGAGCGTCTCGGGGTTCTGCGCCTGGCGCTGCAGACCGGAAATGACCTGTCCTTTCACGCGCGCCACGGCATCCTCATCGAAGCGCGGCGCGTTGACGGCGAGCGCGAGCAGCTCGAAGGCGGTATCGCGATGGTTGGACAGCGTCTGGATATGGCCGTGGAAGTCGTCACGACGCGCATCGAAGCCCAGGCTGATCGCGTGGTCGGCGAGCTTGCCGTGGAAGGCCTCGGCATCGAGATCACCGGCGCCCTCGTCGAGCAGGCCGGAGACGAGGTAGGCACTGCCGGCGGCGTTGTCGGGATCGCGCGTCGCGCCGCCGTCGAAAGCAAAATCGACCGCGATCAGCGGCAGGCTCTGCTCCTCGACGAGCCAGGCCTCGATGCCCGCCGGAGAGCGGACCTTCTGGACGGCAACGGAGGGCCCGGCGAGGCTGGAGACGGCGGCGGGGATGGGGGCGTTCATGTCATGTCCTGACGGCAGGAGGCGCGCCCTGCCCTGTCCAGAAGGGAGCGAGCGGTTCAGGCCGAAGGCAGCAGCAGGCCGGTGACGCAGCGGTCGGGCCGGAGATAGCGACGCGCCGCCGCGACCACCGCATCGCGCGGCACGGCCTCGATCCGGGAGGGCCAGGCCAGGACATCCGCGACGCTCTCGCCGACGGCGAGCGAGGCGCCGAAGATGCGCGCCAGCGAAGACTGGCTGTCGCGGGCGAAGATCGTCTCTGCGACGAGGCGCGTGCGGGCGCGGGCGAGTTCGAGTTCGCTCGGCCCCTCCTCGAGGAAGGTCGCCAGCGCGGCGTCGAGCCCGGCCTCCAGCGCCGCCATCTCGACGCCGGGGCGCGGGCTGGCGGAGACCTGGAAGGCGGCGCGATCGACCATCGAGCCCATGAAATAGGCGCTGGCGCCAGAAGCGAGTTCGTCCTCGACACAGAGCTTGCGGTAGAGCCGCGAGGTCGTGCCGCCGCCGAGGATCTCGGCGGCAAGCTCGAGCGCGAAGACCTCATCGGCATCGCCGCTGCGATAGGTCGGGGTCAGCCAACCGCGCCGCAGCGAGGGCTGGCGCACGCGCGGATCGCTCAGCGTGATGCGGCGCGCGGCGCGCGGATCGGGCTCGGACGGGCGCTTGCGGACGGGCATCGCGCCACGAGCGGGAATCGCGCCATAGGTCTCGTCGGCGAGGCGCCGCACCGTCGCAGCATCGGTGTCGCCGGCGACCACGAGGATCGCGTTCTCGGGCGTGTAGAAGCGCTGGTAATAGGTAAAGGCGTCGTCGCGGCTGAGTTCCTCGATCTCGTGCTCCCAGCCGATGATCGGCGTGCCATAGGGGTGATGCACGAAGAGCGCCGAGGAGAACTCCTCGCCGAGCTGGGCGGCGGGGTCGGAATCGACGCGCATCTTGCGCTCTTCGAGGACCACGTCGCGCTCGGGCCCGACGACGCTCTCGTCGAAGGCCAGCCCGGTCATGCGGTCGGCCTCGTAGTCCATCATCGCGCGCAGATGCTCCTTCGGCACGCGCTGGAAATAGGCGGTGTAGTCGAAGGAGGTGAAGGCGTTCTCCTGCCCGCCGAAGCCGGCGACGATCTTGGAGAACTCGCCGGCAGGCCAGCGGGCCGTGCCCTTGAACATCAGGTGTTCGAGGAAATGGGCGATGCCGGACTTGCCCGCCGGATCATCGGCCGAGCCGTTGCGGTACCAGACCATATGGGTGACGACCGGCGCGCGCCGATCGGGCACGACGACGACATCCATGCCATTGGCGAGCTGGAAGGATTCGACGGGCTGCGCGGCTTGCGGCTGGGCGGCCTGGCTCTGCGAATGCACGTTCACCTGGGGCCGTCTCCATGGTCACGCACGGTACGAGCGCCCGCGCGGATACAGCTGCACAAGGGATTGCCGGCGCGCGAGACTGGTTGCGCACCGGGATGTTCGATCTTCCGGAGATAGGGCGGCGTGGCGGCGAACGCCAGAGCCGCAAGCCTTGGCGCGCCCGGAGCCGTTCCGCAGGGCGGTCACGACTCCGGCATCGCGCCTCACTGCATCGGGATCTTGCCGGTCACGAACTCGCGCTGTCCGACCGCCTGCTTGTCTTCGACCGGACCGCCCTGGCCTGGGCCGAGCGCAGCCGAACCGGCCGGCCGGCGATAGCCCACCGGCGGCTCGGAGAGCAGGCGGCGCGGCGGCTCCTCGCCATAGACGAGCTGGTCGGCGGCGGCCTGGTTGTGGCGGGTCGCCATCTCGCGGCCGATGCGGATCGGCGCGATCTGGTTGTTGTAGTTGTTGTGATCCTCGGCGATGACTGGGGCGCCAGCGTCGCGCGTGGTGCGACCGCGACGCAGCTCCTCCTGGCTGAGCATGGGGTTGTTGCGCCAGTTCGGGTTCGAGCTGACCGGGGCCCGGGCGGCCGCAGCGTCGGCACGGCGCTTGGCGACGTCGGGATCGTTCGGCCAGGCGGCGTTGCGCCTGCTCGCCGGGTCCTGCGGACGCGGCAGGACCGAATTCGGGGGAACCACGAGCGGCGGACGCTGACGGTATTCGATATCGTCACCCGGCCGGCCGCCGATGACGCCTTCCATGAGGTTCTTGAAGAGCACGCCCTCCTGCGCCAGCGCGGGCTGGGCCGCCAGAACAAGGCCGCCGGCCAACAGCAGATGCGTCACGCGGATGCGGTGAGCCATGTCAAACCTCCCTCGGGGATATCGCTTCCCCTACACAAACCCCAGACGAACGGCAAAACGATGGCGAGGATAGCATTACGCGGTCTTTTCCGCGCCCGGGCGGAAGGACTCATATAGCAGACCGGCCACCCCGACAACGATGGCCGCGTCGGCGATGTTGAAGATGTACCAGCTGAAGCTGCCGTAATGCAGGTGAACGAAGTCGACCACGGCGCCGTAGACGGCACGGTCGAGCCCGTTGCCGAGCGCGCCGCCGACGATCAGCGCGAGGCTGACCACCGTCAGCGAGCGCTGATCGCGCCACATCCAGCGACCGAGCCAGATCGCCGCGACGAAGGAGATGATCACCAGCGCCCAGCGGCCGATATCGGTGCCCTGCTGGAACAGGCCGTAGGAAATGCCGCGGTTCCAGGCGAGCACGATGTCCATGAAGGGCGTGACCGCATAGGGGCCGGTCTCGGCCAGGCGCAGGCCGAAGAGCAGCCAGAGCTTGAGCGCCTGGTCGGCCAGGAAGACGACCAGGACGACGATGACGCCAAGGCGGCGAGCCGAATTCACCGCGCGCCCTTTCCGAGTTCGCGCAATGCCTTGGCGTCGCGCGGCGTCACGGCCGGATAGGCCGGATCGGCCGTCGCCGGATCGAAATACTTCCAGGAGCGGGCGCATTTGATGCCGTCGGCACGATGCGGCACGACCGCGACGCCCGGCACCTCGGCGAGGCGAAAGGCCTCTTCCGGCCCCTCCCCGTTCTCGACGCGGATGCCGGAGGTGATGCTGATCTCGGCGAGATCGACGCCCGAGAGCGCGGCGAAGAGATCGGCATCCGTGATGAAGACCTGAGGCGCGGCTTCTAGAGAGGAGCCCAGCCGCTTGCCGGCGCGCTCCAGTTCGAGCGCGCCGGTGACGACGCGGCGGACCTTGCGGATCTTGCTCCAGCGCTCGGCCAGTTCGGGATCGAGCCAGTCGGCCGACGCCTTGGCGAAGAGTTCGAGATGCACCGAGCCGTCGAGCGTCTTCGCTTCCGGATAGCGTTCGAGCCAGGCCTCCTCGGCGGTGAAGACCAGGATCGGCGCGAGCCAGGTCGCCAGGCAGCGGAAGAGATGGTCGACCACGGTGAGCGCGCTCTTGCGGACATGGCTGGAGAGCGGATCGCAATAGAGCGCGTCCTTGCGGACGTCGAAATAGAAGGCCGAGAGCTCGGTGTTCATGAACTGCGACAGCAGCGTCACGACCTTCTTGTAATCGTAGGTGCGATAGGCTTCCTCGACCTGCGGGCCGAGTTCGGCCAGCCGGTGCAGCATCAGCCGCTCCAGCTCCGGCATGGTCTGCGGACTGGCGACGCGGGTGTCCTCGCTGAAATGGGCGAGCGTGCCGAGCATCCAGCGCATCGTGTTGCGCAGCTTGCGGTAGGTCTCGACGAAGGTCTTGAGGATCTCCTTGCCGATGCGCAGGTCGTCGGAATAGTCGGCCGCCGCGACCCAGAGGCGCAGGATGTCGGCGCCACTGTCCTTGATGATGTCCTGCGGCGCGGTGACGTTGCCCTTGGACTTCGACATCTTCTCGCCCTTCTCATCCAGGCAGAAGCCATGGGTGAGGACGACGTCGTAGGGCGCGCGGCCGCGCGTGCCGCAGCTTTCGAGCAGCGAGGAATGGAACCAGCCGCGATGCTGGTCCGAGCCTTCGAGATACATGACCCGGTCATTGCCGCCGTCGCCGCGCCGGCGGGCGCGCAGATCGGCGCGCTTCTCCAGCGTGAAGGCGTGCGTCGAGCCGGAATCGAACCAGACGTCGAGCACGTCGGTGACGCGCTCGTATTTCGCCGGATCATAGCCGTGGGGCTTCAGGAAGCGGGCGCCGTCGGTGTCGGTGAACCAGGCGTCGGCGCCTTCGGCCTCGAAGGCCTCGGCGATCGCGGCGTTGACCCTGGGGTCGACGAGGATTTCCTTGGTCTCCTTATCGACGAAGACGGTGATCGGCACGCCCCAGGCACGCTGGCGCGAGACCACCCAATCCGGGCGGTTGGCGATCATGCCGTTGATGCGGTTCTCGCCGGCGGCGGGGACCCATTCGGTTTCCTTGATCGCGCCGAGCGCGACCTCACGCAGCGTCCGGTTGCCGAGCGTATCGACCGCCTTGTCCATCGCGATGAACCATTGCGGCGTATTGCGGAAGATGACCGGTTTCTTCGAGCGCCAGCTATGCGGATACTGGTGCTTCAGGCGACCGCGCGCGATGATGTTGCCCGCCTCGACCAACGCCTTGATGACGACGTCGTTGGCGTCGCCCTTCTCGCCCTTGTCGGTGATGACCTGCGCGCCCTCGAAGCCGGGCGCATCCTTGGTGAAGCGGCCATCGGCATCGACGGTGTAGGGGATGCGCGTGTCGATGCCGCGCTCGGCGAGCTTGCGGCCGTTCGCCATCCAGACGTCGAAGTCCTCGCGGCCATGGCCGGGCGCGGTGTGGACGAAGCCCGTGCCCGCATCGTCGGTGACATGGTCGCCATCGAGGAGTGGGACGTCGAAATCGTAGCCGTGGCCGCGCAGAGGGTGGGCAACAGTCAGGCCGGCAAGCTGATCAGCCGGCACGTCGGCGACGAGTTCGAAAGCGTCGACCTTCGCAGCCTTGAAGACGCCTTCGGCGAGGTTCTTGGCGAGGATGTAGGTCGCCCCGACCTTGGCCCAGTTGTTCTCTGGCGCAGCGGTGACGCGATAAAGGCCGTAGGCGATCTTGTTGTGGAACGAGATTGCGCGGTTGCCTGGGATCGTCCAAGGGGTCGTCGTCCAGATGACGATGGACGCACCGCTACTTTTTAGCGCCTCGGCGCTCGCTAGCCGTTCACCCGCTCGGCGAGTCAGTTCTGCAGAGGCAGCGTCGAGATTGGGCTGCCCTTCTTCGTTGAGTTCTACTCGCTGGCGAACATAGGTCTCCGAGGACGTGGGAACGTTGGCAACCGGAAACGCCACGAACACCGTATCGCTCGTGTGCTCCTCGTACTCGACCTCGGCCTCGGCCAAGGCGGTCTTCTCGACGACCGACCACATCACCGGCTTGGAGCCGCGATAGAGCTGGCCGGTCTCGGCGAATTTCATGATCTCGCGGGCGATCTGCGCCTCGGCCGGATAGGCCATGGTCAGGTAGGGATCGTCCCAGTCGCCCTCGACGCCGAGGCGCTTGAATTCCTGGCGCTGGACATCGACCCAGTGCTCGGCGAAGGCGCGGCATTCCTTGCGGAACTCGACGACCGGGACGTCGTCCTTGTTCAGCCCCTTGGCGCGGTACTGCTCCTCGATCTTCCACTCGATCGGCAGGCCATGGCAGTCCCAGCCCGGCACATAGTTCGAGTCATGGCCGAGCATCTGCTGCGAGCGGGTGACGAGATCCTTCAGGACCTTGTTGAGCGCGTGGCCGATATGGATGTTGCCGTTGGCATAGGGCGGGCCATCATGCAGGACGAAGCGGTCGCGGCCTTTACCGGCCTCGCGCAGCTTACGGTAGAGGTCCATCTTGGCCCAGCGCGCGAGCAGTTCCGGCTCGCGCTGCGGCAGGCCGGCCCGCATCGGGAACTCGGTCTGCGGCAGGAACAGGGTCTGGGAGTAGTCGATCGTCTCGGTCTTGTCGGTGGCTGTGTCGGTCATGATCCGGCTCGGGCAATTCGGACAGGCGGGCCAGATTGGTCTGGCGCGGCGCTCAGGTCTCGATGGGAACAGGGAAAGCGGTGGTCACCCCGGACTGCGCAGGCGCCCGCGCATCAGCGCAGGGCGGCAGCCGGGCCCGTAATTCGCCGGAGCGGTATGGTCATCTTGGCGCAAAACGTCATCATCACGGCTTCTAGATCAAAATCGCTTTGGCAGGAACCACTTCGACATCCTGGCCGGAGCGAAGCGGAGCGCCGGGATCCATCGTAGGGCTCCGGAGCTCTACAATGGATCCCGGGTCGACCTGCGGTCGCCCAGGATGACGGCGCGGTCTTGAATGCCGAACCTGCTCTAGCAAAGCAGCCTTACGGAAGGAAGGGCGGCGTCCTGCCCAGAATGTCGCGCGCCTTCGCGCTGTCGGCGTCCATCTGCGCGATCAGGGCGGGAAGCGTGTCGAACTTCGCCTCGCCGCGCAGCCAGGTGACGAAGGCGACGTCGACCTGCTTGCCGTAGAGATCTCCCGAGAAATCGAAGACGAAGGTCTCCAACCGCGGCGCGCCATCGTCGAAGGTCGGGCGGCTGCCGAAGCTCGCGACGCCATCACGCCAGACGCCGTCGATCTTCATCCGGACGGCATAGATGCCGTATTTCAGCCGGCAGTCCCGGGCGAGGTTCATATTGGCGGTGGGATAGCCGAGATCGCGCCCGCGCTTGTCGCCATGGGCGACCACGCCGCGCACGAACCAGGGCCGGCCGAGGAATTCGCCGGCACGGGCGACATCGCCCTGCTCCAGTGCGTTGCGGATCAGCGTCGAGGAGACCGGCTCGCCGGCCCAGGCATAGGGCGCAACGACCGCGACGGGCACGCCGGCATGCATGGCCCGCGCCTCCAGCATCTCCGGCGAACCGCTGCGCCCTTGGCCGAAATGGAAATCATAGCCGCAGACCAGCCCTGCAGCGCCGAGCTTGCCGAGCAGGAGGTCGTCGACGAAGGCCTCGGCATGAATAGCGGCGATGTCGCGGTTGAAGGGCAGAACGAAGGTGAGCGGCAGGCCGACCGCTCCGAGCAGTTCCGCCTTCACGGCCGGCGGCGTCAGGCGGAAGACCGGCTGCTCGGGGCGGAAGACGCTGCGCGGATGCGGCTCGAAGGTAAGCGCGGCGGCTCTAGTACCAATGCGCGCCGCCATCTCGCCCGCGACCCGCGCCAGCTCGGCATGGCCGCGATGGACGCCGTCGAAATTGCCGAGCGCGATGACCGCACCGCGCAGGGCGTCGGGGATCGGCTTGTCGAGATCGAGCACGAAGCTCGAGGAGGCGTCGGCGGGGAAGTTCATCTGGCAGGGCTGTCCGGGCGCCCGGGCGCTTGCCGGGCCGGCCCGTCATTGGGCAGACGCGGCGAGGCGTCAAGCCGGCAAGCTCAATCCGCGGCCCTCGTTCGCTCGATCCCTGCGTCAGTCCTTGGGCCGGGACGGCGGCAAGGCGACCCAGGCCTCCCCCTCCAGAACCGCTTTGCCGTCGACGAGGCACTCGCAGAACAGCCGGGCGCGACGGCGCTCCGCGACCAATTCCACGACCTCGACGCGGGCGGTGACGACATCGCCGATCTTCACCGGCGCAAGGAAGGTCAGGGTCTGCGAGAGATAGACCGCGCCCGGCCCCGGCAGCCGCGTGCCGAGCAGCGCCGAGACCAGGCTCGCGGTCAGCATGCCATGGGCGATGCGCTGGCCGAACTTGGTGTTGGCGGCAAAGCGGTCGCAGAGATGGATCGGATTGGCGTCGCCCGAGAGATCGGCGAACAGCGACACGTCACGCTCCATTACCGTCCGCATCAGGCTCTCGCTCTGGCCGACGGTCAGGTCCTCGAAGGCGTGGACGGTGTAGAGCGTGCTGTTCATTGCTGTGACCGGCCTTCGTCTCCGGCGCGGCGCGAGGCCTGCAGCCGGGATCGATCTGTCTGGAGGCAACCCTGTCACAGCAGCGGCAGGCCGGCCATTGGACTTTGGTGGCCTCGCAGGAAGTCGAATTACCCTGCGTCACTCCGGCATCGGATTAACAGCTTTGAAAGCCGGGGGCGCTATCACCTTGACCTGTAGCCGCTGCCTTGATCAAGGCAGCGCAGCGTGGGTACCGCCCGCGCCTTCCCGCTTTTTTGGAGCACCGCAATGGCTCTCGACCCTTCCATGCCCATCCTGGTGGTCGACGATTACCAGACGATGGTCCGGATCATCCGCAATCTCCTGAAGCAACTCGGCTTCGAGAATGTCGACGACGCCTCCGACGGCCAGGCCGCCATCGCCAAGATGCGCGACAAGCAGTACGGGCTGGTCATCTCCGACTGGAACATGGAGCCGATGACCGGCTTCGAGCTGCTTCAGCGCGTGCGCGAGGAGGACGCGCTGTCGGCGACGCCCTTCATCATGGTGACCGCCGAGTCGAAAACCGAGAACGTCATCGCCGCCAAGAAGGCCGGCGTGAACAACTACATCGTCAAGCCGTTCAACGCGCAGACGCTGCGCTCCAAGATCGAAGCGGTTGTCTGCGCCGCCTGAGGCAGGCTGATCGTCTCAAACAGCCGGCTGCCTCACCAGACGAGATGCGGCAGCGCATAGGCCGGGCGATGGCTCTGCCGCGCGAACCAGCCATGGCGCTGGTCCCATGAAGCTTCCATCAGATCCTGGGCATGGATGCCCGCCAGCACCATGATGCCGGTGGCGCCGAAGCT
>DATDBB010000226.1:0-3193 GCA_036525085.1 Allobosea sp.
GTGCATGGAGCCGCCCTTGCCGCGGGAATAGCCACCCTGCCGGCCGGTCAGCTCCGCCATCACGCCGCGCGATTCCATGCCGCAGGCCAGCATGTGGCCGTGGTCACGATAGCCGGTGATGACCTGATCGCCTTCCTTGGATGCCATCTGCATGCCGACGACGACGGCTTCCTGGCCGATATAGAGATGGCAGAAGCCGCCAATCAGGCCCATGCCGTACATTTGGCCCGCCTTCTCCTCGAAGCGGCGGATCAGCAGCATCTCGCGATAGGCGTGGAGATCTTCGTCTTTGCTGAAGACCGGGATGTTGCTGGGCGCGGGCCCTGCCGCCTTCTCGCTTCCAGACTTGGCGGAGCGTGCCTTGGCCGGCTTCGCGGCGGCTTTGGCTTGGGCGGGAGCTTTCGTCTTGCGCGCGGCAACGGCCATCGGCGGTCCTCCAAGGAACATACGACCTTGGTTGTAGAGGATCGCAAAACCCTTGGCGAGGCGGCTATCTCGCATTGCAGCATAAGCCAAGTTACTGCAATAATTGAATTATTCAGAAGTAACTGGATTTCAGTTAATCGATACGCATGGGACTATTTGCCGGCGCTTTTCCGACAAAGCTCAGCGGCCCATCAGGATCACGTCGTTGCGGTGGACCCGGCCGAGGCTGTCGCGCGCCCGCTCCTCCAGCACATCGCGGTCGACGGCTTCGTCGCGCACCAGGGCGAGGCGCTGCTCCCAGAGCTTACGCTCGGCGGTCAGGCCGGCGAGCTCGGCCTCCATCTCGCGCAGCGAGCCCTGCAGGGTGTCGCGCGCCTCGAGGCCGCGCGCGCCGTGCTGGGCATGGAACATGAAATAGCTCACCGCCGCGCCCGACACGAGGTAGAGCGCGAGCGCGATGAGGACGGATCTGACGCCACGGCGGATGACCATGCCGGGAGGCTATGCCGGCTTGGTTTATCGCGGGTTAACGCCGGGGAGCCCGACAGGGTATGCGGCGCCTGCTTTCCGATGCTTTCCTGGGGGCAGGCCTTCGCCACGGTTGACCCGCAGGCGGCACCTCCTTATGTCAGCGCCCCAGTGAGGGCGGGTAGCTCAGTGGTAGAGCACGTGACTTTTAATCATGTGGTCGAGGGTTCGATCCCCTCCCCGCTCACCACGACCCTCCGGAAAACCGAACATCGTCCAGCCTGAAGCGGCCTGCCGCAGTCAGTTCCGCTCTCAGCCGAGACGGCGCACCGGCGCGCGACCGCCAGGCGGCAACGCCGGCTCCAGCGACCTGTAGCGATAAGCCCGATATCCGGTCTCGCCCAGGCCCAGCGCAGGCCAGCCGGGATCGGCATAGGCCCGCAACTCGTAGCAGCGATGACGGGCGCGTTCCGCATCCGAGGTGGCATCGGCGCAGTGCGACACTTGTGAACGCTGCCAGAAGGCCTGCGATGGCGAGGATGCCGCGACGCCCGCAAGGGCCAGCGCCAAGGTGACGACCGATCTGATCATGGCAGTGCGCTCCGCGGCAAAATCGTTCCCGGCACGATACAACATCCACGAATCGCGCACTCAAATCTTGAGGAAGGCTTAAATCCGCGCCCGAATGCGGAACCGGACGCAACGCCGGGGGTATTTCCGTTGCGGATCGAGGCCCCTATCCGGAGAATGGCGATGCGAACCAGGATCGAGCACGGCGCGCATGCGGGCGACCCCGATCGTGCCCATATCAGGATCGAGACGGTCGAGGACTACGAACGCGCGACGCGGCGGATCGCGGCGCTCGACAGCGCCGCGCGCAGCGAAGGCGAGGAGCGCAAGCGCAACGCCCTGATCGAGGCCGTGAAGCAATGGGACGGCAAGCACGACGACGCCACGCGCTGGCGGGACTGAACTGACAAGATTGAACCGGAAGGACTGGCCCGTGAAAGAGCCCATCATCATCCACAGCGATGAAGACTATGAGCGCGCCCAGCGCCGGGTCGAGGAGTTGAACGCCGCACCGGAGAGCGCCGAAAAGGAGCGCGAACTCGCGGCACTCGCCGAGGCGATGCTGGCGTTCGAGCTCAGGCTCGACGAAGCACAAGACTGAGGGGCCAGGCGGAAGTCGCCGGATCGAAGGTCTCGGCAGGCGAGCCAGCCCGCCGCAGCGCGCGCCGCCGTCACATGTCGTTGCTGGCGTTGAGCTCTTCGGGCCGCATGCCTTCATCGACCGGTGGAAGCAGCGCCCCCGGTTGCGTCGCGGCCCAGGCTGCGACGATCTCCGAGACCATTTGTTCGCGCGTCAGTCCAAATCGGCGCTCGTGAATGTGGCGGTCGAGCGCGGCCAGTTCCGCTTCGGTCAGATGAATCGTCAGGCTGGCTCCGGGCATCCGCCTCTCCTCGCATTCAGCGTAAACGGTAATCATATCATGACTTCCCGAGGAACGCCCCGAAATCTCGCACGTTCCCAGTCATGGGCCGTAGCGGCAGCGATACGGATCCGACTGCCGCAAGTGTCCGCGCGTGCCGTCTGCAGACGGCATCGATCCGTCATGTCTGCAGCAGCGCGCCTATTTCTATGCGTGGTCATTTTGTGACGAACTGTCGGAAACCAAATCATGTTCTGAACGTTTGATATCCAAGCCGCTGTGAGGCGGATACTGAAGGAGGACATCATGTTCAAACGTCATTTTGCCGCAACCTCGCTCGGTTTTGCCCTGCTCACCGCGACCGCCATCGCCCAGACCAGCGCGCCTTCGCCGAGCGCCCCCGCCCCGAGCGCCCCTGCGGCGAAGCCCGCTCCGGCCACCGAAACCATGAAGGTTCCCGAAAATAATCTGGCTGGCCAGGGCAAGTGGCGCGCGACCAAGCTGATCGGTGTCGACGTCTACGGCCCCGACAACAAGAAGGTCGGCGACATCACCGAAGTGCTGTTCGACAAGACCGGCAAGATCGAGATGGTCACCGTCGGCGTCGGTGGCTTCCTCGGCATCGGCTCGAAGGACGTCGCGATCCCGTTCGAGCAGGTGAGCTTCAGCGACCAGCCGCTGCCGAGTGCGGCGCCGGCCCCTGCCCCGTCGGGTGGCGGCAGCAGCACCTCGGGCGGGTCGATGACCACGGCTCCGACCGCTTCGGCCCCCAGGGCGCCGGCGATGTATCCGGACCACGGCAAGATCACGATGACCAAGGAGCAACTCACCGCCGCTCCGGCCGTGACCTACACCGGAAACTGACCGCG
>DATDBB010000227.1:0-9592 GCA_036525085.1 Allobosea sp.
CACCGAGAACCCGTCCTTCGCGCTCAATGCGGCGCTGCTGTCGCGGGCTCGCGTGCTGACCTTCAAGTCGCTGGACGAGGGCTCGCTGCTGTTCCTGCTCGGCCGGGCCGAACTGCTCGAGAACCGGCAATTGCCGCTGACGCCGGAGGCGAAGATGGCGCTCGCGCGCTTCGCCGATGGCGACGGGCGCGCCGTGCTGACGCTGGCCGAGGAGCTCTGGCGCGCCGCCAAGCCGGGCGAGGTCTTCGACGAGGCGGGGCTGGCCGAGGTGATCCAGCGCCGCGCGCCGATCTACGACAAGGCGCAGGACGGCCACTACAACCTGATCTCCGCCCTGCACAAGACGATCCGCGGCTCCGACCCGGATGCGGCGCTCTACTATTTCGCCCGCATGCTCGATGCCGGCGAGGACCCGCGCTTCCTGGCGCGGCGGCTGGTGCGGATGGCGGTCGAGGATATCGGGCTGGCCGATCCGCAGGCGCTGGTGCATGCGCGCGCGGCGGCCGAGACCTATGAGCAGCTCGGCACGCCCGAGGGCGAACTGGCGCTCGCCAACACCGTGATCTATCTCGCGACCGCGCCGAAATCGAACGCCGCCTACATGGCCTACAAGGCCGCGAGGCGGGTCGCCGCCGAGCGCGGCTCGCTGATGCCGCCCAAGACCATCCTCAACGCGCCGACCAAGCTGATGAAGAGCGAGGGCTACGGGGCAGACTATTCCTACGACCACGACGCACCCGACGCCTTCTCCGGCCAAAACTACTGGCCCGACGCGCTCGGCCGCCAGCTCTTCTACGACCCGCCCGAGCGCGGCTTCGAGCGCGAGATCCGGAAGCGGCTGGAGTATTGGGAGAAGCTGAGAAGCGAGAGGGGAAATTAGAATTTATATCTATCAGTGCGGCGGTTTTCGAGAATGCTCAAGGATCAATTTTGATGATCGAAATGCCAAAGTATTCTCAACTGTATATTGCGGTAACAGAAATTCTTTCTCGTAATCCAAGAGGTATTACAATCGACCGGTTGGAGCGCGAGGTTGCTGAAATACTAAATCTGACAGAAGAGCAATTAACTACCCCGCATCGAAACGATCCGCGAACTGAATATCAATATCGACTTGCGTGGGCTAGGACGCATTTGAAGCGTGCTGGTATTGCTTACAATGAAAATCGGGGAATATGGCGATTAACCCGGTCAGAAGAAGGGGATAATCAACTCGATCGGCGGCTCACCGCGCTCATCGAGACGGAACGGCCTAATGCAGCAACATCGGCGATGCCGCCCGAGCCGCTCCCATACCGGCGCGATCCGCTTCCCCCACTGCCGCAACCAGCGGCCGAGGCCTTGCCGGCCAGTTGCGACTTCTTCGTCAGCTATAGCCATGTTGATGAGGTCATGGCGCGTGAGGTCGTTGATACTGTCGAAGGGCTCGGGTTGTCTGCCTTTGCCCAGTTTCGCGATATGGGCCCTGGCGCGAATTTCGTCCGCGAGATGCAACGAGGCTTGGCAGCATCTGCGCGCCTCATCGCGCTCTATTCGCCGGAGTATGAGGCGTCCCATCAATGTCAGGCAGAATGGTCGGCGGCTTACAATGCCGATCCAAGTGGCGAGCAACGCAAATTGTTGCCTTTCCTCCTGAGGCCAACGCGCCTGAATCCGCTGGCTCAGCAGGTCGTCTACAAGTCGCTGGTGGGTCTTTCCACAGCCGCACGCCGCGCCGCCATCATTGAGGCGATCGAGCACCGGAAGCAAACGACGGTGGTCAAAGCGGCGGCCGCCGAGCTTGCCGCCGCCGCTAGCCCCGATGTTGTCGTAACCGCCGCTGGACGGATCGACACGGCGCCCAACGCAATCTTCGATCAAGCTGTCGTCACCTCAGACTTGTCGACGCTGCCGATACGCCAGCGGACTCTATGTCAGAAGATTATCCGACATGTCCCCGCCAACACGCCGGCGATGTTCACCGGTTGCTTCAAGACCTACGGCAAGCATCTCGGCGAGCCCGTCGCTACACTCATTCCGGGACTGCTCGACGATCAATGGCAGATGGCAAGAGCCTATCTTGCGGGGCGCGAACCCATCGAGTTCGACGCTGGCATGACGAAGACGCTGGAACTCTTTGCGCAGAATCACAGCGAGATCATCACCCATTTTCCGCTCCGCGAGGAGCGAGAACGCCTGCTCGCGAAAACCCCGATCGATGAGCAGGCCGCGACCGGAGAGGCGCTGAGCGACCCGATCGAGAGCGTCAAACAAGCGGTGGAGGCGGCCGCCGAAGCCGGCCAAGTCACGTCCGCCGTGGTGGATCATGTTGGGAACTTGGCTGACCGAGCCGAGGCTCTGGCTGCTCCCGTGACGCCAGTTTCGAACGAGCCCACCAATGCGATCAGCCCTCGGCGCCGCCTCGTTCTGACGAGCCTCGGTTTCTTCGAACGCCTCTATGCCGCCATCGGCTCGACCGCCTCCGTGCTGTCGACCGACACGGGCCGGGCACTCTACAACGCCGCCCGTGAAGCTGCCGACGCCCTTATGCGTTTCATCAAATAGCGGTCAGCATTTTCGCGACCCACCCGGGCGGGGCGAGGGCTGAGCGCCGAAGGCCGGGTTGATCGAGCGCAAGGGCAGGCGGCTGCCGTCGACTTAGCCTGTCTCAGGTATCTCGACCGGAGCGACCATGATTTCCCTTATCGCGCGGCTTCTCCTGATCGTTCCCTCGCTGATCGCCGGCTGGTTCGTATCGACGGATGACGTCGCCTACTGGGTCGTCGCCTTTGCGATCGCGCTGGTCTTCGTCGCCCTGACCATCGTCTTCGAGCTTTATGTCCACCCGCTCTTGAAGCGCGAGCCGTAGCCCCTCGGCGGGGCGGTCCGCTGGCGCTCGCGCATGCTGATTATTCTCGGAGACACAGGGTCGTCCCGGGCTTGACCCGGGACCCATTCCGGAACCTCACCGATCAGCGCTCAGGAATGGATCCCGGGTCTCCCTGCGGTCGCCCGGGATGACCCGCGCTTCTATCAAAACGAAGCAAGCTCTAGAACGTCCGTTCGAAGAACAGCTGGGTGGAGAGCAGGCGCCCGCCCAGCGTCGCCGGGATGGCACGGTTCTCAAAAGCGACCCGCGACCACGCGATCGAGCCCTCGATTCCCGCCTTGAAGCCCTCGACCGGCGTCCAGACCAGGTTGGCGGTCATGCGGTCGATGCGGAGCTTGCCCTTGCTGGTGTCGACGAAGGGCACCGTGATCTGGTAGCGGCTGACATAGGCATTGCTCGCCAGCTCGTCGGTCCATTCGCGACGGGCGGACAGAACGGCCGAGAAGCCGCGCGAGGAATCGGCCGGGGTCAGGATTTGTCTCGCGATCGTCGCGTCGAGCGTGGAGCCGATATAGGCGGCGGCGTCGGTCGCGCCCGCGATCTGGGCGGTGATCTCGCCGGGGCGGCCGAGGATCGTCAGCTCATAGGTCGCGCCGATGATGCCGGCTCGGCCGAGCTTCGGTACCGAGCCCGGCACGTCGCGCAGCGCGCCGGCGAGGTGCAGGGTCAGGTCGCCTGCGGTATAGGTCAGGCGCGCCACGCCATCCGGAACCCGGCCTTTTAGCACCGGGACCGACGCCGTCGTCGCCAGCGTCGGGTCCTCGAGCGAGAGCGCCAGGTTCCAGCGATCGGTGAGATCGCGCTCCCAGGCGATGAGGCCGACATTGCGGTCCGGCAGGCGGGTGCTGAAGGCGAACTCGTCGCCGGTCCAGAAGCTGAAATACGAGGTCGTCAGGCCGAAGGTCATCGTGCCGACGCTGACCGTCGCTTCGTCGATCGTGACGGTGTCGGGGGTGCCGTCGCCCGGAGCCAGCGACATCTCGAACGCCGTCCCGACGGTCAGCCCCGAGGCGAGGTCATGCGAGGTTGCGATCCGGAAGGATGCGTTGGTCGGCCAGGAGAAAGCGGGCCTCGGCACGGCGTCGCCGGCCCTGGGGATGCGGTAGCTGTCGAACTGCAGCCCGGCGGTGACGGTGCCGGATAGCGCAAGGCAGGTCGCCGAGCCCGGCAGGATCAAGCCCGGAACGTCGTCCTCGTCGTCGTCATCATCATCATCCGCATCGTCCCCGTCATCATCGTCCGACGCGTCCTCGCCGTCTTTCGTGTCGGTCGGAGTGCTGTCGCCGTTTGAAGGCCAAAGGGGCGCGATGTCCGGTGGCTTGATGATGCAGCTGCGGGCGAGCTGGGGGGCTCTCGCCGGAAGAGGGCGGGGCGAGGCCGCCTGCGCCACGCAGAGAGCCGCCGGCGCGACGCCGAGGGCGAGCAGGAGCGCGCGCAGCACGCTTCGCCCCATCGTCGCGCCTTCGGCAGCCTCCTGCATGTCCCTCGATCGTCCCCCTCGGCCGCTGGGCCGCGACTCTTACCTTACACCTTTCAGGTCGATCGCCGCCCGGCAAGGGCCCGAATTCGTTTGTGCGCGGGCGATGTGCTGGCTATTGCAGAGCGATGACCTCCACTCTTCTCGTTTTCCTGGGCGCCGGCATCGGCGGCATGCTTCGGCATGGCGTCAATCTCGTCTCGCCCCGCTGGTTCGGCACCGGCTTTCCCGCCGGGACATTGCTGATCAACGTCATCGGCTCGGGCCTGATGGGGCTGATCGCCGGCTGGCTCGCCTTCAAGACGCAAGCCGGTTGGTCGCAGCCTATCAGGCTCTTCCTGACCACCGGCATCCTCGGCGGCTTCACCACCTTCTCGGCCTTCTCGCTTGATGCGATCCTGCTCTGGGAGAGGGGCGAGGCCGGGCTCGCCGCGGCCTATGTCCTCGGCTCCGTCATCCTTTCGCTGGCAGCCCTGTGCGCCGGCCTCGCACTCGTCCGGAGCCTGTCATGAAAACCGGTGGCAAGGGCACGGGCGGCAAGGGTACCGGGGCAGGGCCGCGCCGTGGCGGCCGGCCGCCGGCCGCGGGAGCGCCCAGGGGCGCGGCAGCGAAGGGCAAGCGCCCGAGCCATGACGTGCGCCGCCCGGCACGCGCCGCTGCGAGGCCGCGGCCTGAGCGCGAGGAGGCCGAGATTCGCACCGAGCCGACGCGCAACCCGGCGCCGCACCACCCCGCGCCGCGTGCGGCTGGACCACGGAAACCTGCCGCGCCGCGCAAGCCGCCGGTGACCGAGGCGCCGACGCGCGCCGAGATCAAGGCCGAGACGGCGCAGGTACTGGCGACCGGCGTGCAGCAGCTCGTGGTCACGGCGGACGAGAACGAGATGCGGATCGACCGCTTTCTCGAGAACCGCTTCCCGCAGCTCTCCTTCAGCCATATCCAGCGCATCGTCCGGAAGGGCGAACTGCGCGTCAACGGCAAGCGCGCCGACAGCAAGGACCGGCTCGAAGAGGGCCAGACCGTCCGCATCCCGCCGCTCAAGCTCGAGCCGCAGGAGCAGCGGCCGCGCTCGCTCAAGGCCGATACCGACACGGTCGAGTTCCTGCGCTCGATCACGCTCTATGAAGACGACGACGTCATGGTGCTGAACAAGCCGGCCGGGCTCGCCGTGCAGGGCGGCTCCGGCACGACGCGCCATGTCGACCAGATGCTGGATGCGCTGACCGACAAGAGCGGACAGAAGCCGCGCCTCGTCCACCGGCTCGACAAGGACACGGCCGGCTGCCTCGTCATCGCCAAGTCGCGCTTCGCCGCGGCGACGCTGGCCAAGACCTTCCGCTCGCGTTCGGCACGCAAGGTCTACTGGGCGCTGGTCGCCGGCGTGCCGCGCGTGCGGCAGGGCCGGATCTCGACCTATCTCGCCCGCGAGGAGGCCTATGACGGCGATCAGCGCATGGCGGTCGCCAAGCATGGCGAGGACGGTGCGATGCATGCCGTGACCTATTACGCCGTGGTCGAGACCGCCGCGCAGAAGCTCGCCTGGCTCTCGCTGAAGCCGGTGACCGGGCGCACCCATCAGTTGCGCGCCCACGCCGCCCATATCGGCCACCCGATCGTCGGCGATCCCAAGTATTTCAACATCCAGAACTGGGAACTGCCCGGCGGCATCCAGAACAAGCTGCACCTGCTGGCGCGGCGCATCGTGCTGCCGCATCCGCGCGGCAAGGGCACGATCGACGTCAGCGCGCCGCTGCCGCCGCATATGCGCCAGTCCTGGAACCTGCTCGGCTTCGAGGACGAGCGCTACGACCCGATCGTCGACGCGCCGGATGCATAGAGCGGATATTCGCCTGATCGCGTTCGCTGAGTTTTGCGCATCTCCTCAGCCCTCATCCTGAGGAGCGATCGGAACGATCGCGTCTCGAAGGATGCTCCAGCCGCCTCTGGAGCCTCCTGAAGCATCCTTCGAGACGCCGCTTCGCGGCTCCTCAGGATGAGGCCCGATGACACCCAACCATACTTTCGATGACCCAGCGCAAGAGAACGATTGCGGAACAAAATGAACTGTGTTTTCATTTTGTTCCCGTTCCTCTGACGCAGGTGCTCCGATGATCCGTTTCGCCTTCCTGCTTGCCGGCCTCGTTCTGACGGCTTCCGTTCCGGCCTTAGCCCAGAGCCAAAGCGTGCCCGCCGCGCGCAGCGCTTCGGTATCGACGGATGAGCCGGTGCCGCGCGCAGAGCGGGCCAAGGTGCGCCAGGACTGCCTGGCCGAGCATGTCGCTCTCTCCGGCGACGATTTGAGAGCGGCGATGCGCGACTGCATTCAGGCGAAATTCCCGGGCGTGCAACTCTATGCCCGCGACGGCGTGACCCGCGACGGCAAGCCGACGGCCGTGGCGACGCGCGCCGCCTGCAAGGACGAGGTCGACGGGCGTGGGATCTCGGGGTCGACGCGCACGGCCGCGCTCGTCGCCTGCTTCAACGCCAGGCGGCCTGATCTCGCCCAGCGCGCTGAATGCCGCAAGGAGGCGCGCAGCAAGGGGCTCGACGGCGATGATCTGCGCAAGGCGGTCGAGAGTTGCGCCCGTGAGGCTCGTTCCTGAGGTCGCCGGCTGGAGTGGAGGCGGAGGAGCCATGATCGCAGTGCAGTGGCTCACGGCTGCGATCCAGGCTAAGCCGCCGTCATGGACCTCATCATCTTCGATCTCGATGGCACGCTGATCAACTCCGAGGCGATCCTGCTCGGCGCGCAGGTCGAGACCTTCGCGCGGCATGGCATCGTCCATCCCGGTCGAGAGGCTGGGCTGGGCGTCGTCGGGCTCACCCTCAACATTGCCCTGATGCGGCTGGCGGGGCTCGCCGAACCGGACGAGGCGCTGACCGACACCTACAGGGAGGTGTTCGGCGCGATGCGGCGGCAGGCCGAGACGGATGCGTCCCTCGATGAGCCGCTCTTTCCCGGCGTGCCGGAAACGCTGGCGGCGCTGGCCGCACGGCCCGGGCTCAGGCTCGGCATCGCGACCGGCAAGTCCCGTCGCGGGGCCGAGTACATCATCGAGCGGCATGGCTGGCAGGACCTGTTCTCCACCGTCCAGAGCGCCGACGACGCGCCGTCCAAGCCTCACCCCGGCATGATCCTGCGGGCGATGGCAGAGACCGGGGCTGCGCCGGAGCGGACCGCGATGGTGGGCGACAGTTCCTTCGACATCGAGATGGCGGTCGCGGCCGGCGTCGTCCCGGTTGCGGTGTCCTGGGGTTTCCAGCCTGCCGCGAGCCTCGTCGCGCTGGGGGCGCGCCATGTGCTCGACAACTGCGTCGATCTGCCGGGCGTGCTGGGGCTGTTGGGCCGGGCTGCAATCGGCGAGCCGGCCTGAGGGCGGGCGTCATCGCCGGGGCTTGAAGCGGCGTTTTCCACGGAACCACGCCGTCATCCCGGACGCAGCCCTCGGGTCCGATCTTCGATCGGCCCAAGGATAAACTCCGCGGAGATCCGGGATCCATCGTAGAGTTCCGGAGCCCTCCGATGGATCCCGGGGCAAGCCCGGGATGACGATGCGGTTCCGAGAGAACACAGCACGGTCCAGGCCAGCAGGCCGCCTTGTCAGTAACATCCTCGCAACCACGTCCGATCAGGGCCGTTTAACCTGAACACGCGTTCAGATTTGGGCGTTAACCACCTGATGGCGAGTGTCGATCCATGGTGTCCCTACAGCGGGAACGTACCGGCATAAAACAACGCCGGACAGGGGTCGAACAATGATTGGTCATGAGCTTCGGGAATTCGTTGATCGCGTCATGGATCGTCTTGCGATCGACGATGAAGACGTCAGGATTCTTCAGCGCGATATTCTGGACGATACAGTCCTGACGCGCGATGCGATCGATGTGCTGATCGCGCTCGACCGGGCCGTGCCGGAGTGCTGCGAGGCGTTCGGCGAGTATCTGGTCCAGCTCGTGGTCGATTTCGCCGTCTGGCAGAACCGGCCGACCGGCGTCATCGACCGCGACAAGGCGCACTGGCTGGTGACGACGCTCTCGGCCGGCGAGGGGCCGACGCGGACCGCACGTCGCATCGCCTTCGAGATCGTGCGCGAGGCGGAGCGCTGCGACGAGATGCTGATCGGCTTCGCGCTCGCCAAGGGCTCCGCCGCGCCGATGCGCTTCAGCCCGGAGCGCGTGCTGCTGGCGAGCTGACGCGCCGGGCGCAGGCGCGCCCCGCGATCTTGCCAGCCACCGACTTTCGCATCGGTGGACGCCGCGCGCGGCGTCCCATACACCCGAACCCGGATCGACGCGTCAGCCTGGCGCGCCGATCCGGGTTTCGCCATTGGGGCTGTGCGAAAAACCGGTAGCCGGTTTTGTCCGACATGCTCTAACTGAGCGTCAGAGCATGTCGCCGAAAAGTGGGAACCGGTTTTCGGACGACGACATGCTCCACAAGGCTTATCGACGGCTGGGGAGGCGCCACGCATGTTCTCGAAGATCCTGATCGCGAACCGCGGCGAGATCGCCTGCCGGGTCATCAAGACGGCGCGGCGCATGGGCATCAAGACCGTGGCGGTCTATTCGGACGCCGATCGGGACGCCCTGCATGTCGAGATGGCCGATGAGGCCGTGCATATCGGCCCGCCTGCCGCCGCCCAATCCTATCTGGTGATCGAGAAGATCATCGAGGCCTGCAAGGCGACGGGCGCGCAGGCTGTGCATCCGGGCTATGGCTTCCTGTCGGAGCGCGAGGCCTTCGCCCAGGCGCTGAAGGATAACGGCATCGTCTTCATCGGTCCCAATCCCGGCGCGATCGCCGCGATGGGCGACAAGATCGAGTCGAAGAAGGCCGCTGCCGCTGCGAAGGTCTCGACCGTGCCGGGCCATCTCGGCATCATCGAAAGCCCCGACCATGCGGTGAAGATCGCCGACGAGATCGGCTATCCCGTGATGATCAAGGCCTCGGCCGGCGGTGGCGGCAAGGGGATGCGCATCGCCCATTCGGCGGGCGAGGTGGCGGAAGGCTTCGCGCGGGCGAAGTCGGAGGCCGCGTCCTCCTTCGGCGACGACCGCGTCTTCGTCGAGAAATTCATCGTCGACCCGCGCCATATCGAGATCCAGGTGCTGGGCGACAAGCATGGCAACGTGATCTATCTCGGCGAGCGCGAATGCTCGATCCAGCGCCGCAACCAGAAGGTCGTCGAGGAGGCGCCGTCGCCGCTGCTCGACGAGGCGACGCGCCGCAAGATGGGCGAGCAGGC
>DATDBB010000228.1:0-10428 GCA_036525085.1 Allobosea sp.
CTTGTGCTTGGCGGTGAGCTGCATCGAGTCGATCACGCGCAGGATCTCGTCGAAGTTGCGGCCGGTGCTCATCGGATAGACCAGCATCAGCTTGATGCGCTTGTCCGGCCCGATGATGAAGACCGTGCGGACCGTCGCATTGTCGGCGGCGGTGCGGCCCTCGGAGGAGCCTTCGATCTCGGCCGGCAGCATGTTGTAGAGCTTGGCGACCGCAAGATCGGTGTCGCCGATCATCGGATAGTTCGGGGCGAAGCCCTGGGTCTCGGCGATATCCTGGGCCCAACTCGCATGCCTGTCGACCGGATCGACGCTGAGCCCGATGATCTTGACGCCGCGCCGGTCGAACTCGGGCTTGAGCTTGGCCATGTTGCCGAGCTCCGTCGTGCAGACGGGCGTGAAGTCCTTGGGGTGGGAGAAGAGCACACACCAGCCCTCGCCGATCCAGTCGTGGAACCGGATCTTGCCTTCGGTGGTCTGCGCCTCGAAATCAGGTGCGATGCTGTTGATTTGAAGTGTCATGACCTGTCGTCCCCGCTTCCGGTATCCCCTGAACAGTCAGGGCATACGCGGCGCGGACCATGCAGCGCAGGACTGCGCGTGGCAACAGGACTTCGCTTGACCAGCGTCTGTGCCCATGACGGGCTACAGACGCTAGCGCCGCTTGCCTTTCGGCCCCCTCACCTCCGGCGTCTTCGCCTTGTTCTCCGCATCGAGCTTGCGCCAGCGCGCCAGCCGGTCGGGGTCGATGACGCCCTGCTTGACGCCCTCCTGAACGGCGCAGCCGGGCTCGTGCTCGTGGGTGCAGTCGCGAAAGCGGCAGAGATGCGCGCGCTCGCTGATTTCGGCGAAGAGGGTCTCGAGGCCTGACGCCGCATCGCTGACATGGAGCGTGCGCATGCCCGGCGTGTCGATCACCCAGCCGCCTCCGGCGATCGCATGCAGCGAGCGCGAGGTCGTGGTGTGGCGGCCCTTGTCGTCGCGGGCACGGATGCCGCCCGTCTCCTGCGGCTCGCTATCGCTCGTACCGGCCAGCGCATTGACCAGCGTCGACTTGCCGACGCCGGACGAGCCGACCAGCGCGACCGTCCGCCCCTCCTTGCACCAGGGCGCGAGCGCAGCCGCTGCATCGGCGTCACGGGGGGTCACGATCGAGACGACCAGCCCGCGCTGCAGCGCCCCCGCCTGCTCGCGATAGCTCGCGGGGTCATCGACGAGATCGGCCTTGGTCAGCAGGATGACGGGCTCCGCCCCGCTCTCATTGGCGAGCGCCAGATAGCGCTCCAGCCGCGCGACATTGAAGTCGGCATTGCAGGAGGTGACGATGAACAGCGTGTCGATGTTGGCACCCGCCAGTTGCGGCGTCTTGCTGCCCTCGATGCGCCGCGCCAGCACCGTCCGGCGCTCCAGCAGGCGTCTCAGAAGATGGGTGCCGGGCTCGACCAGAACCCAGTCGCCGACCGTGTAGTCGCCGGTATTGGTGTGGACCGGCAGTTCCAGCCTGACCGGCCCCTCCGCCATGATCGCGCTCATCCGGGCGCGATGCACGGTCGCGATGCGCGCCGGCACCAGCCCCGCCTCGTCGGACTCGCACTGATCGGCGAAGAAGTCCGACCAGCCCAGCGCGGCGAGCGAAAGCGGGCTGTCGTCGTGGTCGGGGCCGGTCACGAGCAGCGCCCGTCATGCAGCGTCATCGTCATGCCCAGCGATAGAGCGGGGTTCGCGCCGGCTGGCAAGCGCCGATGCGGGTGGCACGCATATAAGTGCCGCGAATACCCGGCGCGAACAAATCATAGCCCTGCGCCAGCCGCGGCTCGCCGCTGGCTGGAGGTTTGCTATGGTCGCGCCGCGCCGCACCAACGGCCCATCGAATTCGCTTTGCCCATCAGGAGAACGCCATGGCGACCGAACCCTATGATCTGGTCATTCGCGGCGGCACCGTCGGCACGTCCTCCGGCAGCTTCATCGCCGATGTCGCGGTCAGCGGCGGCACCATCGCGGCGATTGGCTCAGGGCTCGGCAAGGGCAAGCGTGAGATCGATGCGACCGGCAAATTCGTGCTGCCCGGCGGCATCGACACCCATGCCCATGTCGAGCAGGTCTCGGCCGGCGGGCTGATGAACGCCGACAGCTTCGAGAGTGCGACGACCTCGGCAGCCTTCGGCGGCAACACCACCCTGGTCTCCTTCGCCGCCCAGCATCGCGGCCTCGACCTGCGCAAGGTCGTCGACGACTACGCTGCGCTGGCGAAGCGTGGCGCGCTGATCGACTACGCCTTCCACATGATCATCGCCAATCCCGACAAGAAGACGATCCAGGAGGACCTGCCCGCGCTGATCAGGGAGGGCCACGCCTCGATCAAGGTCTTCATGACCTACGACCTGATCAAGGTCGACGACGAGCCGCTGCTCGATTTGATGCTGACCGCGCGCGAGCACCGCGCCTTGATCTGCGTCCATGCCGAGAACCACGGCATGATCTCCTGGATGGGCAGGAAGCTGGTCGAGCGCGGCTATACCGCACCGAAATTCCATTCGATCAGCCATCCGCGCGGCTCGGAATCGGAGGCTTTCACCCGCCTGATCACGCAGGCCGCGCTCATCGACCAGCCGATCATGATCTTCCACGTCTCGACTGCGGAAGGCTGCGCCGTGATCCGCCAGGCGCGCGGACAGGGTCTCAAGGTCTTCGCCGAGACCTGCCCGCAATACCTCTTCCTGACCAAGGCCGATCTCGACAAGCCGGGCATGGAGGGCGCCAAATGGATGTGTTCGCCGCCGCCGCGCGAGATCGCCGACCAGGACGCGCTCTGGCAGGCGCTGGCGCTCGGCGACCTCCAGACGGTCTCCTCCGACCACGCCCCCTATCGCTTCGACGAGACCGGCAAGCTCTCCGCCGGACCCAACGCCAACTTCAAGCAGATCGCCAACGGACTTCCAGGCCTCGAAACGCGCCTGCCCCTGCTCTTCGACGCGCTCGTCTCGAAAGGCCGGCCGGAATTCGCCGGGCGCGGGCTGGAAGCCTTCGTCGACCTGACCGCGACCGCGCCCGCCAAGATCTACAACCTGCCCGGCAAGGGTGCGATCCAGCCGGGCTACGATGCCGACATCGCGATCTGGGATCCCAAGCGCGAGGTCACGATCACGGATGAGGCGATGCATGACCTCACCGGCTTCACCCCCTTCGCCGGCCGCAGCGTCACGGGCTGGCCCGAGACGGTGATCCGCCGCGGCGAGGAGATCATCGGCGACGGCACGCTGAAGGCCAAGCCCGGCTCCGGCCGCTGGCTCGCCCGCACCGGCGGCCCCGCCACGGAGCCGACCGGCAGGCTCGCGCTGGAGATGGACCCGGCCCGAAATTTCGGCGCGCCGATTCTTTGAGCGCCGCAATCGAACCTGCGAAACACCGCGTCATCCTGGACGAGCCGCGGAGCGGCGAAGCTCCGGGATCCATCATAGAGTTCGGCTTCGCCCTATGATGGATCCCGGAGCTTCGTCGCTTCGCTCCGCCCAGGATGACGGCGCGTTTCCGAGGCCCAACAACCGGCCTCACCCCTCCGGCGTCCACGGCACCATCCGCAAAATCGTCCCGCCGAGTTGCGCAAAGGCGCGCTGGCGGCAGGAGAAGACGATGATCTGCTGGTTGCTCGCCTGCCGGTGCAGCGCGTCGAACATCCGCTCGATCCGGTCGTCGTCGGAATAGACCAGCGCGTCGTCGAGGATGACCGGCGCCGGCTGGCCGTCCTTCGCCAGCAGCCGCGCGAAGGCGAGCCGCGTCAGCACGGCGAGCTGCTCGCGCATGCCGCCGCTGAGCACGCCGACGGGCTCTTCAAGCCCGTTGCGGCTGACCGTCCGGGGCAGCAGCGTCTCCTCGTCGAAGGTCACCGTCGCATCCTCGAAGAGCAGGCCGAGCAGCGGCCGCAGCTCTCCCATCACCGGCGCGAAATAGTGGTCGCGAGCCTCGGCGCGGGCCGCTTCCAGCGCGTCGCGCAGCCGGGTCAGCAGGGCGACCTCACGCTCCAACCCCGCGAGACGCTTCCCGGCCGCCGCCAGCTTGTCGCTCGCCTCCTGCCAGGTCTCCTCGACAGCCGTATCGGCCTGGGCGCGGATCTGGCCGTTGAGGCCGGCCGTCTCCTCGCGCAGCTTGGCGATCTCAGCCGTCGCCCCATCGGCGACGGAGCGCATCCGCCGGAACTTGGCCTCGGCTCCGGCCAAATCCGTCGCGCCCCTGCGCAGCTCTTCGAGCTGAAACAGCGCCGCCGCGAAGACCCGCTCGGCCTCGGCCAATTCCGCCGCAAGAGCTGTCTCCTGCGCCGTGCGGCCGGATTCCGGTCCCAACGTCGCGGCCAGCCCGGCCAATTCGGAGGCAACGCTCGCCAGCGCCCGCTCGGCCTCGACGACAGCGGCATGGGCCGCGTCGCGCAGCGACTGCGCCTCGCGGACCGCGCCACGCGAGGCCGTCACCCGCGCCTCGGCAGTCGCCAGCGCGCCGCGCACCACCTCGGGATCGCCCTTGATTTCGCCCGCGCCGGCGCTTTGGCTTTCCAGCCGCGCGATCTGTTCCTGCAAAGCCGGCAGACCGTCCGGAGCCAGCAATGCGAGGCGCTGTCGGGCAAGGCCGAGCGTCATGCCGAGTTCGGCAACCGCCGCCTCGCGCTGGCGTGCCTGGCTCAGGCTCTCGACGCCGAGCGTGGTCAGCAGGCTGGCGCGCCGGGCCTCGGCGCGCGCGATATCTTCGTGCCCGCCGCCCTGCGGCAATGTCAGCGTCAGGCGGCCGACGCCTTCGATCTCCAACGCGGCATTGCGCGTCAAGGAGCGCTCCTCGCCATCCGCCAGCGCCACGCCATCGATCGCGATCATCCCGGTCGCGCCCGCGCGATAATCCATCCGCAGCAACGGCGCCCGCGCGGCGATCGCGGCCCGCAAACCGACGAGTTCGGTCTCCACGGCTTCGAGCTGCTTCACCACGCCAGCCGGCAGCGCCAAGGCCTTCAGCTCGGCCTGGATCGTCTCGACCTCCGCCCGGCCGGCCTCGGCCCTGGCATGCGCCTGCTGCAGGCCCGCGAGCTGTTCGGCGGCATCGCGTGCGCGCAGTGCCTTTTCGAGACGGTTCAGCAGCTCGCGCGCCTCGCGTTCCGCGCGCTCCGCCGCCTCGACCGCCTCCGTCGCGGCCTGCCCGGCCATGCCGGACGCCCGTTGCCGCTCCAGCGCCTCGTCCCGCTTGCGTCTGCCCTCGGCATCGCGCTCGCGCAGCACGGCAAAGCGCGCCAGATTCTGCCGGTAGCCGTCGAGGCCCTGCCGGGCGGCATCGCGGCGGCTGCGCGCCAGTGCCGCCTCAACCTCGGCCGTCTTCAGCGCCTCGCCCTGCGCCCTGGCCGTGGCGAAGGCGATCTCGGCCTGTGTCACATCGCGCAGGCGCGCGGCCTGCTGCTCGGGGTCCTCCAGCTCGGCGAGCCGGGCGCGCAAGGCGCGGCGCCTGTCCAGCGCCTCGCGCAACGCCTTCACCTCGGCAGCCAGCCGCCGCTCGGTCTCGACCAGGCGGTCGCGGTCTTCGAACGCCTGCGCATAGGGGCCGCCCGCCTTCGGCCGTCCCGTCGCCGTCACCAGCCGCGACAGCTCCTCCGCGCAGGCAGCGACGGCCTGCGCCATGCGACGGCCGCCGGTGAGAGACTCGACCTCGCCCTGCACCGAAGTCAGCACGGATTCGCGCGCCCGCTTCTCGCCCTCTTCGTCGCTCTTGGCTCGCCGCTCGATCCCAGTGATGCCCTGCCGCACCCAGAGCAGTCCGGCGGGGCCGGTGGTGCCGCCCTGCACGAGGTTCGCAATGAAGCGTTCGGCCTCGTCGGCCTGTGCGACGAGGCGTCCAGACCCGATTTCCCGCACCATGGCGCGACGGCCGCCATAGAACTGCTTGGTCAGGCGGAACGGGCCGTCCCCCGTCAGAATGTCGGCCTCGACCAGCGGATTGCCGCCGCTATAGGGCCGCAGGCCCTGCACGGCGCCCGGCGTGCCGGTATGAGGCTGGAAGAACAGCGCATGCAGCGCGTCGAAACATGTCGACTTGCCGAATTCGTTGACCGCGCAGAGCACGTTGACGCCGTCGCCGATGCCCTCGACGGCAATGCCGCGCCCGGCGAAGCGCCGGACATTGTGGAGGCGCAACGCCGTCAGCTTCATGACGGCAGCTTCATGAGGGCATGGCCTCGCAATAGGAGAACAGCCTCACCAGCGCGTCGCGCGCGGCCTGGCGCTCGCTGCCGGACCGGCCTTCGTCGAGGCTCTCGGCCAGCAGCAGGTCGGCGGCGTGGCGCAGCGCGCCGGAGCGGTCGATCGCGTCGAGATCCTCGCTGTCGCAATCGGTCGCCAGCGCCTCCGCGTCGAGCGCGAGATGCGCGAATTCCGGTGCCACGACCGCAACCGCAGCGTCGAGCACGGCGCGGGCCTGCGGTCGAAGTCGCCCCGAGGCGACCACACGCAACAGAATTTGCCGGCGGAGGCTGCCCGAGGGCAGATGCTCCGCCAGAACCTGTGCCGCATCATCGCCGGAGAGCAAATCCAGCGGCAGCGTGCGCCAGTCGAAGCTGCCGGTCTCGACGGCTGAGACCTCGGGCACGGCGCCGGGTCCGTCGAGGCAGACCAGAAGCGCCCGCCCCGGCCCGTCATGCTTGAAGCGGTCCTGCTCCGGCGCGCCGCTGTACCAGCTTCGCGCATTGATCTGCATCTGGCCGTGCCAGTCGCCGAGCGCGAGATAGTCGAGCCCCGAGCGCGCGGCACGATCGGGTGCGATGACGTCGAGCCCGACGCCATCCTCCGAGAAGCTCTGGATCGCGCCATGGGCGAGCCCGATCCGCAACGCGCCCTCGGGGGTCGCCGCCCGGTCCATCCAATCGGTCAGGTCGCGGCCGGGCCGCCGCGTTGTGCATGGCGCGGGCAGGATGACGACGCCGGGCTCCAACGCGATCGGCTCCGCTTGCGTCGCGAGGATGACATTGGCCGGCAGGGCCGCACGCGCCGCCGCCCAGAGTTCGTCGGCCAGCAGGGAATCATGGTTCCCCGGCAGCATGATCCAGCGCAGCGGCGCGTGGCCCGCCATGGCGGCGAGCGCCTGGCGCAGCATCGCCGGGCTCGGCGTCTCCGTGTCGAAGCAATCCCCGGCCAGCAGGATGGTGCCCGCCCCGCCCGAACGCGCCTGCGCGGCCAACCGGTCGAGCACGCCATGGCGCGCCTCGCGCAAGCGGCCACGCAGCTCTTCCGGCATGGAACCGAAGCGCTTGCCGATATGCAGGTCCGAGCTGTGGACGAAACGGAACATCGGGTCTCGCAAAGCCGCGGACACCGAATCCGCTCTCCTTTCATCAGGATAGAGCGGGCATTTGTCGAGATGCAGGCGCGATGAGACCGCCTGCCACATCGCGTGGCGTCATGCATCGCGCACAGCGCCTCGATCGCCGTGAGGCTATCGACCACGAGGATCGTGCTCGCTATGCCTTGAGGCAAAGGGTCGGGCTGCGGCCCCACGGGACTATTCGCATGGACAAGGCCGACACTGCCGAAGCGCTCCGCGAGGACGGCTTCCTGCCCCATACCTCCCACTGGGGCGTGTTCTCCGCGCGCATGAAGGATGGCGAGCTCGAAGTCAGGCCGCATCCGGGCGATCCCGACCCGAACGGGATCATCGACAACTTCCCGGCCGCGCTGCGCCACCGTGCCCGGATCGCCCAGCCCATGGTGCGCCGGGGCTGGCTGGAGAACGGCCCCGGCCCTGACGAGCGGCGCGGACGCGACGAGTTCGTAGCCGTCTCCTGGGACAAGGCGCTCGACCTGCTCGGCGGCGAACTCAAGCGCATCCGCGACGGCGCCGGCCCCGGCGCGATCTTCGGCGGTTCCTATGGCTGGGCCAGCGCCGGGCGCTTCCACCATGCGCAGGGCCAGATCCACCGCTTCCTCAACACCGCCTGCGGCGGCTATGTGAAGTCGGTCAACAGCTACTCCTCCGGCTCCTCGCAGGTGCTGGTGCCGCACATCATCGGCGAATACGAGGACCTGACCAAGCGCAACGTCTCCTGGGAGCAGATCGCCGAGCACAGCGAGATCGTGCTCGCCTTCGGCGGCATGGCGCTGAAGAACTCGATGGTCGCCGGCGGCAGCGTCAGCAAGCATGTCGAGCGCGGCGCGATGCGCCGGGCCGCCGAGCGGGGCTGCGAGTTCGTGCTGGTCGGGCCGCTGCGCTCCGACCTGCCCGAGGAGGCGAAGGCCGAATGGCTCTCCTGCATTCCCGGCAGCGACACCGCCCTGATGATGGGCATCGTCCACACCCTCGTCGTCGAGGGCAAGCATGACCGCGCCTTCCTCGATCGCTGCACCGTCGGCTGGCCGGTGTTCGAGCGCTATCTGCTGGGCGAGACGGATGGGCAACCGAAGGATGCCGCCTGGGCTGCCGAAATCACAGGCGTTGCCGCCGACGAGATCGTCGCGCTGGCGCACCGCCTCCATGGCAAGCGCGCGCTGATCGTCGTGGCGCATGCGCTGCAGCGCGCCGAACATGGCGAACAGCCGGTCTGGATGGGCATGGTGCTCGCGGCCGCGCTCGGGCAAATCGGCCTGCCCGGCGGCGGCTACGGCTATGCGCTCGGCGCGATCGCCTATTACGGCCGCCGCTTCAACGCCGTGCCGGTGCCGACCTTCTCGCAGGGGCGCAACGGCGTCGCAGACTACATCCCGGTCGCCCGCATCTCGGACATGCTGCTGAACCCCGGCGAAACCTACCGCTATAACGGCCAGACCCGGATCTATCCGCAGATCAAGCTGGTCTACTGGGCCGGCGGCAACCCGTTCCACCACCATCAGGACCTGAACCGGCTCCGGCAGGCCTTCGCCAGGCTCGACACGCTCGTCGTCCACGAACTCGCCTGGACGGCGACGGCGCGCCATGCCGACATCGTCCTGCCCTGTACCATGACGCTGGAGCGTGAGGATATCGGCGGCAGCTCGAACGACCCGCTGCTGGTGCCGATGCACCCGGTCGTGCCGCCCTATGGGCAGGCCCGCGACGACTACGCCATCTTCGCCGATCTTGCGGAGAGATTGGGAGCGCGCGAAGCCTTCACCGAAGGCCGCAGCGTGCGCGAATGGCTCGAATTTCTCTATGAACCGACCCGCGAGGGCTTGGCCGCCAAGGGCCTGCCGGCACCGAGCTTCGCGGAGTTCTGGGGCAGCGAGGGCTATGTCCTGCCGCAGCAGCCCGATGATGGCGGGCGTCTGCGCGCCTTCCGCGACGATCCCAAGGGAAAGCCGCTGCCGACGCCGAGCGGCAGGCTCGAGATCTTCAGCGAGACGATCGCGAGCTTCGGCGAGGCCGATTGTCCTGGCCACCCGACCTGGCTCGGGCCCACCAATGTGCCGGACCCTGCGACGCCCTATGTGCTGGTCGCCAACCAGCCGCGCACCCGCCTACACAGCCAGTTCGATTTCGGCGGCCATAGCGGCGGCGCCAAGCATCGCGGCCGCGAGGTGGCGCGGATGCATCCGGGCGACGCCGCCGCGCGCGGCATCTCCGACGGCGACATCATCCGCCTCCACAACGAGCGCGGCGCCTGCCTCGCCGGCGTCGTGCTGACCGACGGCATCCGGCCCGGCGTCATCCAGTTGCCCACTGGCGCCTGGTACGATCCCGTCGATCCCGCGGAGGACAAGCCGCTCTGCGTGCACGGGAATCCGAACGTGCTGACGCGCGATATCGGCACCTCGGCCCTGGCCCAGGGCTGCACCGGCCAGTTGACGACGGTGCAGGTCGAGCGCTTCGATGGCAACCTGCCGCCGATCAACGCCTTCGAGCCGCCCGCGGCCGCCTGAGCGGCGGGCAACACATCGATGTCGGCAACCAAGGAGAAAACCGCCATGGCCAAGGCCTATTGGGTCGGCACCTATCGTTCCGTCAGCAACCCCGACGCGCTGGCCGCCTACGCAAAGGTCGGCGGCCCGGCGATCGCCGCGGGCGGTGGCCGCTTCCTGGCGCGCGGCCTGCCCGCGCTGGTCTACGAAGCCGGCCTGCAGCAGCGCACCGTCGTCATCGAGTTCGACAGCGTCGAGCAAGCCAAGGCCACGCATGACAGCCCGGCCTACCAGGAAGCGCTCGCTTTGCTCGGCGACGGCGCGGAGCGTGACATCCGCATCGTCGAGGGCGTGTAGGGACCGCCCGATGAAATCCGGACAGGCCGTCGCGTCACGCCCGACCGTTACGGGCAGCTCTTACGGAGATTAAATACTTATCTTCAAAATCAGCCACTTAGAGAAGTGGCTGGGGGACTAGGATTCGAACCTAGACAACCAGAGTCAGAGTCTGGGGTCCTACCGTTAGACGATCCCCCAACGGGGCGGGGCGCCGATGGCTGCGCTCGCGTTGGTGAGGCGGGGTCTAATCAAAGCTTTGCCG
>DATDBB010000229.1:0-14203 GCA_036525085.1 Allobosea sp.
GGAACAGGTTGCGCTCGAGCGGCTCGAGGTCGAGGATCGACATCAGTGAGGCGCTGATCTGGGACATGGTCACGAGGCTCTGGGTTCTTGTTTGGACGCATTTTCTTCACGCGAACCGGTATCCACTTCGCTCGAAAATGCACCAGCAGGCGGATTGACGGTTCGGCCGAACGTGCCGCATCAGCACCGACGCCTTGCGAGCCGTCAAGCCGGGGGCGCGAGCGCCCGGAATGCGCAGGAGGACAAAAGCATGGCCGCCTTGACCGATACCCGCGAAGCGATCGTGATCGCCGGGGGTGGCATTGCCGGGCTTTCGCTCGCGCTCGCCCTGAAACAGTCGCTCGGCTCGGCATATGCCATCGTGGTCGCCGATCCGGCGCTGGCGAAGACATCGCGCCCCGACAATCGCGCCTATGCCGTCGCGGCGGCGGCGCGGGCGATGCTGGGCGCGCTCGGCATCTGGGACGCCATTGCCGCCACCGCCCAGCCGATGACCGAGATGATCGTCTCCGACAGTCGCAGCGGCGATGTCGTGCGCCCGGTCTTCCTGACCTTCGATGGCGAGGTCGAGCCGGGCCAACCCTTCGCCTATATGGTCGGCAGCGCAGCCTTGACCGCCGCCCTGACGGAAGCCTGCCGTGCGGCCGGTGTGGTCCTGAGGGCCGAGGGCGTCGCCAGCTTCGACAGCAGCGAGGCGGGTGTCGCGGTCAGCCTGTCCGGCGGCGCAGAGTTGCCCGCGCGGCTGCTGGTCGCAGCCGATGGCGCCCGCTCGAAGCTGCGCGAGCAGGCCGGTATCGGCTGGGTCGGCTGGGATTACGGGCAATCCGGACTCGTCGCGACGATCGGCCATGAGAGGCCGCATGGCGGCCGCGCGGTCGAGCATTTCCTGCCGTCCGGGCCCTTCGCCATCCTGCCGCTGACGGATGGCGGGTGGCTCGGGCATCGATCGTCGATCGTCTGGACCGAGCGGGCCGAGAATCTGCCGGCGCTGCTCTCGCTGGACGATCAGGACATGCTGGCCGAGATCGAGCGTCGGTTCGGGCTCGAACTGGGCGAGATCTCGCTGGAGAGCCCGGTGTCGGCGCATCCGCTCGGCTTCGGCGTGGCGCGGCGCTTCGTGGGCGAACGCCTCGCGCTTCTGGGCGACGCCGCGCATCTGATCCACCCGATCGCCGGCCAGGGCCTCAATCTCGGCCTCAAGGATGTCGCGGCGCTGGCCGAGGCGATCGTCGACGCCGCCCGGCTCGGGCTCGATCCCGGCACGGCCGATGTGCTCGAGGGCTATGAGCGGGCGCGGCGCTTCGACACGATCGCGATGGGCGCGGTCACCGATGGGCTCAACCGGCTGTTCTCCAACGATGCCACGCCGCTCAGGCTGGCGCGCGATCTCGGTCTCGGGCTGGTCGATCGGCTGCCTGAGCTGAAGCGTTTCTTCATCCGCGAGGCAGCAGGCGTCGCAGGCGAACCGCCGCGATTGATGCGAGGCGAAGCACTCTGAACCGCTTCGCGTTGCGCAGGGTCACGGCGTGTTTCCCGTGAAACATCCGCGCGATCGAGCGGTTCTCAATCCTCCAGCGGCCGCGCCTCTTCCGGCAGCATGATCGGAATGCCGTCGCGGATCGGATAGGCGAGCTTTGCGGCGCGGCTGATCAGCTCCTGACGGGCGGCATCGTATTCCAGCGTCGTCTTGGTCAGCGGGCAGACCAGGATTTCGAGCAGCTTGGGGTCGATGCGAGTGGTGGCTTCGTTCTGGGCGTCGGTCATCGCATGTCTTCCGTTGGATGTGCCGGTTCAGGCGTTCTTGCGTGGCAGATCGGCAAGCATGCCGGCGGCCACCATCAGTTTCGGCAGCGAGAGGCCCGAGGCGGTGATGGCCTGGATCGTGCTGCGGGTTCGGTCGGCGTCGACCTTCCGCTGGTCCTGCCAGGCTTCGAGCGTGCCCTTGCCGCCTCCGCCCGAGGCGATCTCGCGGGTCAGCCCGGCATGGGCGTCGGTCAGGGTCTCGACGGCGCGTTCGCGGGCGAGGCGCTCGTAATCGTCCGTCGCGGGGACGGCGGCTGCCGAAGCCGCGAGCGCCGACAGGCCGAAGACCGAATCGACCCCGAAATGAATCTTCGCGACGTCGGCGATGCCGCGGTTCGCCTGGCCGGCGATGTCGACGATGTCCGTCGCCTGGGCCAGTGACGGCAAGCTGGCGATGCGGGCCGCGAGCACGTCGGGAACGCCTTCGGACACCAGCACGGCGATGCGGGCCTGCCGCGCCTGGGCCGCGGCCTCCGGCAGCAGGCTGTGGAGATCGGCGGCCAGCGCGGTGACGCCCGCAGTATAATGGGCGACCGTCGGCTCGATCGCGCCCGGCTTGGCCACGCCCCGGCGCAGGAACCAGCCCATCCTGTCGGTGACGAGTTCCTGCACGGCGGCATAGAGCCCGAGCTGGGTCTTGCCGGGCAACTTCGCGTCGAGCGCATCGATCGCGCCATTGAGCGAGATCAGGTCGAAGGAATCGCGCGCGATCGCATAGGCGGCGGCGATGGCCGGCGCCTGGGCATGGGTCAGCGCCGAGAGCACCGGCACCAGAGCCGGGCCGCCGCGGTTGACGATCGCGTTGGCCAGTTGCGTGGCGACGATTTCGCGACGCAGCTTGTGGCCGGCGATCTCCGGAGCGTAGCGCTCGCGCAGCGCCTGCGGGAAATAGCGGACCAGTTCGCTGTTCAGGTAGAGATCGTCGGGAACGTCGGATTCCAGCAGGGCGTCATGCAGGGACAGCTTGGCATAGGCCAGCAGCACCGCCAGCTCCGGCCGGGTCAGCCCCTCGCCGCGCTTTTCGCGCTCGGCCAGAACCGCGTCGCTGGGCAGGTACTCGACCGTGCGGTCGAGAGCGCCTTGTGCTTCGAGGGTCTGCATCAGATAGCGCAGGCCCGGCGTCGCGGCGACACCCCGCGCCTCGGTCAGTGAGAGCGCCAGAGTCTGCAGATAGTTGTTGCGCAGGACGAGCAGGCCGACCTCGTCGGTCATCTCGGCGAGCAGGACGTTGCGGTCGTCTTCCGCAAGGCGTCCGTCCTTCACCGGGCCCGCCAGTGCGATCTTGATATTGACCTCGACGTCGGAGGTGTTGACGCCGGCGGAGTTGTCGATCGCGTCGGTGTTGAGCCGGACACCCTTGCGGGCGGCCTCGATCCGGCCGCGCTGGGTCGCGCCCAGGTTGGCGCCTTCGCCGATGACGCGGGCGCGGACATCGCCGCCGCTGATCCGGATCGCGTCGTTGGCGCGGTCACCGACTTGCGCGTCGCTCTCGTCGGTGGCGCGGATATAGGTGCCGATGCCGCCGAACCAGAGCAGGTCGACGCGGGCCTTCAGGATCGCCGTCATCAACTCGGGCGGCGAGACCTCGGCTTTCGGCAGATCGAGCAGTTCCTGCAGCGCGGGCGAGAGCGGGATGCTCTTGGCCTGGCGCGAGAACACGCCACCACCGGCCGAGATCAGCGACTTGTCGTAGTCCTGCCAGGAGGAGCGCGGCAGATCGAACAGGCGCTGGCGCTCAGCCAGCGATTTCGCCGCGTCCGGGTCGGGATCGAGGAAGATGTCGCGGTGGTCGAAGGCCGAAACCAGCTTGATCGCCGGTGAGAGCAGCATGCCGTTGCCGAAGACGTCGCCCGACATGTCGCCGACGCCGGCGACGGTGAAGGGCGTCGTCTGGATGTCGATGTCGACTTCGCGGAAATGGCGCTTCACCGCTTCCCAGGCGCCGCGCGCCGTGATGCCCATCTTCTTGTGGTCGTAGCCCTGCGACCCGCCGGAGGCAAAGGCGTCGCCGAGCCAGTGGTGCTTTTCAAGCGAAAGGGCGTTGGCCGTGTCGGAGAAGGTCGCGGTGCCCTTGTCGGCGGCGACGACGAGATAGGGGTCGTCGCCGTCATGACGCACGGTGTCGGGCGGCGGAATGACCGTCTCGCCGTCGAGATTGTCGGTGAGTTCGAGCAGGGTCCGGACGAAGATGCGGTAGCTCTCCGTGCCCTCGGCCAGCCAGGCCTGGCGGTCCGAGGCCGGCGGCAGCTGCTTGGGCACGAAGCCGCCCTTGGCGCCGACGGGCACGATGACGGCGTTCTTGACCTGCTGCGCCTTGACGAGGCCGAGCACCTCGGTGCGGAAATCCTGCGGCCGGTCGGACCAGCGCAGGCCGCCGCGCGCGACCTTGCCGTAGCGCAGATGAATACCTTCGACGCGCGGCGAGTAGACGAAGATCTCGTAGAGCGGGCGCGGCAGCGGCAGCGAATCGACCTTCGCGCATTCGTACTTGATCGAGATCGTGCCGCGCGGCTGCCCGTCCGGCCCGATCTGGAAGAAGTTGGTGCGCAGGCCTGCATCGATCAGGTTGACGAGGCGGCGCAGGATGCGGTCCTCGTCCAGGCTGGTGACGGCGTCGAGCGCGGTCTCGATGGCCTTGCGCTCGGCGTCGGATTTTGCGGCGCGCTGTGCCTCGCTCAGGCGCGGATCGAACTTTGCCGTGAAATAGGCGACGAGGCCGGAGGCAATCCCGGCATGGCGCGTCAGGGCGTCGGCGATGTAGCCCTGCGCATAGGGCGCGCCGACCTGGCGCAGATAGCGTCCGAGCGCGCGCAGGAGCGCGGCCTCGCGCCAGGCGAGCCCTGCAGCCAGGACGAGCTGGTCGAAGCGGTCGGATTCCGCCAGGCCGCGGAACTGCGCCATCAGCGCGGCTTCGATGGTCGGATCGAGGCGGGCGACGTCGATCTCGCCGTCATCGGCGCGTTCGAGCGTCATGTCGTGCAGCCAGACGCGCGCGCCGTCGCCGCCTTCGCCCGCCGCCGGCTGCGGGGTGATGTTGTAGGTGCGCTCGTTGACGACGCGGAAGCCCATATTCTCCAGCACGGGCACGCGGGCCGAGAGCGAGATCGCCGCACCGCGCGAGAACACCTTGAGGTTGGCGCGCGTCGCCGGGTCGCCCTCGCGCCGGTAGAGGTTGACCGCCCGGCCGCGCTCGGCCGTCAGCTTCTGCAGGATGTCGATGTCGTCGAGCGTCTCGGCGGGCGAGAAGCGGTCGCGATAGGCGGCGCCGAAAGCCTCGGCATAGCGCTCGGCCAACGCCCTCGCGGCCGGACCGGCGCGCTCTTGGTCGAGCACCTCCTTCAGCCCGTCGCTCCAGGTCCGCACGATCGCGGCGATGCCGGCTTCGAGTGTGGCGCGGTCGATCTTCGGGGTTTTGCCCTCGTCGCGGCCGATGATGTAGTGCGTGCGCGACAGCGGCCCTTCCGGATAGGCTGGATAGGCTGCCGAAATGCGCCCTTGGTAGATGCCGGCGAGGAACTCGCCGACGCGGCGGCGGACCCGCGTGTCGTAGCGGTCCTTCGGGATGAAGACGAGGATCGAGACGAAGCGGTCGAACTCGTCGAGGCGGGCGAGCGCGCGGATGCGGGGCCGCTCGGTCAACTGGAGGATGGCGAGCGCAAAGCTCTCCAGCGTGGCGGCGTCGATCTGGAACAGTTCGTCGCGCGGATAGGCGTCGAGCACATTGATCAACGCCCGGCCGGAATAGCTCGCCGGGTCGAAGCCGATGTTCTTGGCGACGCGTGCGACCTTGAGGCGCAGATACGGGATGGCGAGCGCGCTGCCGGTATAGGCGTTCGAGGTCAGCAGTCCCAGGATGCGCAATTCGCCGTCGAGCCGGCCATCGGGGGTGAACAGCTTGACGCCGACATAGTCGAGATGGACGCGGCGATGCACCCGGCTCTTGACGTTGGCCTTGGCGATGATCAGCGCCTGCGGCTTGGCCAGGAAGGCGCGGATTTCCGGCGTCACCGTGACCATCTCGCCATTCTTGCGCAGGACCTTGACGCCGGGGTCGCGCAGGATGCCGAGGCCGGAGCCTTCGATCGGGTCGGCGGCGGCGTCGCCGCCAGGGAAGCGATAAGCCCGGATGCCGAGCAGGGTGAAATTGTCGCCAGCGATCCATTCGAGGAACTGCAGGGCTTCGTTGACCTCGTCCTCCGGCAGCGGCGGCGGATTGGCGCGATAGGCCTGGATCACCTCGGTGATGCGCCCGCGCATCGCCGCCCAGTCCTCGACCGCGAGGCCGACATCGGCATAGACACGATCCAGCCCGGCACGGAGGCGATCACGGGCCTCGGGCGAATCGATCCGCTCCAGATGGATCTGGATCAGGCTCTCGCGCCGGGTGCCTTCCGGTGCGCGGCCGGCGGCCTCGCCCGCCAGCGACTGGAAGGCGCCGTCGGCCGCGCGTGCGACGGCGAGGATCGGATGCGCGACGAGGCGGGGCTCGTAGCCCTGCTCGGCCAGTTCGGCGAGCGTCGAATCGAGCAGGAACGGCTTGTTCTCGTTGACGACCTCGAGGATCGTCAGCTGGTGGTCGCGCCCCTGCGCGTCGAAGCTCTCGTCGCGGAAGCGCAGGTTGATCGTCTCGGGACGGCGTGGCGCGGCGAGGTGCTCATAGGCGGCCGCTGCGGCCCTAGCCAGCAGTTCCGCCGGCAGGGCTTCGAGATCCTCGGCGACGGCACGGCCATAGAGCAGCCGCGGAAATTCTTGCGGCATCGGCCCGGGCCGGCCGGCAGCGGCGGCCTCGATCGCGGATACGGCCGCTGCCGCCGCATTGCTCACGCGCTTCCCCATAGTCCCACCCCTGTTATTTTACCGCAGCGATGCCATAGGCTGTGCGGCCTTTCAATCTCGGCGCGGCGCAGGGCGACGACCCGGACGACACGACAGGACCTAGCATGGCGACCAAACATGACAAACCGAAGCCCGGCGAGAAGCCTTCGCGGCAGGACATTCACGCTTCAGCCACGGCGCTCGACCTCAAGCCCGGCACGCTCTGCGCCGAGAATCAGGCCTATTTCGACAAATGCCTGGAGAAGCTCGGCTTCGTGCCGAATGTGCTGGTGGCCTATGCACATGACGACGCCAAGCTCTCGGCCTTCGCGGCGTTCTACAACGACCTGATGCTGGCGCCGTCCGGCCTGTCCAAGCTCGAGCGCGAGATGATCGCGGTCGCGGTCTCCAGCGTGAACCGCTGCTATTACTGCCTGACGGCCCATGGCGCGGCCGTGCGCCAGCTTTCGGAGGATCCGGTGCTGGGTGAGTTGATGGCGATGAACTATCGCGCGGCGGAGCTTTCGCCGCGGCATCGGGCCATGCTCGATTTCGCGGTGAAGCTGACGGAGGCGCCGCATCTGGTCGGGGAGGCCGACCGGGCCGGGTTGCGGGCCGTCGGCTTCGGCGAGCGCGACATCTGGGATGTCGCGGCGGTCGCGGCCTTCTTCAACATGTCGAACCGGATGGCGTCGGCCGTCGATATGCGTCCAAATGCCGAGTATCACCGGCAGGCGCGCTGACGTCGGGGACCAAAAAGAAAAACGGCCGGCGCAAAACGCCAGCCGCTGAGTTGGCCTCGACTCGATTGACCCGGCCCCACCACATCCCCGGGGGGCTGGGGGGCTGACAAACCGAAGATCGGCGAAAGCCGGGCCGTCGAGGCAACGAAGCCATTCGAACCTTGCAAGAGGGCGGGCGCTTGGCCTGATCAGGGCAAAATTGCGGCGCTGCTGACGAAGCCGTGATCCCGGATGGTGACATTGCATCCTGGTGGGAGAGTGCGCTCGACTTGGCGCCCCGGATCGCTTGCCAGCGCAGCATCACGAGCGCATCATCGGCCGCCTAGCATCAGGGCGGACCCGCGCGGCCGTCGGACGGGAGGCGCAATGAGCGAAAGCGATACGCCGCAATCGCATTCGACGGCCGGGGTGATTCCATTCCCGGCCGCATCCAGGCCAGCCGCGGTCACCTTCGATCGGCGCGAGCTTTCCGAACTGCTGAACCTGTACGGCCGGATGGTCGCCGCCGGCGAATGGCGCGACTACGCCATCGATTTCCTCAAGGACCACGCCCAGTTCTCGGTCTATCGGCGTTCGTCGGAGGTGCCGCTCTATCGCATCGTCAAGGATCCGGCGCTGGCGAAGCGCCAGGGCGCCTATTCGGTGGTGGCCGCGACCGGGCTCGTGCTGAAGCGCGGCAGCGAACTCTCGCGGGTGCTGCGCGTGCTCGACAAGAAGCTCAGCGTGGTCGGGTAGTTCCGGGTCATACCGAGGGTAGTACCCGGTCGCCCTCGCCCAGTTCCTTCTGCATCAGCATCTGATCGAGCCAGCGGCCATGCTTGAAGCCGACTTTCTCGGCCACGCCGATCAGGCGGAAGCCGGCGCGCTCATGCAGGCGGCGCGAGCCGACCGAGCCACCGGTGCCATCGCCGATCACGGCGATCATCTGGCGGAAGCCGCGGGTGGTGCACTCCGCCATCAAGGCGGCCAGCAGGGCGCTGCCGACGCCCGATCCTTGCGCCTCCGGCGCGATGTAGATCGAATTCTCGACGGTGGCGCGATAGGCCGGGCGCGGGCGATAGGCGCTGGCATAGGCATAGCCGAGAATCAGGCCGTCGCGCTCGGCAACGATATAGGGGTAGCCGCTAGCAAGGATGGCCTCAAAGCGCCGCAGCAGTTCGGCCTCGTCGGGTGGCTCAATCTCCCAGGAGGCGGTGCCGTTCAGCACGGCGTCGCCATAGATCGCGGCGATGGCGGGGATGTCGGTGGGGGTGGCCGGGCGGATCGAGAGCGAGGTCATGCCGCGATCATGATCCGACCGGGCCTTAAAAGAAAAGCCCCGGCCTTACGGCCGGGGCTCGTGTTTCATGCAGGGCGGAGGTCGCTCAGCGACGATCGCCGAAGAGCTGCAGCAGCATCTGGAACATGTTGATGAAGTTCAGATAGAGCGACAGAGCGCCGTTCACCGAGAGCTTCGCGGCCGATTCCGCATCCATGTCCGAGGACAGATACATTTCCTTCAGGCGCTGGGTATCCCAGGCGGTCAGGCCGGCGAAGACCAGGACGCCGATCGCCGAGATGGCGAAGGACAGCGCGCTGGAAGCCAGGAAGATGTTGACCACCGAGGCGATCACGAGGCCGATCAGGCCCATGATCAGGAACGAGCCCATGCCCGAGAGCGACTTCTTCGTGGTGTAGCCGGCGAGGCTGAGCGCCCCGAAGGCCGCAGCCGTGATGAAGAAGACCTGCGTGATCGACGCGCCGGTGAAGACGACGAAGATCGAGGACATCGAGACGCCCATCACCGCCGCGAAGGCGAAGAACATCAGGCGTGCCGAGGCCGAGCTCATGTTCTCGGCCTTGAACGAGAAGAGCAGGATGAAGGCGAGCGGCGCCAGCATCACGACCCATTTCAGCGGGCTGGTATAGAGCGCGACGCCGAGCGGGGTCAGGCCGGCGATCTTGCCACCGTCCGTGTAGCCGGCGATCGCCAGTGACGAGATGCCGATCGCGGCGAGACCGGTGATGGCCAGGCCGATCGTCATGTTGTTGTAGACGCCGAGCATGAACGAGCGCAGGCCCTGATCCATCTCGACGGCGCTGGTCTGCTGTGCGCGGCCGGCACCCCAGACTGGAGCATTGCGGTCGAAGTTGCTCATGGAGCGAGTTTCCCCTGACATTGATTCCGAAGACGGCACCGCCGATGGCGATGGCCTGCCGTCGCGCACAACCGTGGCGATGCCGGGAATATGAGGGGGATTGCGGGTTCTTACAAGGGGTCGCCATGGTTAAGGCGCCAGCGTTTATAGAAACGCTACGCCCAGACCATGCAAATTTACCTGCGTTTAATGTCTAGCGTGAGTCGTTCCTAGATAGTCATCATAAATTCCGCAGGTGAGAAGCCGGTGCTTTCGATAGTATTTTTACCGTTCCGGCGAGGCCGAACAGGACGGTAACACCAATCGCGGCAGTCGCGGCCAGTAAGGCGCCCGTGGGGTCACTGACGAATTCGATCTTCATCACTTGAGTCACGACGCCCCAGCCGGCGAGAGCCCCCGCGACAACGCCGAACAGCGCCGAGACGAGGCCGATCGCCGCGTATTCAAGGGCGTACGACGAAAGTATGAAGCGGCGCGTCGCGCCGAGCGTCTTCAGGATCATCGCGTCATAGAGCCGCGCACGCTGTCCCGCCGCGAGCGCGCCGCCCAGAACGAGCAGGCTGGCGGCGATGGCGAGGCCGGATGCTCCGCGGATCGCGGTGGCGAGCTGGCCGACGATGGTGTTGATCGCCTCGAGCGCATCCTTGACCCGAACGGCCGTCACCGAGGGAAACTCGACGGCGAGCCGGCGCAGCAAGGCGGCGTCCGTGCTGCCTGCGCCATCGGGTCCGGGAGTGATCGTCGCGAGGTTGGTGTGGGGCGCTCCGGCGAAGGTGTTGGGCGAGAACAGCATCACGAAATTGATGCCGAGCGAGCGCCACTCGACCGCGCGCAAATTGGCGACGCGGGCGGTGATGTTGCGGCCGAGCACGTTGACGGTGAGCCGGTCGCCGATCTTCAGCCCGATGCCTGCGGCATTCTGCGCGTCGAAGGAGACCAGCGGCTCGCCGCGATAATCGGCCGGCCACCACTCGCCCTCCGCGAGCTTCGAGCCCTCGGGCATCTCCTGCGAATAGGTGATGCCGCGGTCGCCATCGAGTACCCAGGCGGATTGCTCGGAGGCCTTGATGTCTTCGGCGCGGACGCCGTTCACCGAGACGATGCGGCCGCGCATCATCGGCACCCGGGCGAGCGTCGCACCGGGGCGCTCCTGATGCAGGACCGCGTCGAAGCGGGCCGCCTCGGCATTCGGGATGTCGAGGAAGAAGAAGCTCGGCGCCTTCTCCGGCAGGGACTGGGTGAGCTGACGGGTCAGGCTCGTGTCGATGAAGGCGAGCGCCGAGAGCAGGGCGACGCCCAGCCCTAGGGAGAGCACGAGCGAAGGGGTGAGCGCGCCGGGGCGATAGCTGTTGGCCAGCGCCATGCGTAGCGACGGGTTCTTCGGACGCGGCGTCCGGCGGGCGAGCGCCATCAGTCCCGTGGAGACGGCGCGCAGCAGCAGGAAGATGCCGGTCATCACTCCGATATAGATCAGCGCGATGCGCCGGTCATAGGCGAAGGCGAGCGCAACCCCGACGAGGCCTGCGAGCGCCAGCAGGCAGATCGCGAGATAGATCGCGCGGGGCCGGCGCGCATCGGGTTCGATCTGGTCGCGGAACAGCGCGGAGACCGGCACATCATGGGCGCGGCCGAGCGGCAGGATCGCGAAGACCAGCGCCGTCAGCAGCCCGTAGAGCGCGGCGACGCCGAGCTCGCCCGGCGCCAGCGTCGGCTCGAACGGCACCGGCAGCACCGATTTGAGCGCCGCACTGAGCGCGAAGGGCGCGGCCGCGCCTAGCACGAGGCCGATGGCCGTGCCCAAAGCAGCGACCAGCATGACCTCGGTGAGATGGATCGCGACGACGCGGCCGCCGGTGGCGCCGACCGCCTTCATCGTGGCGAAATCGAGCTTCTTGGCCTCGACGAAGCGGCGTACCGCATTGGCGACGCCGACGCCGCCGACGAGCAGCGCCGTCAGGCCGACCAGGGTCAGGAACTGGGTGAAGCGTTCGAGATTGCGCTGGAAGCCCGGATTGGCGTTGGCGCGGGAGCGGATCTCCCAGCCGGCATCGCGCTGCTGGTTCCCGGCATCGGCGATGAGCGCCTCCAGCGCGGCATCGCTGGCTGCCTGCGGCGGCAGTGCGACGCGATAGGTCCAGCGCACCAGGCTGCCGGGCTGGAGCAGGCCGGTGGCGCGAAGTGCGTCCTGCGAGATCAGCAGGCGCGGGCCAAAGCCGACGCCGGCGGCGATCTTGTCGGGTTCGGAGACGAGATTGGCCCGCAGCTGCACCCGCGCCCCGCCGACCATGACGACATCGCCGGGCTTCAGATCGAGCCGGCCGAGGAGGACGGGGTCGGCGACGGCGCCGAAGACGCCATCCTTCGCAGCGAGCAGGTCCGAAACGGGCGCCTTCGGCTCGGTGACGAGTTCGCCGATGCCGGGATAGCCGGCATCGACCGCCTTGATCTCGACGAGGGCCGCGCCCTTTTCGCCGGCATTCGCCATGCCGCGCATGGTCGCGATGGTGGAAACCGTGCCCTTGCCGGCCAGGAAGGCGAATTCCTTCGGCGTCGCCTCGCGATGGATCAGGCTGAAGGCGGCGTCGCCGCCGAGGATGCGCCGGCCTTCGCGCGACAGGCCCTCGGTCAGGCCGCGCGAGGCGGAGGCGACGGCCGCGATCGTCATGACGCCGAGCGCAAGGCAGGCGATGAAGACGCCGAAGCCGCGCAGGCCGCCGCGCAGATCGCGCCAGGCGAGGCGAAGGGCGAGCCGGAAGCCGGAGGTGCCGATGGGTGCCGCGGGGGCGGGCTTGACGGTTCCGTGCATGCTCAGACCACCGCCGCGTCCGCATCGGCCGGGGCCTGCGCCTCGATCCGCCCGGCGCGCAGGCGCACGGTACGGTCGCAGAGCGCTGCCAGCGACAGATCATGGGTGACGAGCACCAATGTCGCACCGCGCTCGCGCCGGAGCGCGAAGATCAGGTCGACGATGGAGCGGCCGGTGCTCTCGTCGAGATTTCCGGTCGGCTCGTCGGCGACGAGAATCGCAGGATCGGGCGCGACAGCGCGGGCGATGGCGACGCGCTGCTGCTCGCCGCCGGACAATTGGGCCGGGTAGTGGTCCATGCGATGGCCGAGGCCGACATTGCGGAGCTCGGCTTCGGCGCGGGCAAAGGCGTCGCCGGCTCCGGCCAGTTCCAGCGGCAGGGCGACGTTCTCGCGCGCCGTCATGGTCGGGACGAGGTGGAAGGACTGGAAGACGATGCCGATATGACGGCCGCGGAAGACGGCGAGTCCGTCCTCGTCGAGCGCGCCGAGATCCTGGCCCGCGACCTTGACGCTGCCGGCATCGGGGCGCTCCAGCCCGGCCATGGTCATCAGCAAGGTCGACTTGCCGGAGCCGGAGGGGCCGACCAGCCCGGTCGCCTGTCCGGCGGCGAGCGACAAAGAAACGCCCTTGAGGATATGGACGCGGGCGGCGGCACGCCCCAAACTAAGTTCGACATCCCGCAATTCGATCGCCGGCTGCTCTGTCGGTGGGACGCCCATCTCGCTCATCATCCAATGATCCTGACTTCGATATCCATCAGCGTCCCTGCTCGCACCGAAACGCGGCCCGAGCGGGGCAAAACGCCGTTGCGCGCCATAAGCAGCCGATATGGGCGTGCCCGGGCGCTTGTCCAATCTCTCTGCGCCGCATTGTTGTGTTTCCTACTGTTTCCGGTTGCGAGCATGTCCCAGACATCGGCCCAGATATCGACGCCGGCGCCGGCGCGTACCCTGAAACTGGTCGCGCTGGGTGACAGCCTGAGCGCCGGCTACAACCTGCCGGGCAGCGCCGCGTTTCCGCCGGTTCTCGAGCAAGCGCTGCGCCAGAAGGGCATCGCTGTCGAAATCGTGAATGCCGGCGTCTCGGGCGATACGGTCCAGGGCGGGCTGGAGCGGCTCGACTGGTCGGTGGCCGATGGCACCGACGGCGTCATCCTCGAACTCGGCGCGAACGACGCGCTACGCGGGCTCAACCCGGCGGTGACGCGCCAGGGGCTGGAGGCGATCATCACGCGGCTGAAATCGCGCGGCATCCCGGTGCTGCTCGCCGGCATGTATGCGCCGCGCAATCTCGGCGCGGAATATGCAGCGCGCTTCGACAGCATCTATCCCGAGCTTGCGAAGAGCCACGGGCTGGTGCTTTACCCGTTCTTCCTGGAAGGCATTGCGGGCGACCGCACGCTCAACCAGCCCGACCTGCTCCATCCCACGGCCGAGGGCGTCCGCGTCATCGTCCGCAACATCCTGCCCACGGTCGAGCGCTTCCTCGCGACGCTGCCGACCAAACCCTGACGGGCCTGCCGGTCCAACAGGCCTCCCTCTGCCCATCTGCTGACCGTGCGCCTTTCGCCGGCCGCTTCCGGAGTTGCTTTGCCATGGAATATCGTCGTCTCGGCCGCACCGATCTCAAGGTCTCGGTGATCTGCCTGGGAACCATGACCTGGGGCCAGCAGAACACGGAAGCCGAGGGTCATGAGCAGATGGACTATGCCCTCGACCAGGGCGTGAATTTCTTCGACACGGCCGAGATGTACGCGATCCCGCCCAGGGCGGAGACGCAAGGCTCGACCGAGCGGATCATCGGCAACTGGTTCAAGGCGCGTGGAAATCGCGACAAGGTCATTCTCGCTTCCAAGGTCGTCGGGCGCGGCACCAGCGACTGGCTGCGCGACGACA
>DATDBB010000230.1:0-4986 GCA_036525085.1 Allobosea sp.
GGAAGCGGCGCAGGCCAGTTCCGCCTGGATCATCGAGGACGACTGGGACGGCGAGTTCTGCTTCCAGGGCGCGCCGATGGCGACGCTGACCAGCATCGACCTGACCGGCCGCGTGATCTATGTCGGCACCTTCTCGAAGACCCTGTTTCCATCGCTCCGGCTCGGCTTTCTCGTCGCCCCGCCGCAACTCGCCGAGCAGATCGGCATCTGCCTCGATGCCTATTCGCCGGGCGTGCCGACAGCCCTGCAGGGCATCGTCGCCGATTTCATCGTGGAAGGGCATTTCGCCACGCATATCCGGCGCATGCGCAAGCTCTATCAGGAGCGCCATCAGGCGCTGATCGAGGCGGCAGCCAAGCATCTGGCTGGCGATCTCGACGTCGTGCCGACCCATACCGGAATGCACACCATCGCCTTCCTGCGCGACGGTCTCGACGCCGTCTCGGTGACCCAGGCCGCTGCACGACGCGGCATCACGGTGGCGCCGATCAGCCGCTTCGGCCTGGAACCGGTCGCGCGCGACGGGCTCGTCCTCGGCTTCAGCGGCTTCACCCCGGCACAGATTCAGGCCGGCGTGATGGGTCTGCGGCAGGCGATCGACGATCTCGCGGGGCGCTGAGTCGGCCCCCTGATTGGACTGGCGGTTTAGGCAGAATGGTCCTTAGCGACAAGCCCAATCCGCCCTAGAGCGTGATGCCAAGCCAGCGCCGGAAACCGGCAGGGAGATCGCCTTGGAGGACTGGGACGTCATCGTGATCGGCGCGGGCTCGGCTGGCTGCGCGCTGGCCGGGCGGCTCGCGCTCGCCGGGCGCAGCCGCATCCTCGTGCTGGAGGCCGGTCCGCGCGACCTGAACCCCTGGCTGCACCTGCCGATCGGATACGGCAAGACCTTCTACCATCCGGGCCTGAACTGGATGTACCGAACGGAGAAGCAGCCGGGCCTCGCCGGCCGCGAGATCTACCAACCGCGGGGCAAGGTCGTGGGCGGGTCGAGCGCGATCAACGCCATGGTCTATATGCGCGGCCAGGCCGAGGATTTCGACGGCTGGGAAGCCATGGGCAATCCCGGCTGGGGTTGGCGCGAGGTGCTCGCCACCTATCGCCGCATGGAGGACCATGCGCTCGGCTCGTCCGCCTGGCATGGCGCGGGCGGCCCGGTGCATGTCGAGGACATCTCGCAGGCGGTGCATCCGCTCACCCCGCTCTTTGTGAGGGCGGCGCAGGAAGCCGGCCTGCCCTTCAACCCCGATCTCAACGGCGAGACCTGCGACGCCGCCGGCATCTACCAGATCACCACGCGGGGCGGCCTGCGCGAGTCGGCGGCGCGGGCCTATCTGCATCCGGCGCGCAAGACCGGACGCGTCAAGGTCGAGACCGGCGTGCTCGCCTCGCGCATCCTGTTCGAAGGGCGCCGCGCCGTCGGCGTCGAAGGCCGGCGCGACGGCCAGCCTGTCAGCTACCGCGCGGCCGGCGAGATCGTCGTTTCCGCCGGCGCGATCAACTCTCCCCAGCTCCTGCAGTTGTCGGGCATCGGTTCGCCGGAGCATCTCGCCCGGCATGGCATCGCGACCGTGCAGGCGCTGCCGGCCGTCGGCCAGCATCTGCAGGACCATCTCTGCTACGACCATGTCTATCGCTCGCGGCAGCCGAGCCTGAACGACGAGCTTCTGTCCTGGCCCCGTCGTATCGGCATGGCGCTGACCTACCTGCTGCACCGGCGCGGGCCGCTATCGCTGAGCGTCAACCAGGGCGGCGGCTATATCCGGACGCGTCCGGAGCTCGACCGGCCAGACATGCAGCTCTATTTCTCGCCATTAAGCTATGAGCGCGCCCTCCCCGGGGTGCGGGCCCTGATGAAGCCCGATCCCTTTCCGGGTTTCAGCACCAGCGTCTCACCCTGCCGGCCGCATAGTCGTGGCCATGTCGCGATCCGCTCACCCGATCCCCGTCTCGCGCCGGAGATCGCGCCCAACTACCTCTCCGATCCCCGCGACGTCACCGACATCCTCGCCGGGGCGCGCTTCCTGCGCCGGCTGGCGGCGACACCGACCTTTGCTACCTTGATCGAAAGCGAGATCAAGCCGGGCCCTCATTGCGCGGATGATGCCGGCCTGCTCGAATCCATCCGGCAACAGGCCTATTCGGTGTTCCACCCCTGCGGCACCTGCCGCATGGGACCGGACCCCGCCGATTCCGTGGTCGATGCATGCCTGAAGGTGCACGGCATCGAGGGCCTGCGCGTCGCGGACGCCTCGATCTTCCCGACGATCCCCTCGGGCAACACCAATGCGCCCGCGATGATGGTCGGCGAACGCGCGGCCGACCTCATGGCCGTCGCTTGAACGCAGCGCAGATCGACGGCGATCCAGAGCCCCTCGGCACCGACCAGACGGCCAGCGCCGCCGCGAACATTCCGCACCTCATCGAGCGACACCTGTCCGCTGACGATAGGCATTGAACTGAACTACTGGAAAGCAATCGTTATAGATGCCGGCTACGAGCCAACTCCGGAAGCAGGGCCTCTCGGATGCTGCCGGAAGCAAGGCTCCCAATAGGCACTCCAACTGCAGTTCAGCAGTCCATTGCGGTAGCACTTCGCCTCAACTGCGGCACTTTTACCTAAACAACCCGATACGCCGATCTAGGTATTTCAATGGCTTAGTAAGCCATCCATGAAACCGTTCGGCGCATGCACAAAGCCGATGGGTTGTGGCGGGAGCTGGAACTCCTGCAGAAGCGGAACGAGTTCTCCGAGTCTGATTTCGCGCGCACGGGACCTGTCCTCAGGGACAATACGCCCGTGACGCTGCTTGTGTTGAACTTCCTGGCAGTAGCCCCGCACGCGCAACCGCCACCGAGACGATACGCCCGCAGGCGCGCTCCCGGATGGCTTATCGGCACAGGAAGGACTTCGCGATGGCGGCCACCGTTACGGAATCGCGCTCCAGCGCTATGGACCCGCACTCCATCGACCACTTCTTCTCGGCTCCTTCCGGCCGTACCGATCGCTGGCGCGACCTTCATGCGGTCGCGCGGTCCTGGGCCAAGGGCAGTGAGACCCGCGGCAAGGTGGAAATGGCGCTCGATCAACTCGGCGCGATCGAGGAGTTTCATGCATTCCCGGGTCACGAACTGATCGGCGCCCTGCGCCAGCTCCTGCAGAACGACGATGCGAACGGCTTCCTCGCCTTGGCGAAGCGGATCTCGATCGCGATCATCACGAGCAACTACAAGCATGACGCCAAGGAATGGCAGTCGGCCGATCTGTCGCTATCCGAGGCGGTGGATGTCCTGCCCTCCCCCCTCGGGGATACGCCGGCCTACCGCCCCTATTTTGAGATGCTGGCCGTGACGCCTGCTCCCGCTGGGCGCTGGCCGCATATGGCCGCCGAGTTCCGCCGGCTGCGTCGGCCCGAAGACGCCTTCGTCTACGAGACGGTCATGGTCGGCAGCCTGGAGGATGCGGTCTGCGCGGCCGTGCTCAACCCCGATATCGCCGCCGTCGTCATCTATGAAGGCTTCGCGCTGAAGTCGCGCCACGATGCCCCGGTCCTGCGCAGCGTGCTGGCCGCGCAGCAGCCGCATCTGGACAAGGCGGACGAGGCCGATCTGGCGCTGCGCCTCGCGGCCGGGCTGAAGGCGATCCGCCCCGAACTCGACATCTACCTGCTCTCCGACCGGCGCGTCGAGAAGCTCGCGGGTGATCCGCGAGCGTCCATGATCCGGCGCGTCATGTACCAGATCGAGGAGCCGCTCGAACTGCATCTCTCGGTGCAGGAGGGCATCAAGGCGCGCTACGAGACGCCGTTCTTCGATAACCTCAAGCTCTATGCGCAACGCCCCGTCGCCACCTTCCACGCGCTGCCGATCGCGCGCGGCAAGTCGATCTTCCGCTCGCCCTGGATCCGCGACATGGGGCAGTTCTACGGCATCAACCTGTTCCTGGCCGAGAGCAGCGCCACGACGGGGGGCCTCGACAGCCTTCTGGAGCCCACGGGTAATATCAAGCGGGCGCAGGAGATGGCCGCGCGCGCCTTCGGCGCCGACCACGTCTTCTTCGTGACCAACGGCACCAGCACCTCGAACAAGATGGTGCTCCAGGCGCTGATCGCACCGGGCGACATCGTCATCCTCGACCGCAACTGCCACAAATCGCACCATTACGGCCTGGTCCTATGCGGCGCCCAGCCGTTCTATGTCGAAGCCTTCCCGATGGTCGAATTGTCGATGTACGGGGCCGTGCCGCTGCGCACGATCAAGAAGGCGCTGCTCGACCTGAAGGCAGAGGGCCGGCTCGACCGCGTCAAGATGGTCGACCTGACGAACTGCACATTCGACGGACATATCTACAACACCCGGCGCGTGATGGAGGAATGCCTCGCGATCAAGCCCGACCTGATCTTCCTTTGGGACGAGGCCTGGTTCGGATTCGCGCGCTGGTCGCCCTTCCTGCGTCCGCGCACCGGGATGGGTGCGGCCGCCGACATCGAGGCCTGGATGGCGGGGCCGGACGCCGTTGCGCAATATGAAAAGCAGCAGAAGGAACTCGGCGCCGCGCCTTCTGCCGACAAGCTTTTGAATACGCGACTGGTGCCCGATCCGCGCGCCGTCCGCCTGCGCGTCTACCAGACCAACTCCACCCACAAATCGATGTCCGCGATCCGGCAAGGTTCGATGGTGCTGGTCCGTGACATCGATTTCCAGAAGGTCGAGGCGCAGTTCCACGAGGCGGTGTTCACCCATGCCTCGACCAGCCCGAACCAGCAGCTCATCGCCAGCCTCGACGTCGCCCGCCGGCAGATGGAGCTCGAGGGCTACGGGCTGGTGATGAACGCCATCGAGGTCGCGCTCGACATAAGGCGCGAGGTGGCGACGCATCCGATCATCTCGAAATACTTCAAGGTCGTCGGCGCGGACGGCATGGTGCCGCAGAAGTACCGCAGCAGCGGCTTCGTCGATTTCCTCGCGCCCGACACGCGCTGGGAC
>DATDBB010000231.1:0-8439 GCA_036525085.1 Allobosea sp.
CGAGACCATCGCGAAACCGCTGGCGAGCAGGATCAGCCGGGTGATGTCGGCGGTCCAGAAGCGCGCCGCAGCCGCCGGCAGCATCATCAGACCGACCGCCAGCAGGGTGCCGAGCGCATGGAAGCCCGCGACCAGATTGAGCACGACGAGGCCAAGAAAGGTCAGGTGGACGACGCCACCCGAACGGCTGACCGAGCGCAGGAAGCCGGGATCGACGCATTCCATCACCAGCGGCCGATAGAGCGCCGCCAGCGTCAGCAGCGACAGGCTCGCCACGCCCGAGAGCAGGATCAGCACATCGTCGTCGAGTGCCAGCACATTGCCGAACAGCACGTGGAACAGATCGACCGCCGAGCCGCGCAGTGAGACGATCGTAACACCCAGCGCCAGCGAGATCAGGTAGAAGGCGGCGAGCGAGGCGTCCTCCTTGATCACCGTGACACGGGCCACCGCGCCGGCCGCCAGCGCGACCGCGAAGCCGGCGGCGAGGCCGCCCAGCGTCATCGCCGGCAGCGAGAAGCCGGCAACGAGATAGCCGATCGCGGCGCCCGGCAGGATCGCATGCGCCATCGCATCGCCCGTCAGACTCATCCGCCTGAGCATCAGGAAGACGCCGATCGGCGCGCCCGACACCGACAGCGCGACGATGCCGACCAGCGCCCGGCGCATGAAGTCGAATTCGGCGAAGGGGCCGATGAAGAGATCGTAGATCACGGGCTGCGCAGTTCTTCTCGTCCCCGCAGCCCTCATCCTGAGGAGCGCTCAGCAAGAGCGCGTCTCGAAGGATGCTCCAGCAGGCTCTGGAGACATCTGGAGCATCCTTCGAGACGCCGCTGGGCGGCTCCTCAGGATGAGGGCTGGTGGGGGATCACCAGATGGATCGTCGGATCAAGCCGCGTCGCGCTCGCACGGCGCGGCGTGGCTGTCGAAAGCCTCGACCATGCGGCGCGCCTTCAGCAGGTTCGCCGGCGTCAGCACCTGCGCGGTCTCGCCCCAGGCCACCGTCTCGCGCGCCAGCAGCAGCGTATGCGGGAAGGCACGGCGCACGGTCTCGATGTCGTGCAGCACGGCGACGACGGTGCGGCTCTCGCCATGCCAGCGCTGCACCAGCGCCAGCAGATCGGCCGTGGTGCGCGCATCGATCGCGGTGAAGGGCTCGTCGAGCAGGATGATGTCGGCGTCCTGCAGCAGCAGACGCGCAAACAGGGCACGCTGCATCTGCCCGCCGGACAGGGCTCCGATCGGCCGGCGCTCGAAGCCGGACAGTCCGACGGCGGCGATCGCCGCCTCCACCTTGGCGGCGGCACCGCGCCCGATGCGTCCGAAAATGCCAGCGCTGCTCCACAGCCCCATTGCGACGAGGTCGTAGACATGGATCGGGAAAGAGCGGTCGAGTTCGGCCGATTGCGGCAGATAGGCGAGGCGCTTTCCGCCCGCGACCGAGACATCGCCACCGAGCGGCGACAGCGCCCCGGCGATGCCCTTGAGCAGGGTCGACTTGCCGGCACCGTTGGGGCCGACGATTGCCGTCAGGCTGCCCGAGGCGATCTCGCCCGACAGGTGATGCACCGCCGGATGGCGGTCATAGCCCAGCGTCAGGTCTTGCAGGCGAATGGCGGACACGGACGAAAACTCGCTCACAGGATGACGGCCAGCGTCGCGGCCCAGACCAGCGCAACGACGACGCCCGCGAGGCCGATCCGTGCCGCCGCGGACAACCGCAGCAGCGACCAGCCCGGATCTTCCGAGACGGCATGGGAAGCGTGATGGGCATGCGCATGGACCATGCGAGATGATATAATGTTACGAAGAGCGGTGGGCAAGCGGAGTCTGGCCGATACGGTTGCCTCGCTTGTGCATGGTTGGCAATCTCATTTAATGGCGTTACATATAATCGTGGAGATCGATTTCGATAGCGCCAAGCGGGACGCGACGCTGCGGGAGCGCGGTCTGGACTTTGCCAGGGCAATCGAAGTTTTCGCCGGCATCACGTTCACGCAACAGGATCGTCGGCTCGATTATGGCGAAGATCGCTTCATCACCATCGGCATCCTCGACGAGCGCATGGTGGTGATGGTTTGGACCCATCGTGGCAGCGCCCGCCGTATCATCAGCATGAGGAAAGCCAATGAGCGCGAACAAGCCCGATATCAAAGGCACCTGGGTCGACCCCGATGACGCGCCGGAACTGACGGATGCATGGTTCGAAGGCGCCGATATCCATGAGGGCGGTGTCCTGATCCGCCGTGGTCGCGGCCGGCCGAAGGTTGCCAGACCCAAGCAGCAGATCACCTTGCGGCTGGACGCCGACATCATCGAGCGCTTTCGCGCCACGGGTCCGGGATGGCAGGCCCGGATCAATGAGGCCCTGCGCAAAGCCGGCTGAGCCGCCCTCCTGCCTCAGAACGGCAGGTACTGATACAGCCAGGTCTCGGTCAACACGGTCTCGCCCGCCTTCAGGAAGCAGCGCATCTCGACCGGGTCGCTGCCCTCGACCGTCAGGTCGAACTGCGCGCGCCAATGGCCGGGCACATCGTTGGGCACCGCTTCGGCGAAGATGTAGGAGAATGAGCCCCGGGAGGCCGAGAGCACGACCTCGGGCTTCACGCCGAAGGGGATCGTCTCCAGCGCCGGGCCCCTGAACTCGATCATGAACTTGCGCACGCCCTTGGGCCGCGTCGTGCCGGGTTGTCCGCCGTTGCCGAGCCGCGTCGCGACGACGCGGCCGAGTTGCGTCGGGAACGGCTCGTCGGAGAGCCAGTGCAGGCGGTAGCGGAAGGCATAGGACGCACCGGCCTTGGCCTGCCCGGCCGGCACCCACATGGCGACGATATTGTCGTGGATCTCGTCGTCGGTCGGGATCTCGATCAGTTGGACCGCGCCTCTGCCCCAATCCCCTTGCGACTCGACCCAGAGGCTCGGCCGGCGCTCGTAGAACACGCCGTCGAGATAGTGCCCGACCTCGCGGTCGCGCTGCATCAGGCCGAAGCCGCGCGGGCTCTCGTCCATGAAGGAGGATGCCGTGGTGCGGGAGGGATTGTTGAGCGGCCGGAAGGCGCGCTCGCCCGTCCCGGTCCAGAGCGCGAGCCCGTCGGAATCATGCACCTCGGGCCGCCAGTCGATGGCGGTCGTCTTGGCCGTCTCCGAATACCAGTACATCGAGGTCAGCGGCGCGATCCCGAACCGCTCGACATCCTTGCGCAGATAGAGCGCGGTCTCGATATCCATGACGACGCCCTTGCCGCGATGCATGCGGAAGCGATAGGCGCCGGCCACGCTCGGCCCCGACAAGAGCGCGTAGACGACGACGAATTCGGCGCCGGGCGCCGGCGTCTCCAGCCAGATATGGGTGAAGTCGGGAAACTCCTCGGCCCTGCCGCCGACAGCCGGGTCGATCGCAAGGCCGCGCGCGGAGAGCCCGTACTGGTAGAGTTCGCCGATGGCGCGGAAATAGGAGGCGCCGAGGAAGGCGACCCAGTCGTTCTTCTTCCAGTCGAGCTTCTCGCCCTTGCGGCCGGGATGCCCGGTGCGGCTTTCCTGGAAGCGGAAGCCGGCAAAGCCCGCGCCGCGGGGCAATTCGCGCGCCGGCGAATCCGCCGGCATGTCGAAATAGCTCTCATCATAGACGATCTCGCGCGCCTTGCCGTCGTCCAGCACATGCATGCGCACCGGCTTCTGGAAATAGCGGCCGAGATGAAAGAAGGTCACCGGCCAGGGCGAGGGCCCGTCGGCCCAGAGCGCCATCTCCGGCTTGAAGCGGATCTTGCCATGGGCGTCATAGTCGATCCGCTCCAGCACGTCGGGGCGCGGGCTCGGCGGCGCCTGATAGGGCCGGCCCGCCAATTCGCGCGCCCGCGTCTTCAGGGCTTCGAAGGTGAAGGCCTCGGCGTCGCCGAGCTTCAACCCCTGCTGAGCCAGCGCCTCCGGTGAAAAACCGAGCGCGGCCAGGGCGGCCGTGGCGCTGGCGCCGGCCAGTAGCATGCGGCGGTCGGGACGGGGCGGCTTGGCGCAGGATTGCATGGCGGGCGGGGCTCGTTCGGCTGGCGACGGCGGCGCCGTCAGGGTGGATTTCGGGCTAACCTGTCCCAGCCGCAAGGGCAACCGGGAGACGCCGGGTCTCGATGGACTGCAATCATGGCAAAAGCGTCACGCATGGCGGGCGCCTCCGCCTAAGTGCTGGGGGAATGGTGCCTTTCAATTCCGCCCCGGCCTGATCTACAAAAGCAGCAAGACCGGCCTCGCAGGCCGGCGGTGTTCATTGGGAGGTTGCATGAAACAGCTCGTATCCAGCCGGAATCTCGCCGGCATCGCCACCGCGGCCTTGATCGCGCTCGCGCCGGCGGCAGCCCGCGCGCAGGACTTCATCAATGTGCTGACCGGCGGCACCTCAGGCGTCTACTACCCGCTCGGCGTTGCGCTCTCCAAGATCTATGGCGAGAAGATTCCCGGCACGCGGCCGACTGTCCAGGCCACCAAGGCCTCGGTCGAGAACCTGCAGCTCCTGCAACAGGGCAAGGGCGAGATCGCCTTTACGCTCGGCGACTCGCTCGACGCGGCCTGGAAGGGAGACGAGGAAGCCGGCTTCAAGGGTCCCCTGAAGAAGCTGCGCGGCATCACCGCGATCTATCCGAACTATGTCCAGATCGTCGCCTCGAAGGACAGCGGCATCAAGACGCTGGCCGATCTCAAGGGCAAGCGCCTCTCGGTCGGCGCGCCGAAATCCGGGACCGAGCTGAACGCCCGCGCGATCCTCGCCGCAGCCGGCATGTCCTACAAGGATCTCTCCAAGGTCGAGTACCTGCCCTTCGCCGAATCCGTCGAACTGATGAAGAACCGCCAGCTCGATGCGACGCTGCAATCGGCCGGCCTCGGTGTCGCCTCGCTGCGCGATCTGGCGACCTCGGTCGAGATCACCGTCGTCGAGGTTCCCGCCGCCGTGGTCGACAAGGCCGGCCCGCCCTTCGTCAAGGTCTCGATCCCCGCCAACACCTATACCGGCCAGACCGCCGCCGTCCCGGCTGCCGCCGTGGTCAACTACCTCGTGACGCATGAGGGCATGAAGGAGGAGACCGTCTACCAGATGACCAAGGCGGTCTATGAGAACCTCGGCGATCTCGGCGCCGCCCATGCCGCCGCCCGCTCGATCAAGCTCGAGAACGCGCTCGACGGCATGCCGCTGCCGTTGCACCCGGGCGCTGCCCGTTACTTCAAGGAAAAGGGGATGAAGGCCGGCTCCTGAGCCATCCTTCATCCAGGTGACGCGGGCGGGGCCAGCCACGTTGGCCCCGCCTTTTTCCATGATGCGGCGACCAGCATGATGACGACCGGGGATGACACGCCATGAGCCGCGACGAGAGCAGACCGCTCGCAGTGCCCGACATCGCCGGAGCCCATGCCCCGACGCCCGTGCCCTACGATCCCGAGCATGGCCTGCCCGCCAGCTTCGGCACGGGCTGGAAGGGTCGGCTGCTGTTCTGGCTGGCGGTCGGTTTTTCCGCCTTCCAGGTTGTCACCGCTTTCGGCATCCCGCTCGATTTCAGGCTGATTGGATCGGTTTCCTGGCTGACGCCGATCACGGTGATCCGGATCGCCTTCCTGCTCTGGTTTGCCTGGATCGTGCTGGGCGCTGTGCGTGGCAGGTCCATGATCGAGCCTGCCATCGCCTTCCTGGCCATGCTCGGCGCCTTCGAACTCGTCTCGCTCTATACGGGAACCCTGCCCAACCAGGTGCTGCGCACCGTCCATGTCGGCTTTCTCTCGCTGATCGCCTGTGGCCTGCTGGCGAATGCGGACGAGACCTCGCGGCCGGGCCGCCTGTTCTGGTGGGCGGTCGGCATCATCGGCTTTTCCGTCGGGCTGTACCATTGGTGGAATTACATCGAGCTGGTGAACCGGGCCGGCGAACTGACGAATGCCGACATGGTCGTCGGCATCACCGCCCTGGCCGTCCTGTTCCTGCTGGTCTGGCGCGCCATGGGCATCGCCCTGCCGCTGGTCGCCGGCACCTTCCTGGCCTACTGCCTGTTCGGCCGCTATCTGCCGGCGCCGTTCGACCATCGCGGCTACAGCCTGGAGCAGGTCATCGAGCAGATGTCCTTCGGCACTGAGGGCCTCTACGCGACGCCGACCGCCGTCTCCGCCACCTTCATCTTCCTGTTCATCCTGTTCGGCGCCTTCATGGAGCGCGCCGGCGTCATCGACTTCTTCAACGACATTTCGATGGCGCTGTTCGGCGGCAAGCAGGGCGGCCCCGGCAAGGTCTGCGTCGCCTCATCGGCCCTGATGGGCACGGTCTCCGGCTCAGGCGTCGCCAATGTCGTGGCCTCGGGCCAGTTCACCATTCCCCTGATGAAGCGCTCGGGCTTCACCGGCGCCTTCGCCGGAGGCGTCGAAGCGACCTCCTCGATGGGCGGCCAGATCATGCCCCCGGTCATGGGCGCGGTCGCCTTCATCATGGCCGAGACCATCGACGTGCCCTATTCCAAGATCGTCGAGGCGGCGATCATCCCGGCCATCCTCTATTTCGCCGCCTGCTACTGGGCGGTGCATCTGGAAGCCGGCAAGCTCGGCCTCACCGGCCTGCCGAAATCCGAACTGCCGAGCGCGCGCGCCGAACTGCGCAAGAACTGGTATCTGATCGCGCCGCTGCTGGTGCTGGTCTATCTGCTCTTCGCCGGTTTCACGCCGCTCTTCGCCGGTGCGATCGGGCTTGCCCTCACCGTCGCGCTGATCCTCGCCCTGGCGATCTCGGCCGGGCTCGGCACCACGGCGCTCCGCGTCGTCTTCTGGATCGGCTTCGCGCTGGTCTCGGCCGCCTCGATGGCGATCAGCGTCGCCACCGTGCTCGGCGTCGTCCTGCTGCTGGTGATCTGGAATGTCCTGCGCGGCCGCTCCGGTCGCGAGGTCCTGACCGCCTGCATCGAGTCCCTCGCCGACGGCGCCCGCCAAGCCTTGCCGGTCGGCCTCGCCTGCGCGCTGGTCGGCATCGTCATCGGCACGATGACCTTGACCGGCATCGGCACGATTTTCGGCTCCTGGCTGATCGGCATCGGCAAGGAGAGCATGTTCCTGGCGCTCGTCCTGACGATGATCTTCAGCCTGATCCTCGGCATGGGCATCCCGACCATCCCTAACTACATCATCACCTCGTCGCTCGCGGCGCCGATCCTGCTGCAGCTCGATGTGCCGCTGATCGTCAGCCACATGTTCGTGTTCTATTTCGGCATCATGGCGGACCTGACCCCGCCGGTGGCGCTGGCCGCCTTCGCGGCGGCGCCGATGGCCAAGGTCTCGGGCATGAAGATCGGCGTGCAGGCGGTGAAGATCGCGTTACCGGGCTTCGTCATTCCCTTCATGGCTGTCTACGACCCCAACCTGATGCTCCAGCCGGTCGCGGGCCTAGACGGAGCGGCCTACTGGCTGTCGGTCGCCTACATCGTCGCGAAAGCGAGCTTCGCCATGCTGCTCTGGGGCATGGCGGTGGTCGGCTACCTGCGCGCGCCGCTGGCGCTGTGGGAGCGGGTCCTGGCAACCGTGGCCGCCGCTCTTCTCGTCGCGGCCGTGCCGATCACCGACGAGGTCGGTTTCGTGCTCGGAGCGCTGTTCGTCGCGCATCATCTCTGGCGGACGGGACTACGCCGGAACCACCCCGCATGAGCCTTTGTCTCGCAGCCGGTGCACTCGTGGTCGCGCTCGGGGCCGACGAGATCACGCTGCGCTGGCGTCATTCGGTGCAGAAGACGCTGTGGGAGGAGGTCTGGCGCGAGACGCCGGACGGGCTCGTCCTGGTCGAAGCACGGATCGAGGGTTCGGGCGCCGGCATGGACCCGCCCGACGGCGCCAGGCTGAGCGACGGCTTCTGGCGCTGGACGCCGAGACTGCCGCCGCAGCGCGAAATCGTCTTGCGCCGCTCGGGCGCGACCGCCGACTGGCAGGTCTGCCTTGCGGGAAAGTGCCGGCCGATGAGCGACCACCTACCACTGGAGGCCGATCCGGCCGCCCTCAGGGCCTGCGGCTGAAGCCTCAGCCGCCTTCGGTCAGCCGCTCGATCTTGAGCACGCGGCGCATCAGGTTGATCATGGCGTAGCCGGCGAGCACCGAAAACAGCGCCATCAGCACATAGCTGACGATGGTGCCCAGCTCGAACAGGCCGGCCAGCGCCCAGCCGGAAGCCAGCGCCACGCCGAACAGCTCGACCGCGATCAGGATACCCAGCGAAACCACCATGATCAGGTTGCGCCAGTTGGTGCGGCTTGCGGCCATGCTGTCAGTCCTCAAGCGTGGCGCGCGGGCGCAGCCACTTTTCGGGCGCAAGCTCTAGCGAAGCAGGCTGGAGCATGCAACAAAATCGCGCCGTCCGGCTCAAATGGTTGTTCCAGTTCAGCTTGAAAAGACCCCGATGATCGATACGCCTGTCTTCGGTTCGGCAGCCGCCGCCGC
>DATDBB010000232.1:0-4334 GCA_036525085.1 Allobosea sp.
GACGATGCTGCGCCTTGCCGAAACGCGCGACGAGATCGGCGTCGTCGCAGACCAGGCGGGATGCCCGACGGGGGCGCTCGACATCGCCGATGCGATCTTCACTGTCGCGCGCAACCTGACCAGCCGGGCCGACGACGCTTCCCTCCGTGGCGTGTTCCATATGAGCGCGGCGGGCGAGGCCGTCTGGGCCGATGTCGCCGAAGCGATTTTCGCCGAACGGGAGCGGCATGGCGGCAAGCCGGTCGGGGTCAAGCGTATCGCGACGGCCGATTATCCGACACCGGCACGCCGACCCGCGAATTCCAGGCTCGATTGCGGCAAGCTCGCGCTCGCCCATGGCGTGCGGCTGCCGGAGTGGCAGGGATCGCTGCGGGCTTGCGTCGCGCGGCTTCTCACCGAAGAACGGGCAGGGCAGGGATCATGAAGGGCATCATTCTGGCCGGAGGTTCCGGCACCCGCCTGCATCCGATGACGCTGGCGATCTCGAAGCAGCTTCTGCCCGTCTACGACAAGCCGATGATCTATTATCCGCTGACCACGCTGATGCTGGCGGATATCCGCGAGATCCTGATCATCTCGACGCCGGCCGACCTGCCGCATTTCCAGCGGCTGCTCGGCGACGGTTCGGAGTGGGGACTGAGCCTGTCCTATGCCGAACAGCCGCATCCCGGCGGATTGGCGCAGGCCTATCTGATCGGCGCGGATTTCGTCGCGGGCGAGCCCTCGGCGCTGATCCTCGGCGATAATCTCTTCTACGGCCAGAGCCTGACCCAGATGATGCGGCAGGCACGCCAGCGCGCGGCGGGTGCGACCGTCTTCGCCTATCAGGTGCGCGACCCCGAACGCTATGGCGTGATCAGCTTCGACGAGCTGGGGAAGGCGATCTCGATCGAGGAGAAGCCGAAGAAGCCGCGCTCGAACTGGGCGGTGACCGGCCTTTATTTCTACGATGCCCAGGTGGTCGAGATCGCGGCCACGCTCAAGCCGTCCCCGCGCGGCGAGCTCGAGATCACCGACGTCAATCGGGCCTATCTCGAGCGCGGCGAGCTTTCGGTCGAATGCATGGGCCGCGGCTTCGCCTGGCTGGATACCGGAACACCCGACAGCCTGCTCCAGGCCGGCGAGTTCGTCCGCACGCTCGAAAGCCGCCAGGATCTGCGGATCGCCTGCCCCGAGGAGATCGCCTGCCGTCGCGGCTGGATCGCGGTCGAGCAACTCGAGGCTCTCGGCAACCGGCTCGCCAAGAGCGATTACGGCCAGTATCTGCTGCGGATGGCGGCCGAGATCGCGCATTCGCCGAACGACTGGTCGGGCCGATGACATTGGCGGCTGCTCCGCAGCCTGGCGCCCTGGCGCCGATGGTGTTTCTCGATCGCGACGGCGTACTCAACGAGGATATCGAGTACGCCTACCGCATCGACCAGATCATCTGGGTCGAGGGAGCCTTTTCGGCGGTGCGGCGGTTGAACCTGCTCGGATACCGGGCCGTCGTCGTGACCAACCAGTCAGGCGTCGGGCGCGGCTTCTATAACGAGGAGGACGTTCGCGCTCTGCATGCCGAGATGAACAGGATCATGGCTGCGAACGGGGCGCGGATCGATGCGTTCTACTATGCGCCGCATCATCCGGACGCGACGGTCGCGGCCTATCGCACCGACCATGAGGACCGCAAGCCGCGGCCGGGCATGCTGCTCAAGGCGATGCAGGCCTTCCCGACGCAGATGCAGCGGTCCTTCCTGATCGGTGATCGTGCGAGCGATCTCGAAGCGGCCAAGGCGGCCGGTGTCGCCGGCTTCCTGTTCAAGGGCGGCGATCTCGATGCCTTCGTGACGGAATGCCTTGCCGCGCTATGAGGCGGCGACAGCGTCGAAGAGATCGACCGGGCCCATCTGCCCGCCCTTGAGGATGATATCGAGCCCGTCGAGCCGCGGATCGTCGCTGTGGGTCCGGCAGAGCGGGGCGCCCGGCACAAGCGGGGCGCGGTAGGACAGGCCCCAGATGTCGAGCGACTTGACGGCGAGGCTCGACGTGTCACCGCCAGCCACGACGAGACGTCGGATCGTTGCCCCAGCCATGATGCCGCTCAAGAGCCGGCCCGTTGCGAGCGCGACGCTTTCGGCATTGCCCGGCGCCTGCGACGGGCGATCGGTGACGAGCATGACATGGTGGCCGGCGGCGAGCCGCATCAGCACGTCCTGCTTGAGCGCGACGCCATAGGCAGGCTCGGAGAGCAGGCTCGCCGTGTCGATGCCGAGGCGTTCATAGGCCGACGAAGCCTCGACCTGCGCGCGCGTCACCGGGGAGAGGCTGCCGACAAGGGCGAGGACCGGGCCGGCGCGTGGCCTGTCCGAGACCGGAACGGCAGCGCCTTGCCGGGCGCCGGGCCATGCCGTCGCAAGCGCCTGCGCGACGCTGCTCGGGCCGATGGCCAGCATCGGGCCGGCTTGCATTTGTTGCCGCAGCAGCCGGCCGATGACGGCGAGATCCTCGCTGCGCGCGACGTCGAGCAGCATGGCGTCGGGACGTGCGGCGAGTTGCTTCGTTAGCACATCGTCGAGGTCCGAGCCTTCGTAGCTGGGGTAATCGACGAGTTCGATCCGCTCCAGCCCTTGCGCGGCCAGATGCCGGCGCAGATCGGCTTCGGCCATAGGCGTGACCGGATGGACGCTCATCGTGGGATGGCGGTCGATGCGATGGACCGGCCCGCCGCTGCCGGCCGCGGCGAAGAGATTGCCGAACAGGCAATAGCGCCCGAGATTGGGTTGTCCGCCGACGATCGGCAGGAAGGGGTTGGCGAAGAACGGGCGCAACGCATTGGCGGCCGCGCCGAGGCTGCCGACATGGGGAGCGCTGTCGAAGGTCGAGCAGCATTTGTAGTGGAAGATGCCGATGCCGGCCTCCGCGAAGAAGCGGCCCGCGGCGTCCAATTCGGCGGTCATCGCTTCCGGTGCCATCGAGCGTGTCGCGCCGGCGATGCCGATCGCATCGAGCGGGCCTGCCGCCGCCAACTGCTCCGCTGTCGGGATGCGCAGGAAGAGCAGCGCCCGGATGTCGCGCTCGGCGAGCGAAGCCAGCGTGTCGGTCGCGCCGGTGAAGTCGTCGCCATACCAGCCATAAACCGGGCGGGCCGCTGCCATGGCCGGGTTCAACCCGCGACCTTGCCGAAGAAGGCGAGCGCCTGCCGCAGTTCTGGATGGGAGGTGGCGGCGTCGGTCAAAGACTGGCCGGCCGCGACCGCCTCCCAGGCCTGGCGGATGCTGGCGACACCGGCGGCCGGGCCGCCGGGATGCGCGAGGATGCCGCCGCCCGCCATGAAGAGCAGGTCCGAATGGCCGATGGCGTCAAAAGTCGGCTGTGCCGTGCCGGCCCATTGCCCGGAGGAGAAGGCGGGCAGCACGCGATCGTCGATGCCTTCTCCAACGAGGCTCTGGCTCAGCGGCGTGACGCAGTCTTTCGCCGAGGACACGACTTCCTCGTCCTCCTGGGCGAACTTCCCCTGCAAACCGTGGACATGCATGTGGTCGACGCCCGCCAGCCGCCACAGTGTCTGATAGGCTTGGAATGAGATGCCGAGGAGCGGGTGGCGCGAAAAGGCGCCGAAGCCGTTGCGGTGGCCGTGCAGCGCCAGATCGGTGGCGCGGCGCAGCGTCTCGATGGCCGAGAAGCCGCACCAGTTCAGGCTCGCCATGACGCAGGTTCCGTCCTCGCGCGCCACCAGATCGGCGTGGCGCTTCATGGCGTCGGTCTCGTCGGTGATATTGAAGGCTATCATCACGGCCTTGCCGGTGCGATCCCGATGGCGCCGCACCACCTCCATCACGGCCGGCACGCGTTGGGCCAGAGGGGCATGGACGGGATCGGCCGAGATCTCGTCATCCTTGATGAAGTCGAGCCCGGCCTCACAGAGCTTGCCGACCAGTGCGGCCGTCTCCTGCGGGCTTAAGCCCACATTGGGCTTGATGATCGAGCCGACCATCGGGCCTTCCATCACGCCGGTCAGCGTTCGGGTGCCACTGATGCCCTGGCGCGGCATCTGGAAACGGCTGCGGAACGAGGCCGGCAGGGTGATCGTGTCGAGCCGCAGGCCCGTGACCTCGCCCAGATCATAGAGATTGCCGGCGACGATCGAGGCCAGGGTCGCGAGATTGGCCCCGACATTGTCGACCGGGAAGGAGATCGCGATGCGGGCGCGGCGCCATGGGCCGGAGACGCCCTTCCGTGCCAGCCAGGCATTGGGCAGGCTGGGCTGGGCGGCGGTTTCAAGCTCCTCGACGGATGTTACGACGGCGCGGGTGCGGCTGCGCAACTCGTCGGTTTCGCCGGCGACGCGGGTG
>DATDBB010000233.1:0-2915 GCA_036525085.1 Allobosea sp.
ACCCGTATAGTCGGAGGCGCGGCCCTGCCGACGCTCGGCGGAGGAGCGCCGGCGCGGCAAGCGGCGCTGCGTGTAATGCAGGCCATGCACCGGCGAAGCGCCTTCCGGCGATGAATAGAGCGGGTGGACCGGCTGCTTCTCGCGCCCGCCGACATAGTGGGCGTGGACCGAGAGGACGCTGTGCGGCTCGTAGTCGAGCGCCCGGCTGCGATCCGGCACGACATGGAACTCGTGCTGGTTCGTCTTCACCGGGATGCGATCGGCCGTCTTCTCGAAGAGGTTGATCGCGGGCGCTGCGTAAAGCGCGAACATCTCCTTGCGCACGGCGCCCGGCAGCCGCGTATTGACCTCGTCGAAGACGAAGATCAGCTCGACCGTCTTCGCGGTGAGCTTCGGCAGGACCCTGTTCAGCCCCTCCAGCCGGAAGCCGAGGAACTTGCGCGGGAACCAGAACAATTCGCGCAGCAGGTCGAAGCCGCGGAAGATGCGCGTATCGGCCGGCAGCAGCGCCTCATGCTCCGAAAAGCCGAGCTGCTCCAGCGAACAGCCGTCGGCGGGTGTGATGACGGGATCGCCGAACTTGTCGAGATGACGGAAATAGATGCCGACGCAATCGGAGAAGAGCTGCTCGTAGAGCGCCACCGCGTCGGCCTCGGAACCGAGCAGATGGAAAGTCAGATCCTTGCACCGACAGCCGGAAAACCAGCTCGTCGGCGTCTTCAACGCCTGGGCCGGCGACGGTTCCTGCTCCGGGTCGGCCATGGTCCGGTGCGTCAGCGACAGCCGCAGGCCCGACAGGGCCCGGTGATCGGTGCGCAGGCCGAGCGCCTGGAGCGGCCCCGGCGCCGGGATGTATTCGGCCGCGGCGATGTCGAAGGGCCACATCGTGACATCCGCGCCGAGCCGATAGCGGCAGGCGACGCGGCGCTCGCGTTCGAGATAGGTCGCGTCGATATAGGAGCCGCGCGGGATCTTCATGCCCTCGCGCAGGCCGGGATCCGAAAAGGGCGGCCGGATGCCCGCGAGCAGCGCCGATGGCGTCGGCGCGAGATAGTTCGGGATCAGCTGTTCGAGCAGGTTGTTGGTGAATTCCGGGAACTCATGCTTCAGCTTGAGCTGCACCCGCGCCGCGAGAAAGGCCGCCCCCTCCAGCAGGCCACCGACCATCGGGTCCATGCGCTCGCCGACGAGCCCACCCAGCCTTTCGGCAATGCCGGGATACTCTTCGGCAAATTCCTTCGTGTGCTCCATGAAGAGACGGAGCTCTTGATTGTAGAAGTCGAGGAACTCCTGGTTCATCGCGCCTACCGGCTCCTGATCGCCATCTTGCCGGTATCCAGTTCGAGATCGGCGACGAACTGGACGGGTATATTGAGCGGCTCGCAATTCAGGTCCGCCCGCACGAGGAAGCGCACCTTGAGTTCGGCCCTGTCGAGGGAATCGTCCCGCTCGACCGCGATCGAGTCCTGGATCAGCCGCGGCTCGTATTCGAGCAGGACGGCGATCATGTCCTCGCGGATCAGGTCGACGCGATGCTCGTCGATCGAACGGTTGGTCAGGTCGGGAAAGCCGTGGTTCAGGATCGAGCGCCGGACATGCTCGTAATCCGCCAGGTCGACCGACGAGGCCAGGTTGATCGTGTTCACCAGCCCTTCGAGGTCGAGCGCGATCTCGCGCCTCAGCTTCGGCTCGGTGATGGCGGCGCGCGGCGCGGCGCGGCGGTTCGCGATCACCCGCTCGCCGCCCTCGTCGCGCAGGTCGAGCGCGACCTTCGCATCCTTTTCAAGATGCGCCTCGCGGAAGGCGAACATCAAAGGCGGCCGCAGCCGCTTCCTGGAGATCGGGCCGTTCATGTCATCGGGCCGTTCATGGCACCCCGGATCGCATCTCGGTCATCGACGGAGCTGCCTTTCGGGCAGCGACACAAGCACGATGGCCGCCGCGGCGCTTCTCCGCAACGACCATCGAAAAAGACAGGCCGGCGCCGCTCGCGCGACACCGGCCTGCGTTTCACGTCACTTCTTGTTGGCCTTGAGATCCCAGGTCATCGTGACCGGCGCGTCGAGCGTGCCGTCCTTCTTCTGGGACTTGTACTCGTACTTGATCTTGGCGAAGTTCAGCGAGAACTGGTCGGTCGGCACGCTCGAGCCGCCGGCGGCATCGCCGGACTGGTAGCTCGACACCAGCAGGTCCTCCAGCGTCAAGACATAGTAGTCCTGCTGGTTCTCGCCCTGCTTGCGGACATACAGCACCGCCTTGGTGATGTGCTTGCCGCTGGCGCAGGAGAGCGCCAGGTTCGCCGAGGCCTTGCCGACGGACGAGGTGAAGTGGATGTCCTGGAAGCTCGCCTTGCCGGCGCCGCCGCCGGAGCCCGCCGCATGCGAGCCGGCGTTGCTGACGCCCCAGGAGAAGGAATCGACCTCGATCGTTTCCTTGTGCTTGGAATCCTGGCTTTCGCCCTTGATGCCGTCGATCTCGAGGAGGAAGTCGGTAGCCATGATCATCTCCAATGGTTGAACGGGGGGGTGAATGTGGTCGTGAAAACCCGAATACTGGACGCAGTTCTCCTGCGCGCCCGGTCTCGACCGACCGGAGCGCTGAAGCTCTTCTTTGCTGACGTCACATGCTGGTCAGGTGACGGTCACGTCTTGGGAGCTGGCAGCCGTGAGACCAGGCTCAGGCCGATATCCATGCCCTCGAGCTGGAAGTGCGGCCTGAGATAGAACTTGGCCGAGTAGTAGCCAGGGTTCTCCTCGTCCTCGAAGACGTCGATACGCGCATCGGAGAGCGGGCGCCGCGCCTTCGTCTCTTCGCTGGAATTGACCGGATCGCCATCGACATAGTCGGTGATCCACTCCTGCAGCCAGCGCCGCAGCGGCTCCTTTTCCTTGTAGGAGCCGATCTTGTCGCGCACC
>DATDBB010000234.1:0-9550 GCA_036525085.1 Allobosea sp.
CGGGCGAGCACGCGGTCCTCGATCACGGGAATGTCGTTCGCCTCGGCGATCTCGCGGATCTTGAGCGCGATCAGGTCGGTGCCCTTGGCGAGCACGAGCGGGGCGCCGCCCTCTTCCTGCACATAGCGCAGCGCGACCGCGTAGTGGGTCGGGTTGGCGATGATCACGGTTGCGCGCGGCACGGCCGCCATCATGCGGTTGCGGGCCCGGTCGCGCGCCAGGGAAAGCCGGCGCGACTTCAGGATCGGGTCGCCCTCGGCCTGCTTGTGCTCGTCCTTGATCTCCTGCTTGGTCATGCGCAGCGAGCGGCGCCAGAACTTCTGCGTCCAGACGAGGTCGATCGCGACGATGACGATCGTCGCCACGCAGGTCGCGGAGAGCAGCCGGATCGCGATCGTCAGGATCAGCTCGGGTATCGCGCCGGGATCGCGCAGCATGGCCGTCACCACCGTGTTCTTGTCCGATTTGAGGATGAGCCAGACGGTCACCGTGATGGCGGCGAACTTGGCCAGGGACTTGCCGAACTCGACCAGGCCCTGCTTTCCGAAAATGCGTGTGAAGCCCTTGGCGGGAGACAGCCGCGACCATTGCGGCTGGATCCGTTCGAGGTTGAGCTGCGGCGGGTGCTGCAGGAAGGCCGCGCTCAGCCCGAAGACCAGGAAGAGCGCAAACAGCGGCCAGAGGAACAGGCCTGCCTGCATCGCGACATGGCTGACCAGCGACGTCGTGTTGGTCCGCGTCGAGATGTCGAAGCCTGCCGGATCTGCGAGAAAATCCGACAGGAAGCGCGTCATCTCGCCGGCGCCGGCGCGGACCAGGAAGACGCTCCCGATCAGCGTCGCCGCGATGCTGGCAAAGATCGGCGCCTCCTTGGAGGAGGGGGTGTTGCCGCGCTCGACCGCGTCGCGAACCTTTTTTTCGGTCGCTTCTTCGGTCTTGCTTTCCTGGTCCTGCTCGGACACGGCGCGTTACCTGTTCGCGAGATCGAGAGTTGGCGCATGGCCTTCGCGAAAAACCGGTTCCCACTTTTTCGCGCCATGCTCCGGAGATCGGCTGCTCACTGGAAGTAGGCGCCTTCCTCGCGCTCGGGATTGAGCTCGATCTCGCCGCGGCTCGCCATTTCGAGTGCGACGTCGGTGATGGCGCGGCGGGCATCGACGACCTCGCGCTGGAGTGCCGGCTCGCCGTTTTCGAGATCCTGCTGCACGATGCGCCGCGCACGAGCGGCGAGCGAGGAGAGGATCTGGTCCCTGAAGACAGCCTCGGTGCCCTTGAGGGCGAGCACGAGCCGGTCGGTCGGGACCTGGTCGAAGATCGCCATCCGGGCCCGGGCCGATAGCTTGACGATGTCGTCGAAGGTGAAGAGCAGGCCCTTGAGCATCTCCGCCGATTCCGGCCGGACGCGCTGCAGGCTGCCGAGCGCCTCCTCCATGTCGTGGCTGTCCATCTTGTTGAGGATGTCGGCCATGCGGGCATGGGTGTCGGCGCCCTTGTTGCGCGACAGATTGAGGGTGAAGCCCTCGTAGAGCGCCTTCTCGACGATCGCGGCGGGCTGCTCGGCCACGGGCTTGAGGTTGAGCATGCGGCGCATCAGCTCATGGCGCTTGTCGCCGGGCCACTGCGTCATCACCCGTGAGGCGCAGGACGGCTTGAGCTTGGAGAGAACGAAGGCCGCCGTCTGCGGGTGTTCCTTGGCGAGATAGCCGGCGAGCGCGCTTTCGGGCATCTGCGAGATGCGGTCCCAGATCGAGCGATTGGCCGCTTCGGCCGTCTCGCCGATGATCTCGGTGATCTCCTCGGGCGGAAGCACGCCGGTGAGCAGCTTCTGGACCTCACTCGGAGAGCCGATCAGGTTCATGCCGCGCGAGAACTGGTCACTGAACTCGTCGACGAGATCGGCGATGTCGGCAGCGCCGACCGGCCCGAGTTCGGTCGCACGGCGCATCAGCGCGCGGACCTCGGCCGTGTCGAGATGCTTCAGCATACGCCCGGCGAGCGGCTTGCCCATCGCCAGCACCAGCACAGCCGCCTTGCCGGCGCCGCCGAGCTGCGACGGTCGTCCCGTCGCGACGGAGGCCGTTGCCGCGCCGCCCCGGTTGTCTTTCGCGGTCACCGTCATCGACTGTCTTTGCCTCACTCTTCGAACTTGGCCTGGACGCCGACGATCTCGGTCAGCGACACGCCGAAGCGGCTGTTGTCGTCCTCGACGATCACGACCTCGCCGCGCGCGACGATGCGGCCGTTGACGACGACATCGACCGGCTCGCCGACGCGGTGGTCGAGCGGCACGACCGCGCCGCGGCGCAGCTTCATCAGATTGGCGACCTGCATCGTGGCGCTGCCGAGCACGACCTGGATGGTCACGGGGATGCGCAGCACGGCATCGAGATTGAGCGGGTCATTGGCGATGGCGGGCGCTTCGCTGCCCTCTTCGATCTCGGACGCCGTCGCTTCGGTTTCGATCAGCGTGGCATCGGCGGGCGCCTCGGTGGCGAGGTCGGACAGCTTCACGGGCTTGGTCGGCTTCTTCATGGCGGTCTCCTGGAGAGAATGGTGGAGCGAAAGGGGCCGTCTCAGGCCGCGGTGGCTTTGCGAGCGGCCCGGGCGCCCGGCGCCTCGGCGGTCGCGCAGACGACCTTGATGTCGCTGACGAGGCGGCGCCCGGCATCGATGCGCATGCCGAGTTCCTCGACGACGTCGCGGCCGCTCGCCTGGAGATCGCGGACGGTCGCCTGGATCGCGCCGAGCGCGGCCTCGGTCTTGCCGAAGACCTGCTGGAACTCGGCATGATAGGCGCGCATGCGCTTCAGTTCGTTGCGCATCCGCAGGACCTGCAGGCTGGTCAGCAGCAGGGCGGCGAAAAGGACGGTTTCACCGAGATAGAAGATCATCGAAAAACTCCTGTTCCTGGTTGGCGCTGTCCTGGACGCGCAGGACATAGGAGCCGTCGCGCTGGCCGAGCTGGCACCAGAAGACGGTCTCGTCGTTGCACTGAAGCTGGATGGGTGAGCGCGGTGAGGACTGCAGCTCGATGACCTGGCCGATCTTCAGCTCGCTGATCTCGCCGAGCGTCATCTGGCGCTCCTCGAGGATCGCCTTCAGCTTGACCTCGGTCTTGTGGACCTCGGTCTGGATCTGCTTGGTCCAGCGCTGGTCGCGGACCGTGGTGTGGCCCGAGACGACGCGGGAAAGGCCCTGGCGGATCGGGTTCAGGGCGGTCTGCGGGATGATCAGGAACATCTGCCCGCAATTGTCGAGGCCCTGGACCAGGAGCTGCGACTTCACCGCGAGATTGCTGCGGCTGCCGATGGCGGCGAAATACATCCGCGTCTCGACCTGCTCGAACAGGAAGGTCACGTCGCAGACCGGGCTGAAGGCAGCCTGCAGGTTCTTCGCGGCGAGCTCGAACAGCGCCTGCGCCACCTGGATCTCGATGGGGGTATAGGGGCGCTCGTCGTCGGGGAAGTCGGGCTCGTATTTGTAGGGGCGTTCGCTGCCGTCGGCGCCGAACAGCACCTCGATCAGGGTGAAGATGAAGTCCCGGTCGAAGCCGATCAGGATGCGCGCATCCCATTCCGGCGAGTGGAAGATGCCGGCGATGGTGTTGTGGGCATGGGCGTTCAGGGCGTCGCCGATGCGCTGGCTCTGGACGTTGGCGACGGAGATGTAGGTCGGCGAGGTCGACATCTGGCGCAGCGCGTCGGCGCAGCCGGTGGCGAGCCGGTCGAAGACCATGCGCAGCATCGGCAGGCGGTCGATCGAGATGCCCGTCGATTCGAGGAGCTTGTCCTCGCGGATCGCTTGTGCGGCAGTGCTCATCAGGCGGCTTCCTTCTGGGCGCGGTCATTGGCGGGGGCGCGCTGGCCCGAGCCGCTGATCGTCTTGTCCTCGACCTCGTCGATGGAGGGCCGCTCGGCCGCCGAGATGACCTTGCGGCCATATTCGAGCGCGACCTGCGGGGCGGCTCCGTTGATGAAGGCGAGGAGGGTCTGCTTCACGACGATGTAGACGCGCGCCTGCTTTTCCCGCGTCGCCTTGATCTTGAGCGAGATCGGCCCGATCACCGCATAGGAGAAGAAGATGCCGGCAAAGGTGCCGACCAGGGCCGCGCCGATGAAGCCGCCGAGCAGCGCAGGCGACTGGTCGATGGCGCCCATCGCCTTGATGACGCCGAGCACGGCGGCGACGATGCCGAGCGCCGGCAGGGCCTCGGAGACGGTGCCGAGCGCGTAATAGGGCTTCAGGGCGTCCTTGACGTGACTGTCGATTTCCTCGTCGAGCAGGGCCTCGACTTCATGGGCCTGAGCCTTGCCGACGATGATCAGCCGGAAATAGTCGCAAATGAAGGTGGTCAGGACGCGGTCGGCGAGCACGCTCGGATAGGCGGCAAACAGCGCCGATTCATAGGGCGTCTCGATGTGCTGCTCGATCTCGGCGCGGCCCTTGTTGCGCAGCTCGCGCATCAGCGCATAGAGCACGCCGAGAACCTCGAAGTAGTGGGCCTGGCTGGGCGCGGCGTTGCGCATCGCCTCGACCACCGCCGTGCCGGTGTCGGCGACCGTCTTCATCGGATTGGCGATGATGTAGGTCCCGATCGCGGTCCCCAGGATGATGACGAGTTCCCAGGGCTGCCAGAGCACCGCGACATGGCCGCCCATGGCGGCGAAGCCGCCGATGAGCGAGCCCACCGCAATCAACAATCCGATCAGTACGCTCAACGCGCCGCTCCTTCTCGCAAATCGCAGATGCTTGCAAACTGCAAGTTGAGAGGTAGACGAGCTGGCTTGCGTGAAGCTGAAACGACTGCGCCTGGACTTGCGTCAGGCCCGCGCAAGCCTTGCGCGGGAGCATGGTTCAAGACGATCGGACATGAAGCTTCTGGCGCCGAGAGGGTGCGATGACCACGACGACGATGGCTTTCCAGGCGGTGGCGCGGAACCTGCCCAAATCCCTGGAGCGCGCGGCCGCTGTGCCGCAGACGGCCAATGAGACGGCGTATTACCTGGAGAACATCGGCGAGATCAAATCGCTCGACGACTTCATGGGCAATGACCGGATCTACCGCTACGCCATGAAAGCCTTCGGTCTCGAGGAGATGACCTATGCAAAGGGCCTGATCCGCAAGGTCCTGACCGAAGGTATCGACGGGTCGAACACCTTCGCCAACAAGCTCTCCGACCCGCGCTACAAGGAACTCGCGACGACGTTCAACTTCGCCCGCTACGGCTCGGCGACGACGAGCTTCGAGCGCACGCAGAAGCCTATCGCCGACCGCTATGTGCGCCAGGTCTTCGAGGAGCAGCAGGGCAGCCAGAACGAGAATGTCCGCCTCGCGCTCTATTTCGAGCGCAAGGCCTCGACGATCACGAATGCCTATGAGGTGCTGGCCGATCCGGCGCTGCTGAAGGTGGTCCAGACCGCGCTCGGCATCTCGTCCTCGACCTCGATGATGCCGATCGACAAGCAGGCGGAGATGATCGCCAAGAAGCTCGATTTCACGTCGCTTAAGGAGCCAGAGGGCGTCAAGAGCTTCCTGCTGCGCTTCACCTCGCTCGCCGATGTCGCGAGCAGCCAGGCGGCGGCCAGCAGCGCGCTGACGATTCTCGTCGGGCCGCCTGCCGCGGCCGGCGTCAGCATGGACGCGCTGTTCAGCATCCAGAATCTGCGCCTCGGGGGCCTTTGACCATGCAGTCATCCATCTATGTCGGCCTGTCCTCGCAGCTCGTGCTCGAGAAGCGCATGGAGACGCTGGCCCGCAACGTCGCGAACATGAATACGGCGGGCTTCCGGGCCGAGGAGGTCAAGTTCAGCACCTTCCTGTCGAAGAAGGGGCCGGATGCCGTCAGCTTCGCCTCGCCCGGCGAGACCTATATCAGCCGCGTCCAGGGCGGGCTCGACAAGACCGGCAACCCGCTCGATGTCGCCGTCGAGGGGGAGGGCTGGTTTGCGATCAACACGCCCGCCGGCACGGTCTATACTCGCGACGGGCGCATGAAGATGTCGCCGCAGGGCGAGCTGCGGACCCTGTCCGACCATGCGGTGCTCGATGCCGGCGGCGCGCCGATGCAGCTCGACCCGGAGGGCGGCCCGCCGACGATCGCCAAGGACGGCATGATCTGGCAGGGCGACCAGCAGGTCGGCGCGATCGGGCTGTTCTCGATCGATCCGGCCGCCAAGCTGCAGCGCCACGACAATTCCGGGGTGGTCCCGGACCGGCCGGCGGTGCCGATCCTCGATTTCGTCACCAATGGCGTGCGCCAGGGTTATGTCGAGGGTTCCAACGTCAATCCGATCCGCGAGATGACCAAGCTCATCGCGGTGACCAGGGCCTTCGAGAGCGCCGCCAACGCGATCGACAAGGGCGAGAAGGCCGTCGACGGCGCGATCCGCTCGCTCGGCGAGAGCTGAGACCGGAACGCAATGAACGCGCTGACACGTCTCGAACACTCGCTCGCCGGCGGCCCCTTGCCGCATGATCTCGTTACAATCAGCGGCAGCGTCTCCGAGGTCACTCCGGCGGCGCTGCGGGTGCGCGGCCTGTCGCGCTTCGTGCGGCTGGGCGAGCGCATCGCGCTCTCGACGAATGGCCGCGAGGAGCTCGGCGAGGCGATCCGGATCGACCGCGACGGCGTGCTGGTAAAGCCCTTCGCGACCACGGTCGGAGTGGGCCTGGGCGCACGGGCCAGCGTCGCCGGGCCGCTGAGCCTGCGCCCGGCCCAGAGCTGGAAGGGGCGCGTGATCAATGCCTTCGGCGAGCCGATCGACGAAGGCGGGCCGCTGCTGCCGGGAGAGGTCGCGATGCCGGCCGAGGGAGCGCCGCCGGAAGCGATGAAGCGGGCGCGGGTGACGCGGCCGATCCGCACCGGCGTCAAGGTGATCGACCTGTTCACGCCGCTCTGCGCCGGGCAGCGCATCGGCGTCTTCGCGGGTTCCGGCGTCGGCAAGTCGAGCCTGCTCTCGATGCTGGCGCGGGCGCCGGGCTTCACCACGATCGTCATCGGCCTGGTCGGCGAGCGTGGCCGCGAAGTGCGCGAATTCCTCGACGACACGCTGGGCGCGATGCGCGCTCATGCCGTCGCGGTCGTCTCGACCAGCGACGAGAGCGCGATGATGCGCCGGCTCGCGCCGAACACGGCGATGGCGGTGGCCGAATATTTCCGCGACCAGGGCGAGGATGTCCTGCTGATCATCGATTCCGTCACCCGCCTCGCCCACGCGGCCCGCGATGTCGCACTCGCCGCCGGCGAGCCGGCGGTGGCGCGCGGCTATACGCCGAGCGTCTTCAGCACCTTGCCGAAGCTGCTCGAGCGGGCCGGGCCCGGCGTCGAGGGCACCGGCACGATCACGGGAATCTTCTCGGTCCTGATCGATGGCGACGACCATAACGATCCCGTCGCGGACTCGATCCGCGGAACGCTCGACGGCCATCTCGTGCTCGATCGTGCGATCGCCGACCAGGGCCGTTATCCGGCGGTCAACGTGCTCGGCTCGGTCTCGCGCCTGGCGCATCATGTCTGGACGCCCGAGCAGCGCGGCCTCGCCTCGCGGATGAAGTCGCTCGTCGCTCGCTTCGAGGATACGCGCGACCTGCGCCTGATGGGTGGTTACCAGGCGGGAGCCGATGCCGAGCTCGACAAGGCGATCGTGCTGGTGCCGAAGATCTACGAGGCGCTGCACCAGGACATGAGCGCGGCGCTGAGCCAGGACGCCTTCAAGGATCTGGCGAGCACGCTGCAGGGCTGAGCGGAATTGGCACCAGAACGCCAAACGTCATTGCGAGCGAAGCGAAGAAATCCAGAAGGGCGCGCTCGACGTCTCCCTGGATTGCTTCGCTTCGCTCGCAATGACGGTGTCTGTCTCAGCCTCGGAGCTGGTCCTTGCGGACGTAGTTGAATTCCTTGACCAGCACGTCCTTGACCAGTTCGCCGCCGAGGCGGCCGTTGACGCCGGTCTTCACGGCTTTCAGCAGCGCGTCGATGTCGACCCGTTCAAGACGGGAGAAATCCACCTGTGCATTCGAGTAGATCGCCCGCAGGGCTTCGTCGCGAACGTAAGCATGCGGCTTCACGGTCATCTGGCGCAGGGTGCGCGCATCGGCGGTGAAGACGAACTGTGCGGCGACATAGCCCTGGACCTCACCATTGGCGATGATCGGGACGTGAATCAGGGCCGTCTCCTCATATTCGAGGCCCTCGAAGAACGGGGCCTCCGACGCCGGCGGCGCCTCGGCCCGCCAGGTCAAGGCGAGATGGCCCGAGAGCAGGGTGACGCCGCAGATCCACACGCCGAGGACGAGGAGGCGTGCATTCGTCATGAGGCATGGGCCTTGGCGCCTTGCGCACCGGCGATGCGCGAGCTGGCCGAATAGGTGCCGTCCGATTCCGCGTCGATCAGCGTGTTGGTCATCGCCGAGGCGATCTCGCGGACGGCGTCGAGATGCATGCCGATGGCGAGGCGGTTGTGCTCGAGCTTGAGGCGGAGCGTCGAGAGGCGAGCGATCAGCCGGCCGTCGCCGACCTCGTCGCGCATGGCACGCATGGCGCGGCTGGCGTCGAGCAGCAGCCGGCTCTTGATCTCGTTGAGGCGGTTGAAGTCGGCGCTGCGCAGCGACATCAGCGCGGTGGTCTCGTGATCCAGCGCCTGTTCGAGGCGATCGAGCACCGACCACATCGCGCGCGCTGCGCCCGACGGAACCTCGGTCTCGCCAGCCCGGTCTTCCGCCAGGGTGACGAGTTGCGGCACCAAAGCGGGCAGGCCAGAAGGCTGTGCCTCTACGGGGTTCGGGACGTCGTGATGGTCGCTCATGATGGATCAGGCCTGTCGGAAGTTGGCGCGCGTGACCCCGCCGCCGGTGGCGGGGCGCGTCAGGTTGAGGAAGCGCTGCTCGGCTGCGAGCGGGATGGCGAGGTCGCGGGCATTGGCTCCGGCGAGCTTGCCGTCGAGGACCTTCTTCGCGGCGCCGACGGCGCTCCCGGAAGCGGCCTCCGTGCCGGTGTTGTTGCGTGCGGCGATGGCCGCCTCGACTTTCTCGCGTATGCCGAGCCCGCCGGCCTTGGCGATCTGGTTGGCGATCTGCTCGGACAGCATGGAGCGCCAGACGCCGCCCGCCGTGCCGCTGCCGAAATTGTTCGCCGAGGCCTCCGGCAGCATCTGTTCGATGAAGGTCGAGATCACCTGTGCCTCGAACTGCTGCATCGTCTTGGCGTTCTTGGTCTGCGCGGCATTGGGGGCGCCGTTCAACTTAGCCGGCGCAAGGCTTGCGAATTTCTCGCGCGCGCCGGCAAGGCCGGGCGCGGTCGTGGAGGGTGCCGCCTCATCGACGGCCGCTGCGAACTGGGTTCCGGCAACGCCGTTTCCCATACGCTGGAGCCGCTCGAAGGCGACCTGCTGACGGCTCGGGTCGGCGGCGCGCGCGACGTCGAGAACGATGTCCGACGGAGGGGAAATCGCCATTGGCACCTTCCATGTTCGTTGAATGAACCGGTCGTTGAACGATCTGGTTTCAGCTTGCCCCATCAGGCTTATTCCAGGCTTGCGCTCAGAGATTCGC
>DATDBB010000235.1:0-2371 GCA_036525085.1 Allobosea sp.
TCTGATGTTCCCCGGCGTCGTCGAGATGAAGGACGGCAAGCCGGTGCTGAAGAACGCGACGCCCGAGCGCTTCCGCATCGAGGCGATGGCGCATGGCGCGACCGTCGCGGAAATCCGCCGGACCGACGGCAAATGGGCGCTGGTCAAGGATTCCAAGTACAACCGCCGCATCACGGTCGCGACCGTGATGCAGCTCTCGGGGCCGGTCGCCGGCAATGATCGCGTCAAGACGGGCGCCGACGCGACGGGGCGCAAGGTGCTGGGCACGCTGAACAACTGCTCGGGCGCGATGACGCCCTGGGGCACCTTCGTCACGGGCGAGGAGAACTTCCACGGCTATTTCTCCGGTAAGCTGCCGGAGGGTCATCGCGAGGAGGCCAACTACAAGCGCCTCGCCGTGCCGTCCTCGCCTTATGCCTGGGGCCGGTTCGAGGAACGCTTCGACCTCGCCAAGGAGCCGAACGAGGCCAACCGCTTCGGCTGGATCGTCGAGGTCGATCCCTTCGATCCGAACTCGGTGCCGAAGAAGCGCACCGCCCTCGGCCGCTGCAAGCATGAAGGCGCCGACAACATCGTCGCGAAGGACGGCCGCGTCGTGGTCTATATCGGCGACGACGAGCGCTTCGACTATGTCTACAAATTCGTCACGGCCGGGCGCTTCGATCCGAACAACCGCGCCGCCAATCTCGACCTGCTCGATTCCGGCACGCTCCACGTGGCGAAGTTCGCGGCGGACGGCGGCGTCGAGTGGCTGCCGCTGGTCTTCGGCCAGGGGCCGCTCACGGCCGCCAACGGCTTCCAGAGCCAGGCCGACGTGCTGATCGAGACCCGCCGCGCCGGCGACCTGCTCGGCGCTACCAAGATGGACCGGCCCGAGGACATCACGCCGAACCCGGTGACCGGCAAGGTCTATGTGATGCTGACCAACAATACGAGCCGCAAGGACGAGCAGATCGACGCCGCCAACCCGCGCGCCAAGAACGCCTTCGGCCACATCATCGAGATCATCGAGGATGGCGGCGACCATACCGCGACCAAGGGCCGCTGGGAAATCCTGCTCAAATGCGGCGATCCGTCCGTCGCGGCGGTCGGCGCCAGCTTCTCGACCGACACGACGAAGAGCGGCTGGTTCGGCATGCCCGACAATGCCGTGGTCGATTCCGCCGGGCGCCTCTGGGTCTCGACGGACGGCAACGGGCCGGACGTGACCGGGCGGACCGACGGGCTCTGGGCGGTCGACACGGAAGGCGCGGCGCGGCGGACCTCGAAGCTGTTCTACCGCGTGCCCCATGGCGCCGAGCTCTGCGGCCCCTGCTTCACGCCGGACGACACCACGGCCTTCGTCGCCGTGCAGCATCCCGGCGACGACGGCCCGGACTGGCCGGCCTTCGGCCGCCGCTCCTATTACGAGGATCTCTCGACCCGCTGGCCGGACTTCAAGCCGGACATGCCGGTGCGCCCCTCCGTGGTGGCGATCACCCGCAGGGGTGGGGGGAAGATCGGGGTGTGATCGGGCTTCGTGCCCGGCTGTGCCGGCTCAGCCCATGAGGAAGGCGAGCCGGTCGTCGGTGCGGCCCGGCGCGATTTCGAGGATGTCGGCGCTCACGACATCCTCGGCCACGAATGGGTCTTTCCCGACGCGCGCCTCGATCTCGTCGCGCGTCACGCCATGCGCGAGCACGACGCCGCCAAGCCCCGGCTTCAAGCTGCCGGTCATCAGAAAGACGCCGTCGTCGAAGCCATCCCTGATCCAGTCGTTATGAGCCTGCATCAGGGCAGGGGCCTGTGCCTTGTTGGCGGAGAAGCGCAGCGTGACGACGAACATGGCAGCCTCGTGGTTCAGGTTTCTGGCGGGAACGATGCGATCGGGCTCTGCGCTTTCAGCCAGCGATTCATCTCCTCGACCTCGCGCCGGATGAAGGCTTCGTCGCGGAAGGCGGAAGCGAGCGCGGCGACGCCCTGGCTGCGCATGAGAAGATGCATGGCGAGGATGTCGGCGTCGGCCGCCCGGCCGAGCAGGGCGAACTGACCCGCCAGCCACTCTCTGAACAGCGTGAACAGCTCGTTGGCGCGGCTGCTCGCGATGTGATCGAGCTTGGCGAGTTCGGCGCACAAGGTGCCGACCGGGCAGCCATAGAGCATGATCTTGGCTCGATTGCCGATCAGCATGCCGATGAAACTGCGAATGCGCTCGGAGGGTGTCTCGGCGGCGGCCTGCCAGCCGGCGAGAAGCAGGCGCGTGCGCTCCAGCCGCAGGGAGATGACGGCGTCGAGAATCTCGTCCTTCGCCTTGAAATGGTAGTAGAAATTGCCGCGCGAGAGCCCGGTGGCCGCCGCGATGTCGGCGAAGGCGGTCGCCTCGAAGCCCTGC
>DATDBB010000236.1:0-3732 GCA_036525085.1 Allobosea sp.
CAGCCGATGCTCGTTGATCGCGCATTCCGAGGAATGCGGCCGGCTGAACAGCGACAGCGTCAGGCAGCAGCGATAGGCGATCTCGCTGACATAGCGGATCAGGATCGGGCTCGCGGTCATGCTCGCCAGCAGGATGTGGAATTCGGTCGCGAGCCGGATCGAGATGGCGTCGGGGCCGTTGCGAGCCTCGTCCTCGGCGTCGACATGGGCGTGAAGCTGCGCGATTTGCGCCTTTGTCAGGCGTCCGGCCAGTTGCCGCACGACCAGACGTTCGAGTTCTATCCTTATGTCGAAGGCGTCGCGCGCTTCCTGCCAGCTCGGCGTCGCCACCACCGCGATCCGGTTGCGCCGAAGCTCCACCAGCCCCTCGGCCGCGAGTTGCCCGAGCGCATGGCGCGCGATGGTGCGGCTGACGCCGAAACGCTCGCCCAGCGCATCCTCGGGCAGCTTGGCGCCGGGTTCCAGCGCCTGCTCGATGATCGCCCGGCGCAGGGCTCGGCAGATCGTCCCGACCCGGTCCGTTGCATTGCGGCCCCGGTTCTCCTCACGCGCCATCGTCAAGTTCCGAACTGCTGAAGCCTCGTCTTAGCGCCTTCGCAGGGAGCCCCGCAATCGGATGGCCATCGGAGGCGGCCGCTATCGCTCGATGGCGAAGGCGGTCGGCTCAGGATCGGATGCAATCTGGCATCAGCTTTGCATACACTTTTTCGATGACCATCATGCACGCAAAACCCGAGACCACGCTCTATCCACCAGCCTCCCGCGAAGGAGGGGCGGGTGCACCTGCTGTCTCCGCGATCGAGCTGTCGCAGGCCTGCGTCACCTTCGGCCGCGGAGCAAATTCAGTGCCGGCCCTGGCCCAGACCACGCTGCGGATCACTGACGGCGAGTTCGTCGCGCTGGTCGGTCCCTCCGGCTGCGGCAAGTCGACGATCCTGCGTCTCGTCAGTGGTCTCGTGCAGCCGACCTCCGGCGTGGTCGTCGTCGGCGGGCGCGAGGTTGCGGCGCGGGCCCTGCGCGTCGGCATGGCCTTTCAGAACCCGACCATGCTGCCCTGGCTGACCATCGAGCGGAACATCATGCTGCCGCTGAAGATCGTGCAGCCTTTCCGGTCCTTCTACGCCAAGGAGAAGAACGGCGCCTTCCGCGACAAGGCCCATGCGCTGCTGGCGCAGGTCGGGCTGAAGGGCTTTGCCGGCAAATATCCCTGGCAGCTCTCCGGCGGCATGCTCCAGCGCGCCAATCTCTGCCGCGCCCTCATCCACGAGCCGCGCCTGCTGCTGCTCGACGAACCCTTCGGCGCGCTCGACCAGTTCACCCGCGAGGAGCTCTGGGCGATCATGCAGGAGCTCTGGCTGGCGCATCGCCCGACAGTCCTGCTGGTGACGCACGATCTGCGCGAGGCCGGCTATCTCGCGAGCCGCATCTGCGTGATGAGCGCGCGGCCCGGCCGCATCATCGACGACAGCGCTGTCGCCTTCGCCCGCCCGCGCAGCATCGCCATGACCTTCGAGCCGGAGTTCGTCGCGCTGAACCAGCGCCTGCGCGAACTGATCGTCGATGCCCGCTCTGTGCCAGCCGCCGGGGAGGGCGCCTGATGAAGAACCTCGCCCTCAGGCAGAAAATGTGGTCGGCCGGGCTGATCCTGCTGTTCTTCGTCGGCTGGGAGCTGTTTTGCCTGGTCTCCGGCATGTCGGACCTGATCCTGCCGCGCCCGAGCCAGGTCTTCGTGACGCTCTGGCAGCGCATGCCGATCCTCTGGCCGCATATCCTGCAGACGCTGGGCACGACGATGACGGGCTTCGTGCTCGGCGTCGCGCTGGGCGTCCTGCTCGGCGCGGTCATCGGCGTCTCGCGCACGGCCTATGACACGGTCTACCCGCTGCTGATCGGCTTTTCCTCGATCCCCAAGGTCGCGGTCGTGCCGATCTTCGTGCTCTGGTTCGGCTCCGGCACCGTGCCGGCCGTGCTGACCTCGCTCTCGATCTGCTTCTTCCCGATCGTCGTGAACATCGCCACCGGCCTCGCCACCACCGAGCCGGAGATGGAGGACGTTCTGAAGGCGCTCGGCGCGTCCAAGCTGGACATCCTCTGGAATGTCGGCCTGCCGCGCACCATGCCCTTCTTCTTCGCCTCGCTGAAGGTCGCGATCACCTATGCCTTCGTCGGCACGGTGCTGGCCGAGACCGTCGCCTCCAATCGCGGCATCGGCAATGTGATGATGTCGGCCTCCTCCAACTTCAACGTGCCGCTGGTCTTCGCCGGGCTCTTCATCCTCGCCGGCCTCGGCGTCGCGCTCTACGTCGCCTTCTCGCTGATCGAGATGCGCGTCACCGGCTGGGCCACCCGCAAGAACGACCTCATCGCCGCCTGAACCTGACGCACAATCTCAACAGAGGGGACCAAGATGCTGAAAAGACTCGCAGCCACGTTCATCGCCGGCCTTGCTTTCACGGGCCTCGCCCAGGCGCAGGAGACCACGGTCAAGTTCACCCTGGGCTGGAAGACGCAAGGCTCCGACGCAGCCTTCTTCGTCGCCCGCGACAAGGGCTACTACAAGGCCGAGGGGCTCAACGTGGTCATCGACCAGGGCGAGGGCTCTGGCGCGACCGTGACCCGCATCATGGGCGGCGCCTATGACGCCGGCTTCGGCGACGTCAACGCCATCATCCAGAACGCCGCCGCCAAGCCGGGCGAGAATCCGGTCATGGTCTACATGATCTGGAACCGTCCGCCCTTCGCGATCTCCAGCAAGAAGGCCACCGGCATCGCCAAGCCCAAGGATCTCGAGGGCAAGACGCTGGGCGGCGCGCAGGGCACCCCGACGACCCGCCTGCTCGAGGTCTTCGCCCGCAAGAACGGCGTCGACATGAGCAAGGTCAAGCTTTCCAACATGGCGCCGAACCTGCAGGAGCCGCTGCTGATCAAGGGCGACATCGACGGCGCGCTGGTCTTCAACATCACCAGCTATTTCAACCTGCTGCTCAACCGCCAGGACCCGGATAAGGACTTCAACTGGCTGACCTTCGGCGATTACGGGCTCGATCTCTATTCCAATGGACTGATGGTCTCGCAGAAGCTGATCAAGGAGAACCCCAAGGCCGTCGCCGGCCTCGTGCGCGCCACCAATAAGGCGCTGATCGAGATTGCCAAGGACCAGGCGCTCGGCATGAAGGGCGTGATGAACTTCGACAATCTCGTCAACGAGGCGATCGAGAAGAAGCGTCTGCAATACTCCTTCGACCAGCTCATCGTCTCGCCGGAGATGAAGGAGATCGGCGTCGGCGACACCAAGGACGCCCGCATGGCCAACGCCATCGGCATCATCGTCGAGGGCTACCAGCTCGCCCGCACGCCCAAGCCCGAGGAGATCTTCTCGCGCGCCTTCCTGCCGCCCAGGGCCGAACGCGAACTGGTCTACACGCCGAACTGAGGACGCTTGACGCGCCGGGCCGGCGTTCGGCCCGGCGCTTCTCAAGCCAGGATGGCAGTTGATGCCATTTTATGCCATGATCCTACGAAGAGGATCGATCGATGGCGTCAATGAACGTATCTCTTCCCGATCCGATGCGGGACTGGGTTCAGCGCCGCATCGACAGCGGGCAATATGCCAGCGTGAGCGATTATGTGCGTGATCTGATCCGCCGCGATCAGGAACAGGCCCGCCAGCTTTCGGTCGAGGACATCCGCCGTTCCATCGCCGAGGGGCGCGCCGGCGGAAAAACCAGCCCC
>DATDBB010000237.1:0-4123 GCA_036525085.1 Allobosea sp.
TGATGTCGGTGATCTTGGTGCCCGGCTCGAGGCCCATATACTCGAGCGCCCGCCACTTACTGGCGCGCTTGTTGGCATCCTGGATGTCGTCGGGATTGGGAACGACGCCATTGACCGAGATCACGTCCTCGGGGCTCGAGCCCCAGGAGACGATCGGCGGGAGTTTTGCCGCGTCGAGGACCACCACCTTGTCGTAATGCGCATCGGCGTCGGAATAGAGGGTCTTCCAGTACTCGACGGCATGGTCGTAGGCGGCACCCTTGGGAGCGCGCGGACGGCCCTTGACGTACTCGAAGGTCTTTTCATCGGGCGCGATCAGGCCGGCGCGGGCGCCGCCCTCGATGGTCATGTTGCAGACCGTCATGCGGCCTTCCATCGACAGCGCGCGGATGGCTTCGCCGGCATATTCGATGACCGAGCCGGTGCCGCCGGCGGTGCCGATCTCGCCGATGATGGCGAGCGTGATGTCCTTGGCGGTGACACCCTTGGCGAGCGTGCCGTCCACCTGGGCGAGCATGTTCTTCGCCTTCTTCTGGATCAGCGTCTGGGTGGCGAGCACATGCTCGACCTCCGAGGTGCCGATGCCATGCGCGAGCGCGCCGAAAGCACCATGCGTCGAGGTGTGGCTGTCGCCGCAGACGATCGTGGTGCCGGGCAGGGTGAAGCCCTGCTCGGGGCCGACGATGTGGACGATGCCCTGGCGGATATCGAGCTCATCGAAATACTGGACGCCGAAATCCCTGGCGTTCTTCGCGAGCGCCTCGACCTGGATGCGGCTTTCCTCTTCCTGGATGCCCTTGCTGCGGTCGGTGGTCTGGATGTTGTGGTCGACGACGGCGAGCGTCTTTTCGGGCGAGCGGACCTTGCGGCCGGTCATGCGCAGGCCCTCGAAGGCCTGCGGGCTGGTGACCTCGTGGACGAGGTGGCGGTCGATATAGAGCAGGCAGGTGCCGTCGTCCTGGCGGTCGATGACGTGGTCTTCGAAGATCTTGTCGTAGAGCGTGCGGGGTGCGGAAGTCGCGGTCATGGCGATAAGCCTCGGTAGCGTGGAAACGGTCTGAAATTCAGGAAGGCCGGCTGGGGAGCTGGCGCGCGCATCGCATTCGCCTGTCGCCGGCCTATGGGGCCGGTCTCAGGCGCGGCTAAGGCCTACGAGCGACGCGGTGAAGCGTCCGAAGAAGCGCCACGGCAGGCGGGCATGGTCGTGCAGCGCGGCGAAACCCTGCGTCGTGGGAATGCGGCGCATGTTCGCCTCGCGGCGAACAACGCAGAGCCTGCCATCCTCGACTGCACGGAGCGCGATCATGGGCCTGTCTCTATCAGTTCCAGACTGGCCGGGCAATGTATCGCCAGGGCATGGCAGCCTGCCCGCAGCCGCCGTTCGCGCCGTCCCCTTTCGCAGGAAACGAGCGTCCGAGCTAAGGTGGTTTCGCAGCCGTCAAAGCTGCCCGCGCAACTCCCAGAGTTCGGGGAAGAAGCTGCGTTCGAGAGCCGTCCTCAGGAACTGCACGCCGGAGGAGCCGCCGGTGCCGGCCTTGAAGCCGATGATGCGTTCCACCGTCTTCATGTGGCGGAAGCGCCATTGCTGGAACTGGTCCTCGATATCGACCAGTTCCTCGGCCAGTTCGTAGAGATCGAAATGGTTGCGGTTGTCGCGATAGATGCCGAGCCAGACATCGCGCAGCGCGGCGTTGAAGACGTGAGGCTCGCGCCAGTCGCGCTCGCGGCATTCCGCCGGCACGGGCAGGCCGCGCCGCGCCAGAAGCAGGATCGCCTCGTCATAGAGGCTGGGTTCGCGATAGGCGCGCTCCAGCATGGCGTGAGCGGCTTCGTGATGCTTGTGGACCGCGAGCATGCGCGGGTCCTTGGCGCCGAGGCGGAATTCGAGGGCGCGGTACTGCCATGACTGGAAGCCGGAGGATTGGCCGAGCGACGGCCGGAAGGCGAGATAGTCCGCCGGCGTCATGGTCGAGAGCACGTCCCAGGCCGAGACGAGCTGTGACTGGATGCGCGAGACACGCGCCAGCGACTTGAAGGCGGGCGGCAGTTCGTCGTTGCGGATCGAGGCTATGGCGCCCTCGATCTCGTGGACGCAGAGCTTCAGCCAGAGTTCCTGGACCTGATGGATGGTGATGAAGAGCGGTTCGTCCGGCGCGTCGCTCAGCGGCTTCTGGGCCGACAACAGCAGATCGAGCCCGAGATAGTCGCCATAGCTCATCTTCTCGCGGAAATCGGTGGTCATGCCGGCCTCGATCCGGCTCTCGGGATTTCCACCCTGCTGGGTCATGACGCACTCTCCCCCGTGCAGGCTCGACAATCGATCCTTTAAACTTAAAGTATTGCGCGTGTCGCACAAGGCGGGAGCTTCGTCACGCATGACCGAACCGGCGTTTCCGCTCGATCTTACGCGCCACTTCTCCCGCTTCCGCGAGGCGGCCGCGGGGCGGCTGCATTTCGCCGCGCACAGCCATCATTTCTGGCCGGACGTGACGCGCGAGGCGCAGATCCGGTGCTGGGACGACGCCGCCCGCCTCGCCGACGACAAATGGGACGAGGTGCTGGGGCCGGTCTGGAGGCGAGTCTCGGAGGGGATCGCACGGCATCTCAATCTGCCGTCGCCGGATTCGCTGGCGCTGGCGCCGAACACGCATGAATTCGTCAACCGGCTTCTGTCCTGCTGCGAGCCCGGCCGCACTGTGCGCATCCTGACGAGCGACGGCGAATTCCACTCCTTCCGGCGCCAGACGCAGCGCCTCGCCGAGGAGGGGCTGGTCGAGCTCGTCATCGTTGCGGCCGAGCCGTTCGACAGCTTCGCCGCGCGGCTGGTCGCCGCCGGGCGAGAGGCCGGGCGGATCGACCTCGTCTTCGTCAGCCAGGTCCTGTTCAATTCGGGTTTTGCCCTGACGGATCTCGCCGGGCTCGTCGATGGTCTCGCCGCGCCGCAGCGGCTGGTCGTGATCGACGGCTATCACGGCTTCATGGCGCGCCCGACCGACCTTTCGGCCATTGCCGACCGCGCCTTCTATCTCGCCGGGGGCTACAAATACGCGATGGGCGGGGAAGGGATCTGCTTCCTGCACAGCCCGCCCGGCCTCGCGCCGCGCCCGCGCGATACCGGCTGGTATGCGGCGTTCGGCGCGCTGGCCGGGCGGCAGGACGAGGTCGCCTATGCGGAGAGCGGCTGGCGCTTCATGGGCGCGACCTTCGATCCGTCAGGCCTCTATCGCTTCGACGCGGTGCTCGCCTGGATGGCGGAGCACGGGATCGATGCCGGCGTGGCGCAGGCCCATTCTCGCGCGCTGCAGGAGATGTTCGTCGCGGGGCTGCCCGAGTTGCGGCACCCCGTGCTCGATCCGGCCAATCTGGTCGTACCGGGTGAGGACAAGCGCGGGAATTTCCTGACCTTCCGGCACGAGCAGGCCGGCGAGTGCTACCGCGCTTTGCACCGGGACGGCATCGTCACCGACATCCGCGGCGACCGGCTGCGCGTCGGTTTCGGGCTTTATCACAAGGCGGCCGATGTCGCGGCGCTGCTGGCGCGGCTGCGCGGCTGAGCTTCGCTGATCCCCGCAACTCAGGACGGATCTGGCCGCAAAAAAACGCGGCCCCGAAGGACCGCGTCTGAAAGCTCTCGTGCTGTCGCCAGTCTTACTTGGCTTCGGCCTTGGCGCCCTTGGCCGGACGGGCCTCGACGCGCTCGGCGATACGGGCCGACTTGCCGCGACGATCGCGCAGGTAATAGAGCTTGGCGCGACGCACCTTGCCCTTGCGGATCACTTTGATCGAGTCGAGATTCGGCGAGAACAGCGGGAAGACGCGCTCGACGCCCTCGCCATAGGAAATCTTGCGGACGGTGAAGCTCTGGTTGAGGCCGCCGCCGTTGCGGGCGATGCAGACGCCTTCATAGGCCTGAACGCGGCTGCGCTCGCCTTCCTTGACCTTCACATTGACCTGGACGGTGTCGCCGGGCTGGAAGTGCGGAATCTCGCGGCCTTCGCTGAGCTTGGCGATCTGCTCTTTGTCGAGCTGTTCGATGATGTTCACGGGTCTCTCCAATTGCCGTTGTCGCGCTTGGCTGCGCGGGCGTTCGGCACGCTGTTTTCAGTTGAGTGCGCGGGCCATA
>DATDBB010000238.1:0-3755 GCA_036525085.1 Allobosea sp.
AGGGTCGTGCCCTTGCGGAGCGAGAGCAGCTCCAGCATCTGGTATTCCTTGCCGGTGAGGTGGACGCGGGCAGCGTCGACTTCCACGGTCTTGGTGTCGAGATTGACGACGAGGTCGCCCGTCGTGATGACCGACTGGGCATGCCCCTTCGAGCGGCGCACGATCGCGTGGATGCGGGCGACGAGCTCGTCCTTGTGGAACGGCTTGGTCAGGTAGTCGTCGGCGCCGAAGCCCAGGCCCTTGACCTTGTCCTCGATGCCGGCGAGGCCCGACAGGATCAGGATCGGCGTCTTGACCTTGGCGACGCGAAGTGAGCGCAGAACCTCGTAGCCGGACATGTCGGGCAGGTTCAGGTCGAGAAGGATGATGTCGTAATCGTAGAGCTTGCCGAGATCGACGCCTTCCTCACCGAGATCCGTCGTGTAGACGTTGAAGCTCTCGGATTTGAGCATCAGCTCGATCGACTGGGCGGTCGCGCTATCGTCCTCGATCAGCAGAACCCGCATGTCCACGTCCCCAATTTCGCCCGCAGGCAAGCCGACCTAGTGATTCGCCCGGACCCGCACGGTCCTGAGCGAGAAGGCGCTTGCCCGATGAAACCTCACGCGACACGCTACGAGCACAATGGTTAACAAACCGTGATTCCCGTGCGCAAGCGCTTCCTGGGAGAAAGTGAACGATCCTTGTCGAGGTGAGTCGAATTTGACACGGATCGTTTAGCCATTCGCCCGCGAAATGCCCTTTCGCGGAGGCCGCTTCGTGGAACGGGGTCGAATTGCCCCCGCTTCGCGACGCAGCCTCGAAAGACAGTGTTAATCACTCGGGTAAATGAAAGGTTTACGGAAGCAGTTATGAACAGCGCCGCGCACGGCCATGATCGCCTTTCCGGTCTCGCCTCGACGATCGCCGGCCTCGACTCCGTCACGGTCTATGGCCGCGTCATCGCGGTGCGTGGGCTCCTCGTCGAGGTCGCAGGGCCGATCGGCGCGATGAGCCTCGGCGGGCGCATCGAGATCGAGATCGCGCCGGGCAGCCGTGTTCCCTGCGAGGTCATCGGCTTTTCCGGCGAAAAGGCCCTGGTGATGCCCTATGGCGGGCTCGACGGCGTGCGCCGCGGCTGCCCGGCCTATGTCGACAAGGCGCCGCCCGGCATCAGGCCGACTTCGGCCTGGCTCGGCCGCGTCGTCGATGCGCTCGGCAGACCCGTCGATGGCGGCCCGCCCTTGCCGCAGGGCGAGGCGCTGTTCACCTTCCGCAACGACCCGCCGCCGGCGCATTCGCGCAGGCGCGTCGGCCGGCCGCTCGATCTCGGCGTGCGCGCGCTGAACGCCTTCCTGACCTGTTGCCTCGGCCAGCGCATGGGCATCTTCGCCGGTTCCGGCGTCGGCAAGTCGGTGCTGCTCTCGATGCTGGCGCGCTACGCCCGCGCCGACGTCAACGTCATCGGCCTCGTCGGCGAGCGTGGCCGCGAGGTCCAGGAGTTCCTGCAGGACGATCTCGGGCCTCAGGGCCTCGCCCGCTCCGTCGTCGTCGTCGCGACCTCCGACGAACCGGCGCTGATGCGAAAGCAGGCCGCGATGACGACGCTCACGATCGCCGAATATTTCCGCGACCAGGGCAAGCAGGTGATGTGCCTGATGGATTCGGTGACGCGCTTCGCCATGGCGATGCGCGAGATCGGCCTGGCCGCGGGCGAACCGCCGACGACCAAGGGCTACACGCCGACGGTGTTCGCCGAACTGCCGCGCCTGCTCGAACGCGCCGGCCCCGGCGTCGGCGACGGCGCCATCACCGGGCTGTTCACGGTGCTCGTCGACGGCGGCGATCATGACGAGCCGGTCGCCGACGCGGTGCGCGGCATCCTCGACGGGCATATCGTGATGGAACGCTCGATTGCCGAGCGTGGCCGCTACCCGGCGATCAACGTGCTGAAATCGGTCTCGCGCACGATGCCGCGCTCCTGCGACCCGGCCTTCTACCCGGTCGTACAGAAGGCGCGCGCGACGCTCGCGACCTATGCCGACATGGAGGAGCTGATTCGGCTCGGCGCCTATCGCCAGGGCGCCTCGGCCGAGGTCGACGAAGCGATCCGCCTCAACCCCTCCCTCGAGGCCTTCCTGAAACAGGCCAAGGACGACGCGACCAGCCTGCCGGACTGCTATGCCCGGCTCGCCGCGATCATGAACGGCTGATCCTTCACGCCTTCGCCAGCAGGCGCACCAGCGCCGCCATCGCCAGCAGCGCGACGACCTGGATCGCGGCAGAGCCGATCAGAGCCAGATCGCGCCCGAGCCGTTCGATCATCATCGCGAAGAGCAAGGGCGCCGCAGCGAAGGCGAGATTCTGCGGCACCGTCAGCCGGCCGAGCATCGTGCCGAGGCCGCCGCGTCCAAACAGCGCCATCGGCAAGGTCGCCCGTGCCACGGAGATCACGCCCATCGCAGCGCTGAAACACAGGACGAAGCCGATGGCAGCAGCCGGCGCGCCCGGCGCCAGCACCAGCAGGAAGCACGACAGCGGGCCCAGCACGAGGCCGGCGAGCGCGGTCCACTCGACCCGCAGCCGCTCGCCGAGCGTCGCATCGACGAGGCGGGCCAGCAGCGTTGCCGGGCCGCTCAGCGCAGCAATCCCGACCGCCTCCGCTTCGCCGATGCCCGCATTCCGCAAGAGGTCGATCAGATGCAGCGGAAGCCCCCAGGAGACGAGCCCGCTCGCCGAGAAGACGATCGCGACCAGCCAGAAGGCTGAGCGGCGGTGCTGCGGCGGCACGCGCCCCTCATCGGCCTCCACCGCAGACGGCGTCGCAGTTGCGGCCGTGGCGGGAAACCGCCGGCGCGGCACCGCGAGATAGATCGGCAGGACGATGGCGATCTGCATCGCGGCGAAGACGAACCAGGTCGCCCGCCACCCCCAGGCCCCGCTCAGCGCCGCGGCCAACGGCCAGAACACGGCGGAGGACAGCCCTGTCGCGAGCATCATCAGCCCGATGACCCGGCGGGTGCGCGGCCCCATCAGATGGGCGACGGTGACGCTGCCGACATTCGCCAGCGAGAAGGCATGGCCGATACCGATGACGACCCAGCTCGCGAGATAGCTGACCGGCCCCTGCGCCAAGCCCAGCAGCGCCAGCCCCGCCGCGCACATCACCGCGCCGATGCACATCGCCCCGCGCGTGCCCTCGCGGTCGAGATGACGGCCGACGGCGGGCGCGAGCGCAGCCCCGGTCACCAGCAGGACGGTGATGCCGCCGAACACCATGGTGGCGTCGAGCGAGAGATCGCGCTGGATGTCGCGCGCCAGCACGGACAGGGCATAGAAGGTCGAGCCCCAGCCGATGATGCGCGTGACGACGAGGCCGCAGATCAGCAGTCCGTGTTCCGGAAGGCGCGGGAAGGCTGGCAAGGGAGCAGGTCCAGGGGCGGGCGCAGGATGGCTGCGAATCTGTCGATATCGCAAAGCTACTAGCGCGCCGCGTCCGCGCGCGTCAGCAGCACCTGCGCCGACGCACCATGCATCGAAAGCGGCGCTCTTTGGTAAGGAACGGTCAACCTCCTTGCGCCATTGTGCTTTTTGTCTCGCGGTATGGAGTTCCGGTCGCGCGCCGAGGGGTCGGTGCTCGGCCAATGCGTAATCAGGAGTTGGAAACGACATGAAGTCGCGAGAGACCCTTTTGCGTCTCAAACGCTTCCAGGTGGACGAAAAGCGCCGCCGGGTAAGCCAGATCGAGATGATGATCGCGGATTTTCACCGCATGG
>DATDBB010000239.1:0-3490 GCA_036525085.1 Allobosea sp.
CTACACCGGCTGGTACAACGAACTCGTCACGACGATGCCGGTGTTCAAGGACGGCTATGTCCTGCCGATGGAAGGCCCCGGCCTCGGCGTCGAACTCCTGCCCGCCGTGTTCGAACGGGCGGACCTGACGGTTCGGCGCTCCAGCCTCTAGCCCACGCGCACATTTTCTCGACAACGCGCTGTCGTCCCGGACAAGCCGCAGAGCGGCGCCGATCCGGGATCCATGCCTGAACCTCTGTCGGAAAGGCTCAGGCATGGATCCCGGGTCTCCCTCCGGTCGCCCGGGATGACGGCGCAATTGTGTAAGATCACGATCATCGCTGGAGAACGGCACCCATGACCAACCCTCTTTTCGACCTCACCGGCAAGACCGCGCTCGTCACCGGCTCCTCGCGAGGCCTCGGCCGCGCCATGGCGGAAGGGCTCGCCGTCGCCGGCGCGCGCATCCTGATCAACGGCACCGACCCGCTGCGCGTCGCCGAGACCGTGTCGCAGTTCCACGAGGCTGGCCATGCGGCGGAGCCTGCCGCCTTCGACGTGACCTCCGAGCCCGATATCCTCAGGGCCTTCGACACCTTCGACGCCGCCGGGATCAGCGTGGACATCCTCGTCAACAATGCCGGCATCCAGTTCCGCAAGCCGATGGTCGAGCTTGCCACCGCCGACTGGCAGCGGGTGATCGACACCAATCTCACCTCCGCCTTCATGATCGGGCGCGAGGCGGCCAAGCGCATGATCGCGCGCGGGCATGGCAAGGTGATCAATATCGGCTCGCTCACCAGCGAACTCGCGCGCGCGACGGTCGCGCCCTATACGGTCGCCAAGGGCGGCATCAAGATGCTGACCCGCGCCATGGCGGCGGAATGGGCCGAGCACGGCATCCAGGCCAATGCGATCGGCCCGGGCTACATGATCACCGACATGAACCAGGCGCTGATCGAGAACCCGACCTTCGACGCCTGGGTCAAGGGCCGCACGCCCGCCCGGCGCTGGGGCAAGCCGGGCGAACTCGTCGGGGCGGCGGTCTTCCTCGCCTCGGCGGCGTCCGACTACGTCAACGGCCAGATCATCTATGTCGATGGCGGGATGTCGTCGGTCCTCTAGGGGCCGACGACGCCGTAGAGGCTGACGGAAGCGCTCGACGACACCGGCCGAGGCGCCTTGTCGTCAGCGAAAGGCGCCCGGGGGCAGCGGCGGCTCCGCATTGAGCAGCGTGATCGTCACCCGTCGGTTCGGCGGCAGGTAGGGATTGTCGGGGAAGACCGGCTCGGTGTCGGCGCGTCCGACCACGGAGAAGAAGTGGTCGCTGGGGAGCCCGGCACCCGACAGGATATCGCGCACGGCGAGCGCGCGCCCGGTGGTGAGGCTCCAGGGTTCGACGGCCCGCACCGAGCCCGGGCGCGCGGCGGCCGTGTGGCCCGTGACACGCAGGCGGTTGGGCAGCCGGCGCAGGGTGGGCGCGAGCGCCTCCAGCACGCGACGGGTGCGCTCGTAGGGGTCGACCGAGCCCTCGCGGAACATGGAGCGGCCGTCCTGGTCCACGAGGGAAACGTCCACCCCCTCCTTCGTCTGCTCGATCACGATGTTGCTCGACAGCTCGGCAATTTCGGGCATGTTCTGGAGCGCCTGCCGGAGGCTGGCAATGGCGCTGTGGTTGGCCTGCTGGCTGGCGGCCGGGCGGCTGGCCTCGCGGTCGCGGGCGTTGCCCCACCAGTTCGGGCGCCCGTCGTCCTGCCCGGTGGGGCCCGTGACCGCGTCGCGGGGCACCGACGACTTGTTGCCTGCCTTGTCCAGCGCGGTGCCCATCAGGATGCCGCCTGCGCCACTGGACGTAGGATTCGTAGCCCCCGGCGCGAAGTATTCCGCCAGGCCGTTCTTCTGCTCCTGCGTCGTCATGCTGATCAGCCACATCAGCAGGAAAAACGCCATCATGGCGGTCACGAAGTCCGCATAGGCGATCTTCCAGGCCCCGCCATGGTGCGCGTGAGCGGCCTTCTTGACCTTCTTGATGATGATCGGCTGGGTGGGCTTGGTCATCGAGTCCCTATTGGAGATTGGGTCAGATCTAGGCAGGCAGATCGGCGGTTGCCGCTTCCACTTCGCTGAAGGTCGGGCGGACGTCGCTCATCAGAGCCTTGCGGGCAAATTCGACCGCCATCACCGGCGGCTGGCCGCTGATATGGGCGAGGAGACCCGCCTTGAGCGAAAGGAAGTACTTGGATTCCGCCTCGAAGGTGCTCTTGAGCGACGCCGCCATCGGCGCGAAGAAGCCGTAGGCGACGAAGACGCCGAAGAAGGTGCCGACGAGCGCGCCGCCGATCAGATGTCCCAGCACCTCCGGCGGCTCTTTGATCGCACCCATCGTCTTGATCACGCCGAGCACGGCGGCGACGATGCCGAGCGCCGGTGTTCCATCGGCGAGCGACTGCATGGCCGAAACGATACGCTCCTGCTCCTGGTGGTGCGTCTCCAGTTCCTCGTCCATGAGGGCGTCGATCTCGTGGACGTTGTTGGCGCCCAGCGTCAACATGCGCATGTAATCGCAGACGAACTCGACCGCATGATGGTTCGCTGCAAAAGTCGGGAAGGCGTTGAACAGCGTCGACTCGCTCGGATTTTCGATGTGTGGCTCGAGCGCGAGCATGCCCTTCTGCTTCGCGAGCTTGTACAATGAATACTGCATCCCCAGCAGTTCGACATAGCAGTCCTGCTTGTACTTGGGGCCCTTAAAGATCGTGCCGAACATGCCGGGCACGGCCTTGAGCACCGGCGCGGGGTTGCCGATGATGAAGGCACCGATCGCTGCACCGAGGATGATGACAAACTCGAACGGCTGCCAAAGGACCTCGAGGTGGCCACCCATAGCCGCGTAGCTGCCGAAGACGCAGACGAAGACGATGATTGCGCCGACGATCAGCCGCATAGTTTACCACCCTCGGGCCGCGGCAGGTACAGCCCCCGCGAAGCCACTACTAGTCCGACGAAATGACCGAACAAGGTTAAGGGCGAGTTTAGGTTGGCCCGCAGGTTTGTAATCGTCGTCCTCCGGCCACGGCTTTGAGGCTTGGGGCGGCATCGTCCGGGAGGATGCCGATGCATCGCGGGACGCTTCCATGCAAGCCGATCTCATCGACCGACCGGACGAGCCCGTTGAGACGTTTCGTGATCATGGCTCGGTTCTGAGGCGCAGGAGTTCGATACCGAACCCGGCTCGCTCGTGGCGCTGCGGCGGACCAAGGAGCGCGGGTGATTTTCCTTAGCGTGGACCCCAAAGCAAAGCGCCGCCCGTTGAGGGGCGGCGGTGCTTGGGTCTAACATTCTGTTTTTATTGGCGATGTCCTGGAGCGGGAGAAGGGATTCGAACCCTCGACCCCAACCTTGGCAAGGTTGTGCTCTACCCCTGAGCTACTCCCGCATCAGGACATGGCCGCGTCGTTTCCGCCGCGGAGGCCGGCTTATTGCCCCAAGGCGGCGCGCTTTGCAAGCGCCT
>DATDBB010000240.1:0-6436 GCA_036525085.1 Allobosea sp.
CGCGCCGACGATGTGCGGCGCGAGCATTGCGAGCACGGCGAGCGCGCGCAGCCAGGGCGCCTCCATCCGCAGGAAGACGAAGAGCCCGCCTGCCGTGACCAGCGCCGTGACGATCCACCAGAGCTGGCGCTGTTCGAGCGCAGCCGAGGCTGCTCCCGGCAGTTCGGGCGCCAGCCCGGTCGCCGGCACGAGGCCGAAGGCGAGGAAGCCGCAGGCGGCCCAGATCAGTGCGCGCCGTTCGTCGATGGTGTCGTTGGCGGCGATCATGCCGGCCAGCAGCAGCGCGGCGAAGCCGATCGCGGTCGCGATCGTCACCAGGCTCGTGAACAGCGTGCGCTGGAGGCCGTCCTGCGGCTTCCATTCGGCGTGGTCGCCATGTCCTTGAGTGCCATGCGCTTCGGTGCCGTGGGCGAGCAGGATCTTCGCTTCCCCCAAGACCTTTTCCTCGCCGGAGAAAGCGGCCTGCGACGGCGCGACCGCGCGCAGTGCCGCCTCATAGGTCTCGGCCTTGAGGATCAGCGGGGTGGTGGTGACATGCTGGAGCGCGGCGATGATGAGCCCAGCCAGAAGCCCGGCCAGAAGACTGACCGTGAGAACACGATTGACCATGATGGCTTTCCCTCAGTGGCAGGGAAAGGCGAGGCCGTGGCGCGTGTCGTGCGCCGCGTTGTGGACGCTCGCCGAAGCGGCAAAGCCCACCGTATAGACCAGTACGCCGCCGAGCAGCAGCGCAGCCGCGGCCGCCTTGATGCGTTCGGAAACGCTGGCCTGCGGGGTGGAAATTGAAGTCGTCGTCATCATGGGTCTCCTGGCCGCCCCGCCGGCGGCCTGTTGGAAATGCGGATCGGATGACGGCAGGTCTCCTGGCTCGCGGGTCTAGGCATCCTGCACCGCCTTCCCGGGATTTCTCCCAGTGGCCGATGGCGCAGAACTCGCCGCTTACAGTTGCGGGGGCAGCCGCGGAGTTTCACCGCGTTCCCTTTTCACCTCCTCGCGGAGGCACCGTCAGGCGAGATCATTAGCCATGTGGGCGGTGCTGTGCAATGCAGTGCGTGCTTCAAGGTCTCATCGCGGGTCATCCCGGGCGACCGCAGGGAGACCCGGGATCCATTCCGGGGCCTGTCAGATAAGCGTTCAGGCATGGATCCCGGCTCTCCGCTTCGCTCCGGCCGGGATGACGCGGAGATGTTCGTCGCGATGCAGTCGTCGTTGATCCCCCACCTCACCCTCGTCCTCGGCGGCGCGCGATCCGGCAAGAGCCGCCATGCCGAGACGCTGATCGAGGCGCTGCCGCCGCCCTGGATCTATGTCGCGACCGCGCAGGCCTGGGACGACGAGATGCGCGCGCGGATCGCCGAGCACCGGGCGCGCCGCCCGGAGCACTGGATCACGATCGACGCAGCCCTCGATCTGCCCGAGGCGATTCGCAGCGTTCCGGCCGGCCGGCCGATCCTCGTCGACTGCCTGACGCTCTGGCTGACCAATCTCATGCTCGCCGAGCGTGATACGGCTGCGGCCGGCGCCAACCTGATCGAGGCCTGCGCACAGGCGTCAGGGCCGGTCGTGCTCGTCTCCAACGAGGTCGGCCTCGGCATCGTGCCGGACAACGCGCTGGCACGGCGCTTCCGCGACGAGGCCGGCCGGCTGCACCAGGCGATTGCCGCCCGGGCCGGCCGCGTGCTCTTCATGGTCGCCGGCCTGCCGATGCAAGTGAAGTGAAGGCGTGAAGTGAGGTCAGGATGACAAGCGAGTTGGATGATGCCGCCCGCCACAAGGCGAAGATGGAAAAGCGCAAGGCGGTGCAGGACGCCGAGGTCGCCGCCAAGACGGTCGAGAAGGGGCTTCTCATCGTCAATACCGGGCCGGGCAAGGGAAAATCGACCGCCGCATTCGGGCTGATGCTGCGTGCGCTCGGCCATGGCTGGCGCATCGGCGTGGTCCAGTTCATCAAGGGCGCCTGGGAGACCGGCGAGCGCAAGGCGCTGGAATCCTTCGGCGACCAGGTCTCCTGGCACAGCATGGGCGAGGGGTTCACCTGGGAGACGCAGGACAAGGCCCGCGACATCGCCGCCGCGACCCGCGCCTTCGACAAGGCAAGGGAATTGATGGCCGACGAGAGCATCCGCCTGATCGTGCTCGATGAACTCAATATCGCGCTGCGCTACGACTATCTGCCGCTCGCTGAGGTCGTGGCAACGCTGGGCGCGCGTCGGACGGACCTCCACGTCGTCGTCACCGGCCGCAACGCCAAGGAGGAACTGATCGAAGCCGCCGACCTCGTCACCGAGATGACGCTGGTGAAGCATCATTTCGCGGCGGGGGTGAAGGCGCAGGAGGGGATCGAGTTCTGAGGGGTCAGGCCGTCGGGATGAGATGGAGCGCGGCAGCGCCGCCGTGGACGGAGTTTGTGGTCAGGCGTGCGTCAAATGTCGCGAGCTTGCCGCCCTTCGCGACGGTGAGTGCGAGAAGATAAGTGTCGGTAATCTGTTCGTGAGACAGGAGTCGAATTGGGTCGACCGCGGCTGTGTCGAGAAGACTGATTTCATCGTGCCAGAACACATGGTGTCCCACCTGCCGCAGCCGCAGCAGAACCTCCGACACAATGACGGGTGATCCCGGAGAGTTCCGATAGCGGGGATTTCCGACGATACGGAGAACCCCGTTTTCGGTCAGCGGGCAACTCGCCCAATCATGCCGACCGGTCGTGGCGAACCATTCCATCGCCGACCGGTGATGCAGATGTTTGGGATCAATCAGCGCGATCAGGACATTGACGTCCAGCAGGTACGTCACGGACCCTCGTCACGGAGTTCGTTGACGTGGTCCAGTGTCACAACCGCGCGGGGATTGCTGATAGGCAACTGCGGAATGCCGTTTTGATAGACGATCGTCTGCTCAACCGGCAGTGCGCGTCGCGCGAGCTCGGAGATCACCTCCCCGACGGTGCGATCCTGCTCCTGCGCCAGTTTCTCGGCCGCCCGCACGACATCGTCGTCGATCGTCACATGCGTGCCCATGACCACCTTCCATGCAGCTTTCAAGACATTCTACCCTATCGCCCGCATCGCGGTAAGATGAGCGCTCACGCATGCCGAAGTGCCAGCGAAACGGCCACTCCCACCCCGGCAAGGCCCCACCCCACGCCGCAGGCCCACCGATACAGCCGCAGCGCCCGCCGGATGTCGGCCGCCGTCGCCTCGGCCCGGCCATCGCCCATCCAGCCATCCTCGACCACGACCTCGCCATAGACCCGCGGCCCCGCCAGCCGAAGGCCGAGCGCGCCCGCCATCGCCGCCTCCGGCCAGCCCGCATTGGGTGATTTGTGCTTGCCGGCGTCGCGGCGCACCGCCTGCAAGGCGCTCGCCGCATCGGCCTCACGGTCGAGTGCGGCGGCGGCGATCAGCAGCAGCGCCGTCAACCGCGAGGCCGGCAGGTTGACGAGGTCGTCGAGGCGGGCCGAAGCCCAGCCGAAGGCGAGATGGCGCGGCGTCCTGTGGCCGATCATCGAATCGGCGGTGTTGACCGCCTTGTAGATGATGATGCCGGGCAGGCCGGCGAGGCCGAGCCAGAAGGCCGGCGCGACCACTCCATCTGAGAAATTCTCGGACAGGCTCTCGATCGCGGCGCGCGAGACGCCGGCTTCGTCCAGGCTTTCGGGGTTGCGCCCGACGATCATCGCGACGGCCTTGCGCCCTTCGCCAAGCCCGCCGCGCTCCAGCCCCTCGGCGACGGCGGCGACATGCTCATGCAGGCTGCGCTGCGCCAGCAGGGTCGAGGCGAGGAGGGCCAGCGGCAGCAGGCCGAGCGGCCCGATCGCCCGGCAGAGCGCCGTCAGCGCCAGCGCGACCGTCAGCGTCACCGCGAGCAGGATGAGCAGGGCGACGATACCGGCCGCCTTGCGGGTCGCGAAACTCGCTCCCTCCCGGTTGAGCCCGCGATCGAGCCACGAAATCAGGGCGCCGAGCCAGGTGACGGGATGGCCGATCAGCGCATACAAGCGCTGCGGATAGCCCGCCGCCGCCTCGACGACGAGCGCGGCCAGCAGCAGAAGCAGGGTGTCGGGCCAGGGATGAGAAAGAGCCATGGACGGGCGGGTCGATCAGTGACTGAGGGCATCTGGCATGGCGGCGATCTGGCCAAGGCAAGGGCGCTCTTTCCCGATGCGCCGCAGCCCTGGATCGATCTCTCCACCGGGATCAATCCCATCCCCTATCCGCTTCCGGAGCTGCCGTTAAGCCTGTGGCAGCGCCTGCCCGGCGCCGATGACGAGGCGGCTTTGCTCGCGGCGGCGCGCAAGGCCTATCGCGTGCCGTCCGAAGCGGGCATCGTCGCGGCGCCCGGAACGCAGATCCTGATCGACCTTCTGCCGCGCGTGCTGCCCGCTGTCGCCAAGGCCGGCCCCGTCGCGGTGCTCGGGCCGACCTATGCCGAGCACGCGCTCGCCTGGCGCAAGGCCGGCGCCGAGGTGACGGAGCCGACGACGCTGGCCGATCTCGGAGAGGCCGCGAGCGTGGTCGTGGTCAATCCGAACAATCCCGACGGCCGCGGCTTGTCGGGCCCGGACCTTGCCGTGCTCGCCGCGCGCTGCGCGGCCCGCGGCGGCATGCTGATCCTCGACGAGGCTTTCGCCGATTTCACGCCCGAAGTCAGCCTCGTCCCGGCCCTGCCGCCGGCCGCGATCGTGCTGCGTTCCTTCGGCAAGACCTTTGGTCTGGCGGGCGCCAGGCTCGGCTTCGCCATCGGCGAGGCCGAGCCCATCGCTGCCTTGCTGGCCGCGATGGGTCCCTGGGCCGTGGCCGGCCCGGCGCTGGCCATCGGGGCGCAGGCGCTGGCCGATCCCGAATGGCTGGCAGAAGCGGGCGCGGCCCGCGCCGCCGACGCGGCTCGGCTCGATGCCCTGCTGTCGCCGCTCGGCCGGGTCGTCGGCGGCACCACGCTGTTTCGCCTGCTCGCCACGCCGGACGCGCAGGCGCTCTTCGCACATCTCGGCCGTCACGGCCTCTATGTCCGGCGCTTCCAGAACGAGGCGTCATGGCTGCGCTTCGGCCTGCCCGGTGATGCCGCCGCCTGGGACCGGCTGGAGGCGGCGCTGTCATCGGCCGCCTTGCCTTTGCTGCGCGCTTAAGTCTTGCATGCGTGCCGATCCTGCATGCGCGCGAGGCCGGGACAGTGCTGGCGCCGCCCGCTACCCTGAGACCAATCGAGACAGAACAAGCCTTGCCTGAAGGGGAACGATAGACATGCCCGCATTGCCGCCGGAAGGCGATCTGACCATCTGCTTCGCCCATGCCGCCTATCAGCTGCAGGCCGAGTTCGCGACGCGCGGCCATGCGGCGAAGAGCTTTGAGGTGCGCTCGCTCGACGAGTTCAAGGCCCGCGCGCATGAGGCGGATGTGGTGGTGGTGTCCGGTCTCTGGCGCAACGAGCTGATCGCGACGAGCCCGAAGCTGCGCTTCGTCCAGTCGGTCAGCGCCGGCACGGACCAGTACGACAAGGCGGCCTTCGCCGCGGCCGGCATCCGCCTTGCGAGCGCTCAAGGAGCGAATGAGCGCGCCGTTTCCGAGCACGCCATGGCGCTGATCCTCGGCCTCACCCGGCAGATCCACCTCGCCCGCGACAACCAGGCGGCGAAGAGCTGGCGCCCGATGATCGGCGACCGCGCAAGGCGCGAGGACGAACTCGCCGGCAAGACGCTGGTGATCGTCGGCCTCGGCCGCATCGGCCTGCGACTGGCCAAGCTCGCCGCCGCTTTCGATCTGCGGGTGATCGGCGTGCGCCGCAGCCCCGAGCCGCAACCCGGCATCGAGGCGATCGTGCGGCCCGACCAGTTGCACGAGGTCATGGCGCAGGCCGACATCGTCGCGCTGACCTGCCCGCTGACGCCCGAGACGGAGAACCTGATCGACGCCAGGGCGCTCGCTGCGATGAAGCCGACCGCGCTCCTGATCAACGTCGCGCGCGGCAAGGTCGTCGACGAGCAGGCGCTGATCGCGGCCCTGAGCGAGGGGCGCATTGCCGGTGCCGGCCTCGACACCTTCGTTGAGGAACCGTTGGCCGCAACCTCGCCGCTCTGGGCCATGCCGCAGGTCATCGTCACCCCCCACAGCGCCGGCGAGACGCGCGCCTATGAGGGCAATGTCGTCGATCTGCTGGTCGAGAATCTCGGCCGGCTGGCGCGCGGCGAGACGGTTCTGCGTAACCAGGTCGTTTAGGCGCCACGGCCGACCCAAGACGCGCCGTCATCCTGGGCGACCGCAGGTCGACCCGGGATCCATCGTAGAGCGCAGTTCCCTCCGATGAATCCCGGATCGGCGCGGCTTCGCCGCTTGTCCAGCAACTGTGTGACGGGCTGTCAAGCGTGGGCTGGATCATAGGGGGTGTCGGCCTTGATGAGGGCGTTGAGGATCGTGACGAGTTTTCGTCCGACGGCGGTGAG